>JAEWUD010000024.1 GCA_023397475.1 Bacillota bacterium
CTATGTTCCCTTCCCCGTCAGTAACATCGATATTGAGCGTTCTTGCATCCCAAACTACGGTCGTGTTGACATCTGCCTCACTCGCAATGTATCTATTACTATCGTTTGAAAGTGCGACTGATTCAGCAGCTACGGCATCAAATGCCGCAGCCATATCAATATAGGTCGGATTCTGAACAAACTTCGGATCCAATGCCGCACCGGAAGAATTCGTCGCGTAATAGACCGTCTTGTCACCCGGGTAATAATTTCCGGTTCCTATTGTTGCATTCACTACATCATAGATGTAAGAAGCTGTCAGTTGACCATCCGCAATCGTATTGCTCTTGTCGAAGGATCCCCCAACCGCGACCGCACCGACGGTATGCCCGCTGCCCGTAAGGTCGCCCTCGATGAAGTACTGGAAATCAGTAAGAACATTTCCGATGTTGTAGGATTTCGGATAGGTTCCTGGACCGGCGTTGACGGTCGCACCCGGCGATAAATAGACAATGAAGATAATAGAGAACAGAAAAACCAGTGAAAGATATAGCTTCGGTCTGCTTACGCGCATAGAGCCTCCGTAGTTTCCTTGGTAACCTACTGTATCATTGATGATCGAGGTGATTTTTGATACGAAATTGTATCCTTTCCATTCTTAACATGGCAATGATCCGTTGTCAATATCAAATATATGACATTTTTATTCTATCGACGAATATTAATCTTTTCATACTCTGCATGATGAAAAAGGCGCAAAATCTCCCCTCATGTTTCATCGAGAAATGCCATAAGATTCTGAAAAATGCCTCCCCCTCTCGGAGAAAGCATTCGTCGAAGATATGCAATAACATACGATTTTTCTAGAGTTCGAGATAATTTGACGATAAGGAATCAATCCCCTTGAATTCCTTCATTACGATTGACCGGATCCTTTCCTTCATATAAGGGGAAACATTAGCAATACACATCTCCTTCGCACCGCCGATACTATAGCAATCGTCCTCGATCAGAATATCCGGCCGAATCATTTCCACAAGATCTTTATACTCTTGCTTGTCTCCCCGGTAATACAGTCGTTCCCCCTTGAATCCAAATTCTTCGAGCATTGCAGCCGTCTCATTAACCTTATGCAGGTCTCTCTGATGCGTGCAGAACACAATCGAAGCGCCCTGTGTATACCATCGGTCTACCAGGGATACGGCTTTCCCAATCGGAACATACGACTTGTAATTATATTGAAGAAGAATTGATTTCGGTTTCAGTATCGTCCCCTCGACAAAGATGAGTATCTTCTTACCGTAATTCACGTCAGAACTCATATCAACATATGCCATGCTAATCCCCCCCCACGGTTCTCGGCTCATGTTCGTCATTCTAGACCTGCCCGGCGCTTCTGTCAAAGATAAATCGAGATCCCGGCAAAAGTCGGAATCTCGATGGTAAAACCCACAGAAAAAGCAATCTTCAGATCATCTTCTCTCCAAGTTTCCTTCCGCCCAGAACATGAAAATGCACATGAGAAATCGTTTGCCCGCCATACTCTCCGCAATTGTTAATCACGCGAAAACCTTGATCCAGTTCCATTTCGCGACAAATCTCGGGAACCGCACGGAGAACATCAATCATCGCCTTCTCACCCTCCGTCGACAAGGACAGCTCTTTGATGTCTTCGAAGTGCTTCTTCGGGATGATCAATACATGAACCGGCGTCACCGGATGAAGATCATGAATGCAGATTACATCGTCATTCTCGAAAACAATCTTCGCCGGAATCTCCTTGGCTATAATCTTACAGAAAACACACATGCGAAACGCCTCCTTATATCTCTTGAAACCATGAATGCCGTATCAAGAATCTCCACGCCTTACGCACCCAGTTGCGTTCGGATGACGGATTCCGCCGCAGCCAGGGCATCCGCCTGCCGGGATACATCCTTGCCGCCTGCCTGCGCCATATCCGGACGTCCGCCGCCACCGCCGCCCGCAGCCTTCGCCGCTTCACGGACGATGTTTCCGGAATGAATACCCTTCGAAATTGCGGAAGGTGTCGCCATTGCAACAAACATCAGTTTATCGTCAGCCGCCGCGGACAGGAGCACTACTCCATCCGTCATGCGGTCCCGAATCTGATCTGCTGTCGTCCGAAGCGCATCGGCATCCGGTACGTTAATCGCCGCTACAACCACAGAAACACTTCCGAAGTTCTTAGCATCCGCGAAAAGCTTCGCCGCCAGTCCCGCGGACTCTTGCTCCTTAAATCCGGAGAGTTCCTTCTCAAGCGCCTTGATCTCAGATTGCATCGAGCGTATCTTACGGACGAGCTGGTCCTCTGTCGTCTTCAAAGCGGCACAGATGGCTTCGATTTGTGCGTCTTTGGACTTCACAATCTCATAGGCGGCCTCGCCCGTGACGCCCTCGATCCGTCGAATGCCGGACGCAACACCCGTCTCCGAAAGAATACGGAACTGACATGCCTGGCTTGTATGTGTCAGATGTGTTCCTCCGCAAAACTCTAACGAATACGGCGCCGCCTCATCGCCGACAGTAATGACACGAACGGTTTCTCCGTACTTCTCTCCAAACAGTGCCATTGCGCCGAGTTTTCTCGCCTCATCGACCTTCATCGTACGTGTCGACACGGGAAGATCCCGAAGAATGATCGAGTTCACGGTGTCTTCGACGGTCTTAATCTCTTCCTCCGTCATCGGTTGAAAATGCGTAAAGTCAAAACGCAAACGGTTCTCCGATACCAGCGATCCCGATTGTTCCACATGATCGCCGAGGGTATCGCGCAAAGCCTTCTGAAGGATATGTGTTGTCGTATGATTGCGCGCGGTCGACAAACGGTGCGAAGGATTTACATGAAGTGCAATTGAATCTCCCGTATGCAAGACGCCGGACAGAATATTCATCGTATGAAGATACTTTCCCGCCGCATCCTTATCAACGGTCGTCACACGAGCATGGAAGCCATCCTCCAATGCATTTCCGACATCCGTCATCTGACCGCCCGAAGTTGCATAGAAGGGAGAGCGATCAAAAATCGCGACCACAGTGTCACCGGCGAAGGCTTCGGAAATCAGCTGGAGAGCACCTTCCTCATCTTCCTTGAGAAGATAAAGCAGATCCGCCTGGGAATCGCAGGTCGTATATCCGACAAAATCCGTCGCCGTCGTATCCTTAAGAAGTTCCTCCGGCAATTCCTTGCCGCCCCACGCGGTTCCGTGCTTCGCCTTGGCCGCGGCGCGTGCCGAATCCTTCTGCAGCTTCATCTGGGTCTGGAAACCCGCTTCGTCGGTAGAGAGTCCCTCATCTTCGGCAATTTCGCGCGTAAGATCCAGCGGGAAGCCGTATGTATCGTGGAGACGGAAAATCTGCTCTCCCGTGAGAGTAGCAAGACCCTGCGCCTTAGCTTCCGAAATATAACCGTTGAGAATCTCTGTGCCCTGTTCAAGAGTGCGGAGGAACGCTTCCTCCTCCTTGCGGATTACCGTCATGATATAGGATCTCTTATCGACCAGCGCAGGATATGCATCCTGATTCTGCTCGATCACAATCGCCGCGATTTCGGTAAGGAATAGATGGCGTATCCCGATCAATCGACCGAAACGTGCGGCACGACGCAAGAGTCGCCGCAAAACGTATCCTCTGCCTTCGTTCGAGGGCAGAACACCGTCGGAGATCATCATCGTCGTCGAACGCGCATGATCTGTGATTACGCGGATTGCGATATCGATCTTGGGGTCTATCCCATAGGTTACACCGGCCTTCTCGCAAACCGCGTCGAGAATCGACCGAACCGTGTCAACAAGGAAGAGATTGTCAACGCCCTGCATAATGCAGGCAAATCGCTCGAGACCGGCACCTGTATCAATATTCTTCTTCGCGAGAGGTGTATAGGTTC
>JAEWUD010000010.1 GCA_023397475.1 Bacillota bacterium
CACCGGAGCTTCCGCCAAAGGTTGCACAAAGGGATTGGTCGCCTCCTGACCGAAGAACAGCGGCTCAGCCGGTTCTTCCTCGACAACGACCGGAATAGGCACAGGTGCCTGAACAGCCGCAACGGGTGCCGCCGACTTGGCAATGGGAACCTCGATCGCATCATCTTCATCATCATATGCCTGCGCAGTCTTCTTGCGACCGAATCCGAACAGACCACCCTTCTCCGGAGCGGAAACCGCCTCGACGAAGGAGATCATAAACTGCATCGGAACACCCGGAAGCTTCGCGGAAGCCTCGGTTACGACGACTCCCGCCGCATCGCACTGATCTTCGGCTTCATAGAGAATACGGAGCATCTCCTGTTGTCCGAGTGCTTCATACACTTCCCGGTTACACAGAATCAAGCAGTCATCCATCTTGAGCTGAACGATATTCGAGCACAATGCGGTTGCGGCCTTGGATGCGCAATAATTATGGAAATCATCCACACGCTGGCGTTGTGTATTGACAGGATCAATCTTAATATCTGTCGCCGTAAGGGGGAATAATGTGTCATCGCGATACAGGAACGCGAGTCCCTTACCCATGGTGATGGCAAATGCCTCTGAGTCCTTGACAATCGCACCCGCGAAAAAGGGAGATCTGGCGTTGCCGGTCTGGATCTTCATGCGGCCGGTGACGGAAACGGCGGTATTCACAAGATCGCCGATCACGTGATCGAGAAGCTTGCGTCCTGTCTTCATCTCCGTGTACAACTTGCGAAGCGGTGCTTCGTAGGGCGGCTCTAAGGATGCGTCGCGCCCGGCGGAAGCGCCATGGGAGAATACAGAGAAGAAAAAACCTCTGTCCTCCTTATCAATCGTTATATCCGCGGACCTGGTCTCCCTCTTGCCGGAGATGCGTCCGTCCATGTAGAAAGCATCGGTCAGATCCGGAGCCGGATAATATCTGGCGGTAACGGTTGTCGCCAGGCGGGTCATTTTGGCCATAAGATAAGCCTCCAATCTGCTTCGATTATAAGAAACCGTAAAAATTCGGGTAATATCTGCGAAAATTTCTATTCAAAATGATTATACCATAATGATTTTTTGAGCAACCCCAAAAAACGTAATCAATCGTTGTTTTTCGCGTTTTCGAGATTCTCGTTAAAATACTTCTCAACAATCGGAAGGGGAGCGGGACCTACGGCGAGATAGGCTTCGTGAATCTGGGCCGGTGATAAATCATCTCCGTACGCGTCGAAAGCCTCCGCAAGGATGCGATTCGTCTCGATCTGTCCGACGCAATAGGAGAGGTAATAACAGGGAATCTCGATCGCCATGTCGTAGCAATAATCGGAGAAATCGCGATACTCGAGTCCTAAATCGGCTATGTACACGTATGCGTCATCTCTTGACCAACCCTCATAGTTGACACCGATATCGATTCGAGCGGGGATCAGAGTATTGAATATCTTATCCTCGGCATAGATATAGTCGACCAGTTCTTCATCATAGAGATCCGTGTGCTGAAGGATGAACTCTCCCGCATACATCGCCCACCCCTCGGAGTATCCGGAAAAGGAAGCGGAGCGCTGGTAGTAGCTGTCGATATTATCCGCGTGATATACGGCTTCGTAAAGGTGTCCCGGATAGCCCTCGTGCGCGATTGTATCAAGAAGGTTGGGATATCCGTCAAGTTGTGATTCATTGGTCAAGATAAGATTATCCGTCGGATCATCAATCGGACATGACAGATATGCCGCGGGACTGAAGAAATCCTCCAGTTGTGAGGGGACTGCCTTCAATGTCACATCATGGTCCATGATCTCCGGAAAAGCATCCGCGATCAAATCTTTGCAATACTCCAGATTCTCCTCTGTCGATCCGACAGAGAACGAGTAACTGTTATATAGTTCATCAAATTCATCATCGTAGTCCACGGAGAAAATAATCTCCAGTTGCTCGTCAATCGAGTTCTCAATCGCTTCGGCAGCCTCTTCCGGTGTCATATCCGTACTTGTCTCTGACATCATGAGGAGGGCGTAATACTTGTCTCCGTCCGGAAAATTCAACAGACCGCCTTCATTCTCTCCTGTTCCAAGAAGTTCTTCGAAAGATTCCGCGAGCATCTCATACGCGGGGAACACCGATGATTCCAGAGCTTCGATATTCCTCTCTTCATACGCCTCGATTTCACTGTCAGACAGATCTAACGTCTCAAGTCGTTCGCTAAAGCTGTCGATCAGAAAATGGTCATCCTTATCTTCCAGAAAGGATTCACACGAATCAATGATCTTCTCGATATTCTCGTCCGAGGGCGCGAAACCCGCCTCCGCGCGCGCTACTTCATACGCCATCATGTCCTCGAAATATCTGGAGTAGTCGTCGAGAAGAAGCAGATATGTCTCAACATCGTCGGTCGTGTCGAACGCAAACTCCGCCAAGATAAGAGGAAGCTGCGTCTGCATGCCCGTGATGGAATTAAGCGAGGTAGAGTAATAATAGAATCCTTCATAACCGAGTGCCTCATGGAGATCGTACTCAATCACGTCGTAAAGAATCTTATCGCCGGAGGACAGTTCGTCGTAGTCGATATCTTCCATCATGGCAAGGCAATCCTCATAGCCCCGATAAACCTCTTCATCCTCTTCGACGGAATATTCTCCGAGAGTCGGATCCGAAATCTCCAACCCGAACGCTTCGGGATCGGTCAGATAGAACTCCAGACTCAGTGTGTCGGAAGTGGCGCTGCCGGCGAACAGAGAGAAATCGAGCTGTTGCAGGAGCGGGCCCTCATCATCGCCGTACATCTTGAAGCTGCCGTTACTCTCGGCTTTCTTGCCTTTAGACTCCTCTTCGTCCGTTGACTCCTGAGAATCCTCTGCGACCGAGGATTCATCGCGCAACCTCTGCATGTCTCCCGCAACTCTTTGCAGGAAAGAGCACCCGGAGGACAAGAGCAACGAGACAGAAAGAGCAGCTGCAAGAGTAATACGCAGGAATTTATGATTGATGACGTGATGTATTTTACGCATGATCGTCTCCTTTAGATCGTGGTTTTGTAATACTTACGATGAGCGTTCGCACGGATGAGACAGGAATTGAGAATCGTCGTCTTTTTATCATACTACATCCGTTTATGTAAAACATGTTGATCATGTAACAATACGGAGATGGAAAATACAAATAGACTTCAGAATTCTTACAATCCTTCTCTTCTTCCTTTGTCTCCGGATAGTTGATTTTCTTATCCGGCGGGACTACACTGGGTACGGTCTTACATGACACAAAGGAGATTTGTATGTCCGCATCTTCGGTGTCCGCACCTATAACCGGGCCGATTATCGATATCCATGCCCATGTTTTCCCTCCGAAAATCCTGACGCGTGCCGTCGAGTCAATCGGACGCTTTTATGATCTTTCGATGCATTGTGACGGGTCTCTTGAGCACATGCTCCGCGAGAATACCGCTTGCGGAATCGTTCGTTCCGTCATTTTCTCCACGGCCACTTCCGCCAGACAGGTTCCTTCGATTCATTCGTTTATTCACCGATTGCAGGAGGATTCTCAGGGACGTCTCATCGGGTTCGGCACTCTCCATCCTGACATGACTCCGGAGGAGATTCGCATGGAGGTAGATAATCTCGTCTCGCTCGGCCTTCGAGGAATTAAACTTCATCCGGATTTCCAGGAGATTCCTGCGGATTCCAAAGCCGTATTCTCCATGGCTGAGGCCGTAGCCGGAAGACTTCCCCTTCTGATTCACGCCGGCGATTATCGCCACGGCTTCTCCCACCCCTTCCAAATTCGCCGGCTGGCGGATCGCTTTCCGGATTTAGTTCTGATCGCGGCGCATTTCGGCGGTTGGAGTGAATGGGATCAGGCGCCGGAAGAACTCTCCGGATTGCCGAATGTATATGTCGACACTTCCAGTTCGCTTGATTTCGTTACCCCCGAACGTGCCGTCCAAATGATTGAGCGATTCGGGGCCGACCATGTTCTTTTCGGGACAGATTATCCGATGTGGGGAGCTCGCGAAGAGCTTATACGTTTTTCACGGCTTGGACTTTCTCTCTCAGATCAGCGCAAGATTCTCTACGATAACGCGGCGCATATTCTGGGGATCGACGGACACTTCGTTCGTTGATCCCCATATAATAACCGCATTTTTCTGTCGGAAAATGTCGCCTTTTCCTTCTCGCGCCACACATGCCTGATGGTATACTGACAATAAATCTTTGTTGTGAAAACAAAGGAGGAGGAATGGATGGCCAAAAGCAAGTCTCTCTTTGTCTGTAATGCCTGCGGATACGAATCGTCCGGCTGGCTTGGGCGCTGTCCGTCCTGTCAGGCCTGGAACTCCTTCGTCGAGGAGAAGACGGTCTCTTCTCAGGAGACGAGACCATCGCGCCAGAAGGGGTGGACGGGAGCATCGGAGGTCGTTCCTCTCTCCTCCGTCGCGTCATCCGCGGATGAACGCTTCTCATCGGGAATTACAGAGCTGGATCGTGTTCTTGGCGGAGGTTTCATCAACGGTTCGCTCGTCCTGGTCGGAGGTGATCCGGGCATCGGCAAATCAACACTTCTTCTTCAGGTCTGCCATCTGGCACGTTCCGCCGGCAAGGTCCTTTATGTGTCGGGAGAGGAATCGGGTATTCAGATTCGCATGCGCGCCGAGCGACTCGGTGTCGACACTTCACATATTACACTTTGTACCCAGACCTCCTTTGCCTGTGTGGCCGAAACGATCGAATCGACCGAACCGGCACTGTGTATCATCGATTCCGTACAAACCCTTTATACCGAGGAGATTACCTCCGCTCCGGGAAGCGTCGGTCAGGTACGCGAAGTAACCGCGGGCCTTCTGCGCATCGCCAAACACCGCGGGATCACGATCGTTCTGGTCGGACATGTCACGAAGGACGGCTCACTCGCGGGTCCTCGTGTTTTGGAACACATGGTCGACACCGTCCTGTATTTCGAGGGCGAAGGTTCGAGTCCGTAT
Organism: Bacillota bacterium; assembly: GCA_023397475.1. Classification (GTDB taxonomy): domain Bacteria; phylum Bacillota; class Clostridia; order Saccharofermentanales; family Saccharofermentanaceae; genus Firm-13. The sequence goes on from JAEWUD010000010.1 coordinate 4,988, forward strand.
CGCATGCTCCGAGCGGTAAAGAATCGGTTTGGGGCTACCGGCGAACTCGCTTTTTTTGAGATGACAGGCGAAGGATTAATTTCTGTAGAGAATGCCTCCACGCTCCTATTATCCGGGCGTCCGATTTCGGTTCCCGGTTCTGTTGTTACTTCGTGTCTCGAGGGAACCCGAGCGGTTCTTGTCGAGATACAGGCTTTATTGAATCCATCCAACTATTCGGTTCCCCAGCGTATGGCGCAGGGACTTGATCGCGGTCGCATCGGAATGCTTCTTGCCGTGCTCGAGAAACGCTTTGCTCTTGGGATCAATAACATGGACGCCTATATCAACGTTGTCGGCGGTCTTCGCCTGTCGGAACCATCCTGTGATCTGGCCGTGTTGGCGGCTGTTCTCTCCGCGAATCGCGATCAGCCCGTCAGAGCGTCCACACTGATTCTTGGAGAGGTCGGATTGACCGGCGAGATCCGTCCCGTCAGTCATATCGAGAACCGTCTGACAGAAGCATATCGTCTGGGATTCACCACCGTGATATTACCCGGCGGCAACAAAGAAATGGTGGATCGGATCCGGCGTCGCGGCGGTAAAGATCGGCTTCCGGAATGTATATACGCGGATACCTTATCCGAAGCAACAGATGTTATTTTCGCATAACATACGGAGCAAGAAGGAGGAATGACCGATGACTTCAGGTAACAAAAAGGATCCGGGAATTTATGTGATCATTCCGGCCGCAGGCCAAGGCAGCCGAATGGGCGGCACTACGAAGAAGCAATTTCTCCCGGTCGGAGGTGTGCCTGTCCTGGCTCGCACGCTGCTTGCCTTTGATCGTTTCGGACGTTCGATGCGGAAGACGAGCCCGTTTTTTGTCCGTTGTATTGTTGTTACCGGCTCTGAGAATCTTCCCGAAGTTCAATGGCTGTGTGAGGAGTTCGTGCCCGGCCTTGTGATGAGCACGGTTGCGGGAGGCCCCACGCGCCGAGACTCTGTTTGGAACGGCATTCAGGCGCTTGAGCTTCTCAAGGAATCTCCGAAAGCCGACGACATCGTTTTCATTCATGACGGCGCACGATGTCTCGTCGATGAGGCGACACTTATTCGGTGTTACGAGGGAGCGGAGAACTATGGAATATGCGCAGCTGCCGTCGCGGTGAAGGACACCATCAAAGAAGTTGACGATCCGGAGAGCAAGAGAGTCGTCGCAACCCCGGACCGGACGAAGCTTTTCTCGATACAGACGCCGCAGGCCTTTCGAATGAAGGATCTTTTCACCGCATATTCCGAAGGCATCAAATATCAACGGGCAGCCACCGACGACACTTCGCTTGCCGAAGCCGCAGGGCTGCCCGTTTATCTTGTCGAAGGGTCTTATGCGAATATTAAGATCACAACTCCAGAGGATTTGATGATAGCAGATGTTCTCCAAAGCTTGCGTACGGACGTCGGACCGTAACACTGCAGATGCACATGATTCCCTCTCCTCTTCCGAAGGAGGTAAGTGCCTCACCTGATGTTGCGGTAATTCCGATCGAGCTCGGACTGATCTGCAGAATGTTGGCAATACTCTGTCGAATATTCTCGATATGGGGCGCGAGAATCGGGTATCTTCCTTCAAGAGAGAAGGAAACATGCGTAATCTGCCCGCCATTTAGATAGCGTAGTGCAAGGAGGAGAAATTCCTTACTGTCCTTGATTCCTTCCTCACGGCAAAGGCGATCGGCAATCTCTCCTAAGATATTTACGCAGGTGATTCCGGATATTGCATTGGTCAGCGCGTGTAACATGACGTCCCCGTCGCTGTTCGCCTGTAAAGGCTTCCCGTCCGCGATGTAATAGCCTCCGAGCATCAAGCGTGTATTATCTTTCGGGTCCTTGGGACGGCCGTTTGCCAGCATTTCGACAAACCTGTGGCTGTCCTGTCCGATCGCATGCTCGTAGTCATAAAGAATCATAGAAGAAACCCCCTTTTCTCTGGAACGATTGATCAACCGTTCCCCTTGTTTGTAAGAATCCAGTTCTCAAGGTCGCTCTCTGTCCATGCTTTACCGTCAAAAGCCTCAAAGGATGCTATGAGAGCACCGCCATGAAGAAGTACAAAATCCGGTGTCGCTCCTATGTTGAAATGTCGGGTGAGTTCTTCTGTCTGCAAGGTGTCAGCGGATACGAAGAGGATCTGGTCATGATAGGTTTCGGCAAGTTCCTCCACCATCGCTGTCGCTGTCCCCCCGTCCTCTTGATAAGAGGTATAGAAGTAGATAACGATCGGGACCTTTGTGTAGCCTATTAACTTATCGTAATCGGTAACTTCACGATAAACAATACCTTCTCCCTCTCCGTCAAAATCTTCGTACACCATCGCCGTAAGCGGAGCGTCATACGAATAGTCGCCGAGGTAGTCCGATGTGTCTACCGTCTTCTCCGCGCAGCCGGTAAGCATTGCGAAGAAGATGAAGAGAATGCCCGATACAAGACAAGAGACAACACTTCTCTTACGCGAAATCATCAGCCCTCGATCATCTTCGCAAGAAATGCGACGGTATTGTCGAGGATATCTGTATGAATTCGTTCAATATGTCCTTCGTCGACAAGAGCGGTAACAGCCGGATCGACCGGAACCTTATCCAGAAGAGGAACGCCGAGTTCTGACGCGGCCTTCTCTACGCCGCCCTCTCCAAAGATCGACATCTTCTCACCGCAGTGGTTGCAGGTGATATAACTCATGTTCTCTACAAAACCGAGTACCTTAACGCGCATCATCAATGCCATGTTGCGAGCCTTTGCGACAACCATAGAAACAAGATCCTGGTTCGTCGATACGAGTATGATTCCGTCGAGGGATACGGACTGAAATACGGTGAGCGGAACGTCACCGGTACCGGGCGGCATATCGATCAGAAGAAAATCCAGTTCCTTCCAAATGACGTCCGTCCAGAACTGTTTGACGAGGCCGGCAATAATCGGACCGCGCCAGATCACGGGCGCGTCTTCATTCTCCATGAGAAGATTCACGGAAACGATCTCAATACCGGCATGGGAAACGGCGGGGATGATCCCCTCTTCGCTCCCCTTGAGCGTGCCCTTGAGACCGAAAGCCGTCGGAATTGAGGGGCCGGTAATATCGGCGTCAAGAATTCCGACTCGATAACCCTGACGCGCCAACTTCGAGGCGATTACCGACGTGACGAGAGACTTCCCGACGCCACCTTTGCCGCTGCATATGCCAATGACCTTCTTAATGGATGAATCTTTATGAAGCGGAGCAAGAAGAGATGCCTGCTCCTCTGAAGAACCGCTCGGGCATTCGCCGGTCGATGACGACGAACAGGAATCTTTGCTTTTACAACTGTCACACGAAGACATATTGAACCTCCAATAATGGTTGATATTCTAGTTGACTTCCCTTTATTCTATCATGAATTCGAATCACTCCGCTTGATCGAGCGCAAAATCCAGTAACCGGAATCCTTATCAACGATCTCACAATTCCCGAAAAGTTCCATAAGTTTCTTCTCCGTGGAAGGTGCTCCCTGCTTCTTCTGCAGGACAACGAAAATCGATCCTCCGGGTGCCAGGTGTTCAAAAGCCCCGTCATAGAATGCAAATACGGTTTGCTTGCCCGCGCGCACGGGCGGATTGGTCATAATCAAATCGAACGTGCCGGTGATTGAATTCCATGCATCGGAGGACAGGATCGTCACAAACGCGGCATTATTGGCCGCCGCATTCTCGCGGGAGAGTTCCAGAGCACGGGAATTAATATCGGCAAGGGTCACGTCCGACGAAGGAAAGATTCTCTTCATCACAATGCCGATGACGCCGTAACCGCAGCCAAGATCGAGAATCCGGCCTCCGCGAAATCCCTCCTCCGTCAAGATACGTTGAGCAGATTCGATCATCAGACGTGTGCCGAAGTCCACAGCCCTTTTCGAAAAAACATCCGTGTCCGTCGCAAAGCGGAAGTTTATTCCGAGAAAACGGGCTTCAATCTCTCTGCGTTCGGATGGTGTTACAGGTTTCTCTTCATAGTAATGTGACATAGATCCTCACTTCTGTTCAAACTTCTCCCAGATCCTCGTTCTGCGCAGCAGCTGAAGAAAGGGGAATCCGAGTACGTATACAACTACAACCTCGCTGCCGGCAATCGACAACATGGACAATAACACAGCTCCGGCAGTAACAGCGCCATTCGATCCGTCGGTCAGCAAGAACGGCAGGTAGAGTCCTACGATCACGGCATTGAGCAGAACCGGAGGCACGAGGGCGAGGAGATCGCGGATGGTGAGATTCTTGATCTTCACACGATTGCCGATCCACGACGTTGCGACGGCTGCCGCTAGTGTCGCGAGTGTCCCGAAAATAATGTCAATCGGGCCAAGATTCATTGGGTTCAAGAGATTTGCGAGAAAACACCCGATGGCAAGTCCGGGAATCGCGGCGGGAAATAAGACGGGCAGTACGGTGAGAATCTCGGCTAAGCGAAACTGAATCGGTCCGAAGGCGAACTGGGCAAAGGGTAATGTAAATACAACGTACATTGCCGCGATCACGCCGGCGGTCGCAAGATAGGTGATCAGGGATCGAGTCGTTCTCTTCTTGGTTGTCATGGTGCTCCTCCAAATGTTGCTAGTCGAATCGTCGTCGACCGGAGATTGGTAATATGTCGGCGGCCCGAATTGATACACGTCAAAAGGAATCCATCCGTCACGTTATTGACTATATAGAAAAGATGTCGGTTTTTCAAGAAAAAGAACTCGAAAAGCTCTGACGGTCTTACGAACGCAGAGCTTTTCGAGAAGGTAAAGAAATGAAAAGAGCTCGACGGATGCGGCTACTGGCCGTAATATGCGCCTGCGCCATGCTTGCGAAGGTAATGCCGGTCAAGTAATTCCTGCGGCACGGCTTGCGCGCGCGTCTGATTCACGGTGCTCTCGGTATAATATGCCATCATTGCGACCTCTTCGAGGACAACCGCATGAAGTACGGCGTCTTCGGGGTCAACTCCCCAGGAGAAAGGTCCGTGGGATCGGACAAGAACGGCCGGGACCTGCTCCGGATCTATGCCTCCGGACTGAAACGTGTCGATAATAACCGTACCCGTCTCCTTCTCATACTCTCCGGAGATCTCTTGCGAGGACATCGGTCTTGTACAGGGAATCTCACCGTAGAAGTAATCCGCGTGTGTAGTTCCGTAAACGGGAATCCCGACACCCGCTTGGGATCGCAAGGTCGCCCACCGGGAATGGGTGTGAACGATTCCTCCGATCGCGGGAAAAGCACGGTACAGGGCAATGTGCGTCGGTGTATCCGATGAAGGCTTCCATGATCCTTCGACAACGGTACCCTCGAGATTCACGACGACCATATCTTCCTGTGTCATCGTCTCGTAGGGGACTCCGGAAGGCTTAATTACGACAAGACCGCTTTCACGGTCGATGCCCGACACATTTCCCCAGGTGAAGACGACAAGCTGGTGCTTCACAAGATCCAAATTCGCTTGATAAACGTGGCGTTTCAATTCTTCGAGCATAGAATCATCCTTTCAAGATCAAGCTATGGACATCCTTCGTGATCGGCGCTTAGGAAAGTCGATATACGAGATCCGAGAAACGAAGCTCGTTCGCAAGCGCAGGAATTGTCGTGCGTTCACTGATGTGGATGAATTCGAGGCCCATAATCTCAGCGAAGTCGCGAAGATGATCCGCCGTAAGCGAGAAGGACAGCACATTATGGTGCGCGCCGCCTGCAAGAATCCACGCTTCGGTTCCGGTCGACAGATCCGGCATCGGGCGCCACATGACGCGGGCGACAGGGAGTTTGGGCATCGGTGCCAGAGGGGCAACAACGCGAACATCATTGACAATCAGACGCATGCGGCCGCCCATATCGACGAGCGTTGCGATAATGGCATCTCCCGCTGCGCCGTCAAAGACCAGACGTGCCGGGTCGGCTTTGCCGCCGATTCCCAACGGGTGAACCTCGACACGAGGACGCTCCGAGGCGACGGTCGGACAGACTTCAAGCATATGGGCGCCGAGTACGTATTCATTTCCCGGCTCAAAATGATAGGTATAGTCTTCCATAAAGGATGTTCCGCCGGAAAGTCCCGACGCCATCTGCTTCATAACGCGCAGAAGAGCCGCTGTTTTCCAGTCGCCCTCGGCACCGAAACCGAAGCCGTCGGCCATCAGATTCTGAATCGCAAGACCGGGAAGTTGATCCATACCATGCAGGTCCTGGAAGGTATCCGTCATCGCGCCGATTCCGTTCTCCTCGAAAAGTTTGCGGATGGCAATCTCGATCTTCGCCTGGAAAAGAACCGCTTCCATATTATCGGTTACGATGTCATAGCGCTCGCGATACTCCGCGATCTTCGCGTCGATCTCTTCCTGCGTTACTGTGGCGGCTTTATCGGTCAAATCGCCGATACCCCAGCCGTTCACCTGCCATCCAAGCTTGATCTGCGCTTCCACCTTGTCGCCTTCCGTGACGGCAACTTCGCGCATATTATCGCCGAAACGCATGACCTTGACGCGCCGACTCTCCGCGGCGCCGATCGCGGCGCGCATCCATCCGCCAATGCGTGAAACCGTCTTCTCATCACTCCAGTGACCGGAAATAACCTTGCGAGGGATTCTCATGCGAGCCGTGATAAATCCGTGCTCTTTGTCACCGTGCGCCGACTGGTTCATGTTCATGAAATCCATATCAATTGACGCCCAGGGAATATCCCGATTGAACTGCGTGTCAAACTGCAGAAGCGGCTTGCGCAGAAGAGCGAATGCCGTAATCCACATCTTTGACGGTGAAAACGTGTGCATCCAGGTGATGACACCGGCGCAATCCGGATCGACATTCGCCGCTTCGAAAACCGCCGTAATCTCATCTGTCGTCGTTACGACGGATTTATATTCGACAGTTGCGGGAACTGAACTTGCCGAGTTGAGAGCACCCGCGATGGTTTTCGCGTGATCCTTAATCTCTTCAAAAATGTCTCCGTAAAGACGCTGTGCCCCGGTGACGAACCAGAATGAGTACTTCTTCAAATCAGCCATTTTTCTTTCCTCCGGTTTTTATTTGCTTCAGACGCTTCATTACATCATTGGCTCCGCGTCCGAAATAATCGTGTAGAATCTTATACTCGGCAAACAAATCATCATAGACCGCCGCGTTCGCAGGAATCGGCTCATAGGAGATATCCTTGACGCGACCGGCCTTCTTGGCCCCCTCGAAAATATCTGCGTATCCGCCGTTCTTCTGACCGGCAGCAACCGCTCCGAAAATTGCGGAGCCGAGCGCGGGTCCTTCGGCGGATCCGGCGATCCGGACCGGCATTCCAAGTACATCGGCATAGATCTGCATCGTCATCGGATCCTTCTGCGATATGCCGCCCGAAGCGTAGAATGCCTCAACCGGCACTCCGTTCTCGCGGAAATTCTCGATAATCATTCGCGTTCCGTAAGCGGTCGCCTCGATCAGCGCACGATAGATCTCCTCCGGCTTTGTCGCCAGCGTCATACCGATAAGCAAGCCGGTAAGATCGACATCGACCAGCACCGAGCGATTGCCGTTCCACCAGTCGAGCGCGACAAGACCGCTCTCTCCGGGCTTTTGGGCTTCGATCTTCTTGCGCAACAGAGCGTGAACACTGATCCCTTCCGAGGCCGCCTCGTCAACATAACTCTTGGGCAGAAGATTGTCGACAAACCACGCGAAATGATCGCCGACACAGGATTGACCGGCCTCATAGCCGAAGAATCCGGGAAGAATTCCATCCTCGGTCACACCGCACATACCGGGGACACGGGATTCCTTCTCCCCCATCAGCATATGACAGGTCGAAGTGCCCATAATCGCGAGCATCTTGCCGGGACCGTCAATTCCGACCGCCGGCACGCATACATGTGCGTCGACATTGCCGACTGCGACGGCGGTGTCGGTCGTAAGTCCGGTGAACTCGGCGGCCTTCTCACATACCGTACCGACCTTGGCACCCTGCGGAAGAATATCCGTCGACAGTTTGTCACGAACGACATAGCGCAGACGTTCGTCAAGTGCGGCGAAGAAATCCTCCGACGGGAACCCCATGTTCTTGTTCCAGATCTCCTTGTAGCCCGCCGTGCAAGCATTTCTGGACTCCTTACCCGTAAGCACCCAGATGATCCAGTCCGCCGCTTCAATAAAACGATCCGCCGCTTCGTAGATTTCCGGCGCTTCTTCAAGAACCTGCCAAATCTTCGGGATCGCCCACTCAGACGATATCTTGCCGCCGTAATTGCCGAGGAAGGCTTCCCCTCGTGCGGCGGCTGTCTCATTCAAGCGGTTCGCATGCGACTGGGCTGCATGATGCTTCCAGAGCTTCACGTAAGCATGGGGCTCATCGGCGTATTCCGGCAAAAAGCACAGAGGTGTTCCGTCACTCTTACAGGGCAGAATCGTGCACGCCGTGAAGTCGGTTCCGATGCCGACGACATCTTCGGCATTGACGCCGGTCTTTCGCAGGAGCTCGGGAATCGTGTGTGCAAGTACATCGATGTAGTCCTGCGGGTGTTGGAGTGCCCAGTCATGCCCAAGCTTGCGGCCGGACGGCAGGGTCGCATCCATTACGGCATGCGGGTAGGCATACGACGCGCTGGCTACCTCTTCGCCGGTCTCGAGATCGAGAAGCAATGCACGTCCCGACAAGGTTCCGTAATCGACTCCGATAGAAAATTTCTTCATGTGTACAATACCTTCGCTTTCGTAGAATCTTTGACGGACAGGTTCACCTTCATGACCAGGGATTCCGCCCGGGTCTTGGTTTTCATCATCTGGAGAAGCCTTTTCGCGGCTTCCCGGCCGAGTTCTTCACCGGGATGGGTCAGCGTCGTGATCTTCACGGGAGAAAGCTCGGACAGCGAGGAATTGTCGAAGCCGATAATCGATTTCTCATCTGGAACACGAATGCGATTTCGAAGAAGCGCCTGGATCAATCGGATCGCAACCTGGTCGTTGTAACATACGACGGCGCTGCAATCCGCCAAACGACGCAGCAGACGAAGCTCTTCCTCTTGCGAGAAAAGATACTCGAGGTCCGGTGTCGTGTACCAGATAATCGCGTCGTCATCGGGTGTAATGTTGCGCGCGACCAGCGCTTCCGAGTAACCGGCATATCGCTCGTGCCCCTGACGGTCATCGCCCTTAAAAATTCCGCCGATCCGTCGATGTCCGAGCGCATACAAATATTCCACGGCCCTACGCATACCGCCGCGGTCATCCGTAACGACAAATACCGGGTGCAGATCCTCATAGAAACCATTCACGAAAAGATACGGGATGCCGCGCTCGTCGAGACGGCGGAATAACGAGAGGTTCGGATTCGGCAATGCCGAACGACTGCCCTCAATAATGATTCCGTCGATATTCTTGTCCATAAAGGACTCAAGAAGATGGTGCTCCGTCTCGATCCGGTTGCGCGTGACACCCAAAGTTAATGTGCACCCGGCTGAGGCAAGAACATCCTCCATCCCATTAATGATAGACGGGAAAATATAGTCGGTAATGTTAGTGGCAATAAATCCCACACTTCGGCGTTTGACCGTTTCGGAAACATATGTCCCACTGCCGCGACGCGCAATAAGAGAACCTTTCTTCACGAGATTACTGATAGCTTGTCGAACCGTTTGCCGGCTCATATCGAATTGTTCCGCAATTTGGTTCTCCGACGGGATTTTATGTCCGGGGAGAAACGTCTCATCTGCGATTCGATCAAGAATCCACGTCTCAAGGCTCTGATACTTGTGCTTGTCATCCGAACCGTACGCCACAAAGGATCTCCCTTCCGATTCATGTTCATCGAAGCAAAACACTGGAATTCTTTATCCAAAAAACCAGGAAACATACAATCCTGTTACCGATGATTTCATTATAGTCGGTTTTCGCTTTGTGCAAGTGAGGAATCCCGGTTGATATGAAATATCTTTCTCAATTTGAATACATCTTTGTCCGTTTTTCGGCATTGTATGGCCATTTTCCAATACATCTTTGATTCCCAGCAAAAAAATACCGGCCAAATCTACGACGGGTTCCTGTCGTAAATACGGACGGTATTTTCAGATTATGAACGTAACTGTTGATCAGGCCATTCGTCGTATCAGCCGAAAAGACTCAAGAGGATTCCCGCGGCGACCGCGGAACCGATAACGCCGGCGACATTGGGACCCATGGCGTGCATCAGGAGGAAGTTGCGCGGATTGGCTTTCTGGCCCTCAATCTGCGAGACGCGTGCGGCCATCGGAACCGCGGAGACTCCTGCGGAACCAATGAGCGGATTGATCTTGCCGCCGGAAAGCAAATACATAAGCTTGCCGAACAGAAGTCCGCCGACGGTACTGATCATAAAGGCGACAAGTCCGAGGAAGATGATCTTCAGCGTCTCGGGACGCAGGAAATTCTCGGCTTTGGCCGTAGCACCGACAGTGACGCCGAGGAAGATTGTGACGATGTTAATGAGAGCATTCTGGGCAGTTCCGGACAATCTCTCGACGACACCGGATTCTTTGAAGAGATTGCCGAGCATCAGCATGCCGATCAGCGGCGCGACAGAAGGAAGAAGAAGGATGCAGAAGATTGCGACGACGATCGGGAAGCAGATCTTCTCGAGTTTACTTACCTCTCGCAACTGTTTCATCTCTACCTGACGCTCTTTCTTTGTTGTCAGAGCGCGCATCAGCGGAGGTTGAATCATCGGTATCAAGGCCATATACGAATATGCGGCAATCGCGATTGCAGGCAAGAGCTCCGGTTTGAGTCGAGTCGTCAGATAAATCGCTGTCGGGCCGTCGGCTCCGCCGATAATGCCGATCGAGGCGGCCGCCTGCGGATCAAATCCCAATGCAATGGCAATGATAAACGCGACGACGATACCGAGTTGTGCGGCCGCACCAAGAAACAGACTCGACGGCCGGGCGATCAGCGGTCCGAAATCCGTCATTGCCCCGATACCAAGGAAGATCAAAGACGGATAGATACCGAGTTTGACTCCTTGATACAGATAGTACAGTAGTCCGCCCGGTCCGCCGGCTTCCGGCGGGGCATCCATCAGGCCGGTAAGAGGTAGATTCGCGAGAAGAACACCGAAAGCGATGGGCAGGAGAAGTAACGGTTCGAATTTCTTCACGATAGCCAGATAAACTAGAACACAGGAGACAAGTATCATCAGACCTTGCTGCCATGTTAGGGCCGCAAATCCGGATGTGAACCATATCGTCTTAAGTGCGTCGATGATCATGCGTTCACTCCTTTACTTGATGCTGATAAGCGCATCGCCTGTCGAGACGATTGCGCCCTTCTGGACCGCAACATGCGCTACGGTTCCGTCGTGAGGAGCGACAATCTCGTTCTCCATCTTCATCGCTTCAAGAACCAAGAGGATATCACCCTTCTTCACACCAGCTCCGACGGTGACCTTCACATCCAGAATCGTACCGGGCATTGGAGACTTGATCATCTCACCGCCCGCGGCATTCTGTGCCGGCGCAGCAGCTGCAGGAGCGGCTACCGGCGCTGCTGCCGGTGCTGCCACCGGGGTGGCGGCTGTCGTGACGGGAGCTTCTACCACCGCGGAGCGGACGATCGAAGCTTTGCCGAGTTCAACCTCGACCTCATATTCGGTATTGTTAATTGTCACTACGTAAATCATATTTCCTCCTAAAGCGGTCACGCTTTTTTTCGAATTGAACGGAAGCACAGTTCTGAGATCGGAATCTTCGTCTCATCGCTGACGATAGCCATGATCAAGGCCGCCGTCGGTTCGTCGACATCGCGCAAAACAAGTTCTCCACCGTATGCTACATCGTCAGACACCGGCTCACTCTCTTCTTGCGAAGAAGTTGACGGCTCGAGCTGATCTTCAATCGAAGTTGTGACTTTGGATAACCGCTTAGCCGTCTGATGTTCAGTTACCTTTCGTATTAGAACGGTAAAGATCTGGATTAGCAGAAACAGCGATGCCAATACCGCAAAGACCATTAGTATAACAAAGAGCATTAGAGGAAGGCTCTCGAGCACACTCATGTGGTCGCCTCCTTCTTCACGATCGAGTATGTGACCCGACGGCTCTCCTTCTCTTCCCGATCACGGAAAAACTTCTCCGCGATCTGTGGGAAAGCGATATAGGAGAGTACGTCTTCATCACAACGGGCAAGAGAGCCCAGCTCAGCTTTTGTGGTCTCAAAAGCTGGCAAGAGTGTGTCGGCGAAACGGATCGTGATTGGCTCCTCGTCACCGAGTACGGTATGAACGAGATCCGCATCCACAGTTCCCGGTGCCTGCCCGTATTCACCTCGGATATAGGATTTCACTTCTTTGGAGATATTCTTGTAACGCTCGCCGAAAAGGACATTCGAGGCAGCCTGTACGCCGACCATCTGGCTCATCGGTGTTACAAGAGGCGGATACCCGAGATCCTTTCGAACACGAGGAGTCTCCATCAGGACTTCATCGAGCTTATCCATAGCGTTCTGCTGTTTGAGCTGTGAGATCAGATTCGACAACATGCCGCCGGGCACCTGATACTTCAGCGCATCCGTCTCTGTTCCCAGTACATACGGATCCATCAGGCCGGACGCCAGGTACTTATCCTTCAGCGGCTTAAAGTAATCGTTGATTTCTTTAAGAACATCCATATTTAATGTCGTTTCATACCCGAGCTGCTTTACGGCATAATTCATCGTCTCCGTCGCCGGCTGCGCTGTACCGCCCGAGAAAGAGGAGATCGCGGTATCGATCCCATCGCAACCAGCCTCAATCGCCTTCATGTACGTCATCGGTCCTAAGCCCGTCGTAGAATGCGTGTGAAGGAAAACCGGAACCTTAACGGAAGACTTCAAGGTCTTTACAAGATCATACGCTTCCTGCGGTCCCATAATGCCGGCCATATCCTTGATGCAAATGGAGTGAACACCCATCGCCTCAAGCTCGGTACCCATCGCGGCATACTTCTCGAGGTTGTGAATCGGGCTCGTCGTATAGCAGATGCAGCCCTGTGCGTGCGCGCCCTGCTTGATCGTCTCGTCGACCGCGACTTCGATATTGCGGAAGTCATTGAGCGCATCGAAAATGCGGAAAATGTCCATGCCGTTCTCGACGGATTTTTTGATAAACATACGAACGACATCATCCGGGTAGTGCTTATATCCGAGGATATTCTGTCCGCGAAAAAGCATCTGCAGCTTCGTGTTCTTGACCTTCGCCTTGATCTTGCGAAGCCGCTCCCAGGGATCCTCACCCAAGAAACGCAGGCAGCTGTCAAAAGTCGCGCCACCCCAACACTCAAGGGAATAATACCCTGCCTGGTCGAGCGTCTCGAGAATGTCCTCGAAGTCGGAGAAGGGCATGCGCGTTGCGATGAGCGATTGATTTGCATCGCGAAGAACGGTCTCTGTAAAGTTCACCTTCATGATCGTCTGTACTCCTTTCGTGTGCAAAAAAGGGCGCAAAACTTCGTAAAGAAGCTCTCCACCCTTGAGCCAAAAACTTGAAGCGGCATTCCTGCCACCCAACCGGATATTCTTTTCCTATGTCATGATAAAGTGGTGTCACCGAAAAGTCAACGTGCGTCGGGAATTATTCTGATAAAGGCAGAACACTTCTCCCGGCGAAGTTGAAAAGCAATATGGTAGAATACAAAGAAAGCCGAAAAATGAGGTATCTGCGATGCGATTGCACATACATGACCTTCACAAAAGCTACGGGGCGACGAAAGTACTCAACGGGATTCATTACACGTTTGAGCAAGGCCGTATCTATGGTCTTCTTGGTCGTAACGGCGCCGGGAAGACCACACTTTTCAATTGTCTGGCACGATACCTTGAGCTCGACAAGGGACGTATTGGCATAGATTACGAGAACGTCGGCTTAGCACCCGATTTGTTTTTCGCGACAAATCCACCGGATTATCAAGAGAACGACGTCGGACTTGTCTTCACCCAACCACATCTGCCGGACTTCATGACCGGCCGCGAATTTGTGAAATTCTTTATCGAGATCAATCGCGATACGATCGTCGAGCCACGCGACATTGATGAGTATTTCCGTTTGGTCGCGTTCCAACCGTCCGATGGCGATCGTCTGATCAAGACGTATTCACACGGAATGATGAATAAACTGCAAATGCTGATCTCCATGTATATCCTGCGGCCGCCGGTTATCCTTCTCGATGAGCCGCTGACATCCTTCGATGTTGTCGCGGCACTGGAAGTAAAGAATATGATCAAAGCGATCAAGAAGGATCATATCATTATCTTCTCAACGCACATTCTACAGCTTGCACAGGATCTCTGTGATGAGATTGTCGTGTTGAGCGAGGGCACGCTGCGGCATATTCCATCTGCAAGCATTCACACGCCGCAGTTTGAAGATGAAGTTATCGCAATGCTTCAAGAAACACCGGATACAACGAACTAACGCGAATTTCGAAAGGAATATCCATGGATTCATCAACAATTCTTCGCATGATTACCGGCAGACTGCAGATGATGATCACGACGAGAAAGATATCGAATGCGATAACCATCAATCGTCTGATTCATTTCGTGCAACAACTCCCCCTGATCGGCAAGTATGTGCCGGACAATCTCTATGGACTTTATGGCGTTAAAACCATATTCGTGATCGTTTCGAACCTCTCTCGCATGACGAAAAGGCTCTTTATGAAAGCTCTTTATCTGGGTTTTCTTATTGCGACTACATATTTTCTCCAGAGTCTCCTCGTACCTGAGGCAAGCTCTAACGGCGTCCTCAATATCGAGATCCTGATGACGATTTTCTTTTTCTTCAGCTTCATCGGAGCTCCGATAATGTTCAGCAAAGGCATTAATCTGGACTTGGAGACAGATCTGATGATTGTCGACAGGCTTCATGCCGATGCCGGGAAATACGTTCCGGCACGTATCTACGAGCGCAAACTTGTTGATTTCTTCGCAACACTTCCGCTCGCGGTCCTTCTGTCTATTCACCCGGAGTTCTCGATCCTGGAATCCATGATCGTTGTTCCTCTTATGATCGCCGCAAAGATTATCATAGAAGCTATCGAACTCGCGGCCTATGCCTTGCTCCGACGTCTGCCCAAAACGAAACTGAAATATCTCTTCTTCGTTTTTTTTCCCTTAAGCACGATGGCCTTCAGCGCCCCGTTTCTTCTCCTTTTGAACCGTATTCCTTTCTCCTTCAAAGCTGTCGTTTTCCATCCGCTCTTCATCATCGGTTTATTTATCGGTACCATTCTTTCGCTTGTTTATATCGAAAAGTACCGACATTACCGTGAAATAGCCTGGACAAGCGTTGTGAACTATAATCTGATGCTCGATAAGCAGAAGGAAGTGAAGACCAAGGGACAATTCGAATCCTCCACCGATTTTGATAAGAAGCTGAAAATCGAAGAGATTCGCACGGATCGCTTCTCGCATCTCCGCGGTTACGCGTACTTCAACAGTATCTTTTTCCATCGACATAAGAAATTTTTCACGAGAAGAATTTTATGGCGATCTACGATAAGTGCCGCAACATTTCTCACCGTCTTGATCGTACTTCTTGCATCCGCAAACATGGCCGCAAACGATATGTTTGCCGAAATCGTCAAGGAGATTCCTACACGAATTCTACCGATGTGCTTCTTCTTTGCCTACGTGATGTCGATGGGACGGGTCGCGACCTCTGCGATGTTCACGAATTGTGACTCCGCAATGTTACATTATGCTTTCTATCGGTTGCCTTCGGTCGTTATCCCAAATTTCTACCAGCGTTTCAAAACCATTCTTGGCTATAACCTGCCGACCTACGCGATCATCGGATCTCTAGCCATACTGGTCGATCTATTCTCACAAGCGATCCTTCATCGGAGTCTTTCCTTTGTGGACTGGCATTTACTTCCTCTATATATCGTGACCCTGTCGATGATCTGGTTATTTTTCTCTTTTCACGACCTATTCATCTATTATATTCTGCAACCGTATTCCTCCGAGTTCGCAATCAAAAGCAAGCTGTTCGGATTTGTTCAAACCGCCGTCTGGATCCTATCTTATATGAATCTGCGCCTCTCAAACGTAAACATCTATCTATACATGATTATTCTCGTTCTGGCTACGGGCACTTACATTGCCGCAGGTCTTTTACTTATCAACCGATTCTGCGAGAAGACATTTCACCTCAAATAAACTCGAGCCTGCATCTCGTAGGTTCATAGGTTCGAACTATCTTTGGCTAAGTGAAAAGCAGCCGTTGCAATCACCTGCTCGCTAGGGAAAATACCTATATACTGAAGCAAATGGTTAACGAATTCCTGGAAACATTCTCTGTCAAAAGCTGGAAGAACATGCGCACATACGAAACCCTGTGAAGGAGCCTGTTTCGTATGTGCATCATTGAGCAATAAACTTTACCTGTAGCTCGTCGCACATACGAAAACACGAGAAAGTGCCTGTTTCGTATGTGCATCAATGACGAATTTCCGCTCTGGGATCGCCGGCGCACATACGAAAACCTGTGCGAGAGCCTGTTTCGTATGTGCATCAATGACGAATTTCCGCTCTGGGATGGCCGGCGCACATACGAAAACCCGTGAAGAAGCTTGTTTCGTATGTGCATCAATGATATATAACCGCGCTGGGATGGCCGGCGCACATACGAAATCCCGTGAAGAAGCTTGTTTCGTATGTGCATCAATGATATATAATTGCTGCCTGTCCGGCTAACGTTACAATTAATTGAAGTAGCATTCATTTTCTCGGATTCATCACAAACTTCGTGACTATATGATTAGCTTTCCCAACAAAAGATCGAATGTTCTAGATCTACGGAAATGAGAAGAATGCTAGGCTGCACCATAGTCATTGATAAGATAAAAGCCGTGTTTCAACTTATATTTTGCACAGTTTTTTCGCTATACCGCATGACAGATCTCCATCAGTAACCGGCTCTATTTACCACGAATCCAATAGAGATAGTCACAAGATGGTCGTTCCGACCCTCTTAAGGCTCCTCAAGTAGGACTCGAACCTACGGCTCGCAGCTGGGTCGCTCCGCTCATATACATTCGCGTTGCTCCGCTGCTTCGCTGCCTTATCCCTCGCTTCTTCGTCCGCCGGACGTTGCTTCGGAAACGGCACCCCTTGGAACCGCAGGTTCATAGGTTCGATGTTATATATGAATATATGAGAAGAAGCCACCCCGTTCTTACGGGATGGCTTCTTCTCATGGCTCCTCAAGTAGGACTCGAACCTACGACCCTGCGGTTAACAGCCGCATGCTCTACCAACTGAGCTATTGAGGAATAAAAATCCGGCGACGATCTATCTTTCCGGGCCGTTACCAGCCAAGTATTGTCGACACACGAGAGCTTAACTACTGTGTTCGGGATGGGAACAGGTGTGGCCTCTCGGTAATTATCACCGGAATGGTTG
>JAEWUD010000020.1 GCA_023397475.1 Bacillota bacterium
TGTCATTGATGCACATACGAAATTGGCTCCTAACCGGGTTTTCGTATGTGCGCCAGGCATCCCAGAGCGGTTATTTGTCATTGATGCACATACGAAACTGGCTTCTAACCGAGTTTTCGTATGTGCGGCGGCATCCCATGGGTGGTTATTTGTCATTGATGCACATACGAAATTGGCTTCTTCACGGACTTTCGTATGTGCGCCAGGCATCCCAGGGCGGTTATTTGTCATTGATGCACATACGAAATTGGCTCCTTCACGGGTTTTCGTATGTGCGCCAGGCATCCCAGAGCGGTTATTTGTCATTGATGCACATACGAAATTGGCTTCTTCACGGGGTTTCGAAGCGTTTGAACGGGATTGCTTATCAATGATAAACACCAAAATCGAGGGGTAGGCGGATTTTTATACTTCCTCAACGAGAAAAAATGCGATTCCTTATCAATGATAACCACCAAAAACGAGTGGGGGTCACGATTTTATACTTCCTCAATGAGAAAAAACGCGATTCCTTATCAATGATAACTGCCAAAATCGAGGGGCAGGCGGATTTTTATACTACTTCGAGGTGTCGGAGACGAGCATTTCCCATTACATCGGAGCGCCGCGCCGCGTCGCGACTTATAATCCGCGTCGGCTCCGCCGACGCTCCTTCACTTCTGCGCTAGGCCCTTTCAAAATTCTCACAATAAAGGAATCGTAATTACTTACTCCTCCGCAGGTTTCTCCGGTACATCTTGCGACAGCTCTTCGAGCGGCCGGATTTGAAGCACAGAGTCCAGTAGGTCGATGTTGCGGCCGGTGATCTGGCGAACGCGGACTTTCGCGCGATCGAGGGCTTCCTGAATCTTATTGATCTCCTGGTATCTCTTGACCTTCAGCGTTGTAGTTTTGGTCAGATCCTGATAGCTGTAGACGAATCCGCGGATACCTTTATAGGACGGGATCAGCAGGTTGATTTCGCGCACGACGTTTTCGAGACGATTGCGGATATCTTCCTCCTTGATCCCCTCGTCCTCCAGGACTTTGGGGTCAAGGACGAACTTGACGCTTACCGTCACATCTCCGTCGGTATCCGGATCGCCGAAGACCATGGATTCCTTGATGAACGTATAGTGCGAGATCAATTGCTCGATCTCTTCGGGGAATACCTTCTTGCCGTTCTTCAGAACGATCATGGACTTCAGGCGGCCGGTGATGCTGATGCATCCCGAGTCCTTCTCGATGCGTCCGACGTCTCCGGTATGAAACCACCCGTCCGCATCGATGACCTGATTCGTCGCCTCGTCGTCCTCGTAATATCCCGCCATCACGACGGGACCTTTGACAAGAATCTCACCCTCTTCGAAGTCCGCCGCGTTATCGATCGCCATCGTGATCCCGCCGAGGGGAAGTCCCACGGTACCCGGCACAAAGACCTTGTAATTGCAGCCCGCCACGACGGGAGCCGTCTCCGTAAGCCCATATCCCTGCAGGATATGCACGCCGATATCGTCAAAGAATGTGATGATCTTCGGGTCGATCGGCGCGGCTCCGCAGATACCGATCTTCCACTGACCGCCGAAGGCTTTGTGTATCGGCTTGAAGATGACGCGGCGAAGGTCGATTTTTACTTTTCGCAACACGCGGGTGATCCGGATCATCTTTTCGACGGTCTCCTTCTTCCCTTGCTTGACAAGGTTATCATTCACCTTCTTGTAGAAGCTCTCGAAAAGCGCCGGCACGCCGATGATCATGTTGATCTCGTATTCTTCCATATTCTTCTGAATGTAGCGAAGGCCGTCGCAGATGCAGATGCAACCGCCCATGTAGAGGACGTACATCAGCCCGCAGGTATTCTCGAACGTATGATGCAGCGGAAGTATCGACAGCAGTCGCGAGCCGACCGGAAACTTCTCCACCTGTGCCAATGCGATGATATCCATTGTGATATTGCGGTTGCGAAGGAGAACCCCCTTCGCAGAACTCGTCGTACCCGACGTGAAAAGCAGGGACGCGATCTGTTCCGGATCGATGTCGCGCGTCAGATACGTCCGATCGCCGTCACGAAGGGCCTCACGTCCTTCCGCGAGGAGGTCCTCAAAGAAGGCAAAACGACCATGAACAAATAGATCCTTCGTATTCTCGTCGATCTTCTTCGAACGCTTCATACACACGAACAACCGGATACCCATGTCCTCTTTGTCCGCCTGAACCATTGCGTCCAGAAACGATCCGTCAAAGAATACCGCCGACGTGCGGCCGCGTCGCAGAAGCACCAGCAGCTCCTCCGAGGGCAGCAACCGATCCAGCGGCACCGAGATTCCCACGCCGTTCTGCACGGCGATATGCGCGACACTCCATCGATAGCTATTCTCTCCGACAATCGCGATATTTACGTCTCCGAGTCCCTCTCGAAGCATCGCCGTGCCCAACGAATCGACGTCAGCGCCGACCTCGCGGTACGTTCGACGAGTGATCTCGCCCTTGGGATCCTCGCGATAACGGAAAGCCGGCAGGTTGCCGTACAGTTCCACGCTCTGGCGGAACATCTCGCGAAGGTCTCGAAACGGTCGGACCTTAAATAACGGTCGGCTCTCGATGATCTGCATATGGTTGTCCTTTCTCCGGCTCCGTCCTCTATGACCGCGCCGGCCTCCCCATTATAGATTTATTCCTGTCGTAAACATTGTTTGTGGTTGTGTCGTCCGGTTGCCGTCGTTCTGGCCGCAGCCAAGTCGATCAACTCACTTCCCGTAGATCTTCCCCGGCAGATTCGCCTGAAGAATCTTCGCGTCATCAGTGCTGTTGAGCGCCCGGATGATCGCTCGATCCGGCGATGCATAGAGAATCGGAAGATCCGTTTCTCCCCTGCCCGGTCGAACGGGAAAGGCCAGACGCTCTTCATCAATCGAAAACTCTGCGTTGATCTCCCCTGTGTTGCCTCGGGCGTCGAGTCGCACCCACCGGCCGATCGAAGCGAAATACACCGCGTTTAACCCATGAATCACCAGACGATCGTCCTCGTCCGAGAACCGCAAGTACTGATAACAGACGCCGGCGGGAATCCCTCCGGCTCGAAGAAGCGCGGCCAACAAGTGTGACTTTGCGTAGCAGAATCCGTGCTTCTTCACGAGGACCTCCGATGCTTTTCGCGTCACTTCCGAGGCCCCGATATCGATCGTATGCGAGATTCGATCCCGAACGAAGTAATACATCGCACGTGCCAAATGCATCTCCGGATCATGCAGGAGATCCGGCTTCTTCATCGCGGCCGTTGCCTCCATCATAGTCTCGGCGATATACGATGCGACGTACGCGACGCGAGGATCCGACGAATCAATATACTCGTCCGGCTCGAGATATGCCGCGAGGCTCTTCTTCTGTGTAATAAATTCCATCTTACCTACTCCGTCATTTGGGTACTTCTGCCCGGTTAAGACTATTATATCGTAAATATCCCGGCCTTTTCGACAATTATCTTGATAGTCAAAATATTTATTCCCTCAAACGACTCGCGAAAAATCCGATCGGCTGCCCGCTCTTCGGGCGCGATCAACTGTCTGATGACCGCTCTTCGGGCGCGATCCGACGCCCGCTCCAGAACGCGGCCAGTCGGCCTACAGAATCGGCGGCGGAGGCAACAGCAGAACCGAGGCCTCGCTGTGCCGGGCGACATTGAGGCTGACGCTGCCGATGAAAAGATCGCCAAGATATCCCCGGCCGCGGCTTCCCATAACAACCAGTCGGACATCGCGCTCCTTGATAGCGGCAAGGATCTCCTTGGACGGGTTGCCGAACCCGAGCACAATCTCCACATCCGCATCCGAAACCTCATGTATCCGTTCCTTCATCGCGTGAAGACGAGCTTCATCGATCTCGTTGAATTCATCAATACGAGACATCAAATAGGGTTCGAGGCGCGCACGATCCTGAACATGCATCAAGGTGATCTTCTTCGCCCCGTATCCCGCGAGCGCAACGGCCGTCTCGAAAGCGCGGTTCGATGTCGCGGAGAAATCCGTTGGGACGAGTATGTGTTGCAGGTAGTCCGTTCGCGCCGGAAGAAGAACCTCTTCGTCCCCGGACGCTTTCTCGGCCAGGCGCAAGAGAAACACAGGGCATTTGAGACCGTGAATAATCTCGTAGCCGATCCCTCCGGTAAAGGCTGCGTTCATGAGAGAGCTCTGAACGGCGCCCGAGACAACCAGCTGATAATCCTCGTCCGAGGCGATCCGGCTGATCTCGCTCTTGGCAATGCCGGGAATCAATCGCGCTTCGACCGTAAATCCCTTGTTCTCCAGAAGTTTCTTCTGTTCTTCGAGCCCGCTCTCTAACGCGCCATACGTGTAGTAAAGGCCGACGGTGCCGACCTGTGTGAAGCTTAAGCACTGCAGGATCAGACAATGTTCTGTGCCAAATTCGCGAAGCACTCCGAGATTCTCGATGACCGCGAAGGCTGACGGCGACAGGTCGGTCGCTACGATCACTCTCTTGTACATATCAACCCTTCCTTTCTTCCCCTCACCTCTCGAAAAGAGGCGGCACGGCAGTTCCTCTCTATGCCCGCCCTCTCGAAAAAAGACGGTATCCACGGCAGTTCTTCTGTCTATAGAGGCGGTAAGCACGACACCTCTTCTGTCTATAGTATGTTCCTTTTCGCGCGTGGGTTCAAGATATCAGACGAATCGTCTCGGTGCGGAGCGCCGGCATAGCCGGCGGTTATTATGTCGCGCCGCTGGCGGCGCTCCGATGATGGTTATGATCAGTGCGCCGCACGAACAGTTGACGCGCGGAGGGCTGGAGAAGTATGGGCGTGGGAGTATGGGCGAAAAGCATGGTTGGGGTCGGTTTCGCCCATAAGGCTGGGCGTGGGAGTATGGGCGAAATCGAGGGATGTGGGCATTTTCGCCCATAAACCGGAAAATGAGCACGCGCGGAGGAGAGGTCGAGTATGGGCGAAAAGCATGGTTAGGGTCGGTTTCGCCCATAAGGCTGGGCGTGGGAGTATGGGCGAAATCGAGGGATGTGGGCATCTTCGCCCATAAACCGATTCGCCGAACAGGAGCCGACCTTGAGGATCATTGATAAGGGATCGCATTTTTTCAATGAGGAAGTATAAAAATCCGCCTGCCCTCCGATTTTAGTGGTTATCATTGATAAATAAAGTGGTTATTGCTCAATGAGGAAGTATAAAAAACCACATGCCCTTCGATTTTGGTGGTTATCATTGATAAATAAAGTGGTTATTGTTCAATGAGGAAGTATAAATTTGCGAGTCCCATTGAGTTTTGGTGGTTATCATTGACTAATAACGTGCTTATTCCTCATTGAGGAAGTATAAAAATCCGCCTGCCCTCCGATTTTAGTGGTTATCATTGACGAATAACGTGCTTATTCCTCATTGAGGAAGTATAAATTTGCGAGTCCCATTGAATTTTGGTGGTTATCAATGACGAATAACGTGCTTATTGCTCAATGAGGAAGTATAAAAATCAGCCTGCCCTCTGATTTTAGTGGTTATCATTGACAAGGAATCAAATTATTTGTCATTGAGGAAGTATAAAAATCAGCCTGCCCTCCGATTTTGGTGGTTATCATTGACAAACAATCCCCTTCAAACTCCCCTACGAGAAGGAAGGTGCGCCGGCGTGGCCGGCGCGGATTTATGATCGCGCCGCGACGCGGCGCTCCGCCATAATAGGCAACTCTTGTCTCCGACAACCTGAAGTAGTATAAAAATCAGCCTGCCCTTCGATTTTGGTGGTTATCATTGATAAGGAATCGCATTTTCTCTCATTGAGGAAGTATTATGGGCGAAACGGCTGCTTGTTGTCCATTTCGCCCAGAAAAGGCGAAGCGCAAGTATGGGCGAAATCGGCGGATGTGGCTCTTTTCGCCCATACAACCGACTCTCCAAACATGAGCCGACCTTTAGGAGTATGGGCGAAGCACGATTATGGTCAAGCTGCCCAAAATACGATAAATACATCGCCTACGCGTAGATTATAGGTATTGCCCGATTGAGGAGCGCCGGCATAGCCGGCGGTGATAGTGTCGCACCGGCAGAATCCCCCGGCGACGGAGCGAGGGAAAATTCTTTGGAAATCTTGATCGGCCGCTGTATAATAATCCTACATATATGTCACGTAACCGGTAAGGGGTTATGGATTCGGAGGGAACATGAAGAAGGTATTGTCAGTTTGCGTCGCGCTCCTTATGGCGCTCTCGATTCTGGTCGGATGTGTTCCGGGGAGCACACAGCCGACGGTTAAGGAAGCTTTGCTGTCCGAGAAGGATGCCAAGGTTGTCGACAAGTTGCGGACACTCCTCAAGGACAGCGATTCGCTTTTCGAGGATATTTCCGATCTTGTCGCTGACCAGATGGCCTCTGCCGACAAGTTTGCCTTGAAGCTCACAGATGCCAAGGAAGCCGGAGAGATCGTAGACACTTCACGTTACATCTCGGAAGTCGAAGAGGGTCGCGAGACAATCTCGGAATACTTAGGCCAGATCGAAGATCTGCGTGAGAGCGTTGATAAGCTTAAGACCCCCGACGCTGATGAGATCGAGATGTGTGTCGAGGGTATGCGGGAGTTCTACTCGATGACGGAGTCCTGCCTAAACGACCTTGATCAAGTGCTCCGCTTCTACCTCGACGAGGAGAAGGCGATGGCTCCCTACAATGAACTCGTCTCCGATGAGGATGAGGATTTCCTTGTCCAGATCGAGAACGTGTACAACGCGATCGACGAATCCATCATGAATTTGAACGATATCTCCTCCTGTCCTGCTTACATGCAGGAATCCTTTTTGATCTACATCAAGAAGTATTCGATTTACCAGAACATGCTCGAGACCATGTACAT
Organism: Bacillota bacterium; assembly: GCA_023397475.1. Taxonomy (GTDB): domain Bacteria; phylum Bacillota; class Clostridia; order Saccharofermentanales; family Saccharofermentanaceae; genus Firm-13. Next base: position 6,849 of record JAEWUD010000020.1, read on the forward strand.
GGGTGTATATTTGTCCGATCCCCTGCGCATCACGTCCTCCGTGCAGCTTTACGATCGCCAGATGATCGAGGAGACGAAGTACAGTCTGCAGATTTTCGACCTGATTAACCTCCAGATCGATAAGGTCGACGAGCGCCTCAAGGGGCCGGTTCAACTCCTGAACAGCGAGTTGGCGACGGCTCTCGGCGACGTGAAAAAAGCCGATGACGAACTGCCGGAGATCGAGTTCTCCTACCTTACCGCCAAGCCGCAGGTTACGCTCGACTACGACATTGTCGATACGATCTTCCCGAACCTCTACAACTCGATGGATTCTGTGGTGAACCTGACGGCTACGGTGGATTACGGTTCGATAAACGCCATCGTAACCGCCGAGATTCCGGGTCTGACGCAGGTATACGAGGAGAAGATCACGATCACGAACCAGGTGACCAAGCTCCTGATCAAGCCCCCTCTTCTCACCTCCGGACTCGATCTGTCCAGCGCCAAAGACACGCAGATCGTGTTCAGCGTCGAGGACCAGGACACCGGCAAGCTCCTGGCCCAAGAGAGTCAGAAGCTCAACCTGATGAGCATTTATGATTTCGCCTTGACGGACGATGAGTTCGGTGTGACGAGCCGCGATAACGTCTTGTCCTGGCTGACACCTGAATCGGAGGGCATCCTGACCTTGCGCCGCGACGCGGTGACCTGGCTCGAGACCTATACCGGCGGCGAGGCGAACTCCCTGATCGGATATCAGGATTACGGACTTTTCGAGGATGTATCCCTCAATACCTATCTCCAGATCATGGCAATTCAGGGAGCGATCAGTGATTCCGGCGTCCGCTACAACATGGGCGCCTACTCCTTGAGCGACGACACAAATCAGCGCGTCCTCCTGCCGGACGATGTGCTCTCCAGCAAATCGGGAATCTGTATCGAGACCGCTATTCTCGTGGCAACAGCCATACAATCCGCGGAGATGCACGCGATGATTCTCTTCATCCCCGGCCACGCGCAGGTCGCCGTCGAGACATGGGCCGGCTCCGGCGAATACTTCCTCGTCGAGACGACCCTCTTGCCCTACACCGGAACCGACGAAGAGAACAGTTCCCTGATCACCTATCTCTCCGCAGAAGAATGGGCCAACTACGTCGACGACCCGTGGGGCGACGGCTCGGGTTCCGCCTACATCGTCGATTGCGACCTCGTCATCCCGCTCGGCCTCCAGGGCATCTCCTAAGAGAACAGCAAAGCACGAGAAGCGCCGGTTCCATTCGAGGGGCCGGCGTTTTTTACGTCGCGAAAAAATCCGACATCACGACAAGCGCTTTGTCATTTCTATGTCGCGAAAAGCATCCCGCTCACAAATATCTTCGGACAGAAAATCAAACCGTTTGCCTTTGCGAACAAATGTGGTATGATACTTTTTGTGAAAAAACCACTTGGGAGCTTAGCTCAGCTGGGAGAGCACATGCTTCACACGCATGGGGTCGCAGGTCCGAGTCCTGTAGTTCCCACCATAAATTCAGCCCCTTTTCTCGACGTTCAGACAGTCCTCGGATCGCAAGAGATCCTGCGGAACTCCGGCGAGAAAAGGGGCTTCATTTATTTATAAAACATCTCCGGTAGTGGGGAGTGAGCCAGTGTATCGATCAACGCGCCGAAACCATAAAGGAAAAAGCAACCAGCCCATGAAATAAATGGACCGTCAAACACTCAAATCACGGAAGTAAATTACTGATTTTGTGTTGCCGCTGAGATACCTGTTATCACAAAAGCTGCAAATGAAATCCAAGATTAATACTTCCTTCCTGTCTCCCAACGATACTCCGGATATCGCATCGCGATCGCACGAGCAAAGAAAGGCGCAAATTCGCAGGCAAAAAGATTTTCGGGCGTAGATAAGTTCGGATTCTGCTTGTCGATATATCCGTTAAACAAGTTGAAGGCCAAAAGACAGATCCGGCGACTTGTTCCCGTTTGCCATCCTTCTTCCAGACATTCCGGCCGAATCTCGCGATCCTTGAGATTGTAGATCCGAAGATAGTGATCTCTGGTTTCTTGAGA
>JAEWUD010000036.1 GCA_023397475.1 Bacillota bacterium
CACCACAAATCTTAGTACTACGTGGGCGAGCGTTTGATGAGCATCACCTCCGCAGGCGATAGCTGAGGACAAGGGATGCTCATCAAATGCGAGCCCACACCGTGAAGTGAGGTAGATGCTCACCCACAAAACGGTTGATCAAACCTCTTCTCATATACCCCGTTCGCCTTGAGATCCTTGTCCCAGAAGTAATTCAGAAACGGGGTTCGCGCCATGATCCGAACGCCGACCTTGGAGAAGAACCCTAACCGCTCGAGCGGCGTGGTCCGCTTCAGCAAAGCCGCATCGAAGGTCCCAGTTTGTACCAGAGAGGCTCCGAGCTCTGCGATTAGCTTCTCTCTTTTCGCGTTCATCATCATGCCGCTTCCGAAGATCGCCGTGCCGATGTATTGCGCACCGAGGATCGAGACGAGTCTCTCGAGATATTTCTCCACTGGCTTCGAGTGACTCTTCTCCGGGAAGCCCGACTGTACGATAAATCCGATCCGAAGCTTGGACATCTGACCGATATATGGCTCGAGTGATTCGAAGAAGGCCATCGTGATTCCCGGCATCGCGTCGGTGTAGAGGGGGAACGCGACGATCACAATGTCGGCGGCGACCGCCTTTTCGGCGAACTGCGCGTGATCGCGGACTCTCACAAGGAGAGCATTCTCGACGATTGCATCACCGTTCTTGATTGTCGTCTCGACGGCAGCGCCGTTGCCAACGCCCCCCGTCTCAGCGCTACCGTCAACACCTCGAATCCCCGTCTCAAGCGCCTTGATGTATCCTGCTGTTGCTCCCTTGTCGCCATGGGGAGATCCGTTACAGAGTAGAAATCGCATGAATGGCCTCCTCTCGTGTTGTCCCGGTCCGTTCCGTGACGGTAAGTGTCGTCCGCAAGTTAATAGCCAAGCGACAGAAGATCTCGTTTATATTCGCGTAATCCGCATCCGATGTCTCCGGCTCGACGAGCATGAAGCCCATCTCCGGATATTTCTCATAGCGCTTCTTATGGTGCATCTCGCCATCGACGAGCTCGAGATACGGGTGTACCAGCGGGATCAGCCGATCGCAGGTTTTTTTCGTGAGGGCGTTGATAAAGCCAAGCGACAATGGCGACAGGAAGAGGAAGAGATCCGCCGCCATAACCTCCCGGTAGATCTCCGGCATGTCGTCCTTATGCGCACAGAGCCCCGGCGTCTTGACCCAACACGTCCAGCAACCGGTGCAGTAGCGGATATCCATGTCCCGCAGCCGGAAAGTCCGGACGCTCAGTTCGCCGGCCCGAGCCTCGATTGCCTCGGCCAGCCCCGCCTCATAATCTGCGAATCGATCGTCCGCGATTCCGTTAAGTATTACAATCTTTCTCACACAAACCTCCTTCTGCTTCGGCCTGCATGGCCATGAATTCTTCGAATTTCCCCGCGAAAAATGCCGTCGCGCCGATGATGTCCCTGCCGGTCTGACCGAGGACGCGGATCAAATCTGATGTCGATGTTTCCGCCATCACCCCGGCGCAAATCATCGCCGAGAGCCCGTAGGTGTAGACCGTAAGTTTCTCAAGGATCGAGTCGATCTCCGCGTCGTCGAAAACCTCCATCGTCTTTTCCTTGATCATCTGCGCCCGATTTGCCGCGAAAAGACTGTCGTACATTGATTTACCTCTTGCGTCCGCCAGAAAAATCGACCGGAAAACGATCGGATTATCTTTGGCGAACTCGAGCATGCCGACGCCGATGTTGAGGAACAGGTTCTCCGTGTACTCGTGCGCCGTGTAGCGCAGGAGTTTCTCGAAGGCGGTCTGGATCAGGGCTTCGCGCATCTCTTCGACATTCGCGAAGCACGAGTAGATCGGAGCGGTCGACGAGCCGGTCACAGCGGCAATCCTTCGAACGGAGACCGCCTCGATCCCTTCCTCGCGAAAAATACCGAAGGCCGCATCCAGCAACATGTCCCGGGTAAATACCGTATTCTTGGGCATAGGTTTCTCCTTTGGTTTTTAAGATAACATCCGTTACCTAACATGTGTTATATTATTTGTAAAATAAATGTCCGTCAAGTACTTTCGAAAAATTCTTTCCGATTGGCTACGTGTTACTTCTCACCCTCGAATCTGATTCCGTTTGCCATTCTTCCTCATGCCCCTCAGATTTGTGAGTAATCCGTACCAAATTGAGCCGACGTTCCGTGGGGCCACAAGACCGTCCATTCCGGCGGATCAAATTTCGAAACAATACTCACTGACTTTTACCAATATCGCCGATCGATAAGGAAAAGCAACAACAACGTATTGTCCTCTTGGATGGAAAATATATGCCGCGCATCATGATCAGGGGCGGCGCACCTACCCAAACATGTGAATCGGCCAATTGAGTAGGTTTGTCATTGATAAGAAACGCACGCCGGAGAGCCTGACCGACCTACTAAAACACACTCAAAGGCCGAGTTAGTAGGTTCTTCAATGACAAATATTGCCTGACATCCCGGACTGGCACTGCACCTGCCGCCTTAATTGTGGCTCAGTTACATCGGAGAATGCAGTTGCGTTCGAGATTCTACCCCTTCCGATCCGCCTCTGCAATGATCCCATCTGCCTCTTCCCCGATCCGCTGCAGCAAGAAATCACATGCGCCGCTTCCCCGACCCCTCGCCAGTGATCACATCTGCCGCCTCCGCGATGCCTCCGCAACGCTGAAATCCGCGCGAGATCCGCGCCGCATTTTCGCGATAACGGGGCTCTTCAAGTATCTTCTGCATCGACGCTCGTATCCCCCGCGTCGTACTCGAGCGAAGAAGCTCTCCCGCTCCCAGCTCGCAAACCCGCCGCGCGACGCCCATCTGCTCGCCGGTCTGCGGGAACAGTAGCAGGGGCACCTCGTAGTAGAGACCCTCATTGACACTGTTCATTCCGCCGTGCGTCAGGAAAAGATCCGCCTGCTGCAGAATCTCCAATTGATTGACGAAGTTGGACACCCGAACATTCGAAGGAATCGCGCCGAGATCCTCGATCCGGGTCACCGACCCGACCGACATCACCACATCGACCGGCAACGACGCCAGTGCGGTAATACAATCTCTATAGAAATGCGGTCGCCGGTTGACGACCGTGCCGAGAGATACATAGACAAGCTTGCGCTCACGTTGCTCCTTCGGTGCTTTTCGCGAGGGAACCGACGGCCCCACGAAATGTATCCGATCCGAGAAGGTCTCGGAGCACGGCTGGAATTCCTTTGAGGTGTAGACGATCGTATCGGTCTCATTGTCGTTGAGAAACGCCGATCCCATGTCCTTCGTCCCGAAACCGCCGGCATCAAGCCGCCGGATCTCTTTTCGCACCTTCGGCATCGACAGCAGCATGCGAACCATTCCGGGAAAGGAAGGTCGCAGGATCGCGCCGGATGCCTGATTGAACGCGAACGTTGTCGTCGATGAGACCAAGGGGATCTGTTGCTCGCGCGCGACGCATCTTGCCCAATAAGCAAGGGAGTCCGCGACGATAACATCCGGAAGGAGCGTCTTCATCTCTTCTCTGATCTTCGGCCCCAAGGCCAGCGTTACATCCGCGAGCATTTTCGCGGAATAGGCGAGGTCCGCACCAACCTTCTCTACCTCAATCGCATTGAGGTCAAGTCCAGGCATCAGCTTCTCGCAGGAGACAAAGCGCGCTCCGGTTGTCTCGATTTTGTCGCGAAACATATTGTAGGAGTAGTAGACCACGTCATGTCCGCGACGAACCAGTTCGCGCACGACCGGAATCGTCGGGTTGGTGTGCCCATGTGCGGGGATCGAGAAGAATGCGATGCTTTTCGCGCGAAATGAATCCGGGATCATCAGGAGAATGCTCCGTCTGCGGCAAGCGCTTCTGCCAGCGACCACACATCGTCGCCGAAATTGCTGACGATTGCAAGTGTTGTTCCCGTCGCCCGGCCAAACCGGGAGACAAAGCTCACACCCGGATCGCAACCCTGGATGTACGGATCGAAGTCTTCCGTCGTCGGAGCCAGCCAAACGCCGTAACCGTAGGCATCCTCGTCGTCGCCCGATTGACGTGTGAGCATCCGTGTGGTCATCTCTTCCGACAGGAGTTTCCCGTGAAGGAGCGCGTCCCAGAAGCGTCGAATATCATGGAGTGTCGTAAATGCTCCGCCGGCGCCGGTGCCTTTGGCATCAACCGCGTAAATATTCGTGCGGTACTCGGAGCGAACATCGTCGTAGATATAGTTCATCGCGCATCTCGCGGGTAATCGATCCAGCTCATAATATCCCGTATCCGTCATCCCGCAAGGACGGAAAATCTGCGACGCCAGATATGCGTCGAAAACCTCGCCCGTCAGTCGTTCGATCACCATGGCCAGAACCACAAATCCCGTGTTGTTGTAGGCAAAACACGCACCGCGCTCGAAGGCCATCGGCTTGTCGATAAAAAGCGGCAACAGATCCCGATTCGTCCGAATCCGATAGTTCGGGAAATCCCGCCACAGCTCTTCGTACTCTGTCATAATGGACTCGTCGAAATAGTCCGGAATACCTGACGTGTGGGTCAACAACTCTCCGACCGTAATCGATGCATCGATCGCGTGCCAATCCATCGGAAGAACCTCGCTGAGCGTTGAAGTAAGACGCAGCCGCCCCTCCTCGATCAGTCGCAGAATGCCGACGGCAACGAAGATCTTGCCCGCCGAAGCCGTCGCGAACTTCGTATCCATGGTGTTCGGAATTCTGTTTGCCAGATCCCTCTCGCCGTAAGCCCGCTCGAAAAGCACCTCTTCGCCGCGTGCGATCAGCACAGCGCCGCGAAAATCTTCACCGATCAGATTCTGTACATTCATGTTAGACTCCTTTGAGATGGTTTCATATTACTCCAGAGACATAAAGGATTTGCAAATCCCGTCGAAGGAGTCGGATGAGTCGACCAGCTCATTCGGAACGATAACAATAAGTCCGGTATACTCTTCCACTGTGAAGAAGCAGCAATAGGCATGAAAGGTTAGTCCTTCGATCTCCATCTCCACTACTTCTACCTGACAATCTTTTCCTGCTATGGTTTTCTGAAAACTGTCGTTTCTTTCGATCGACATTCCCTGTTCATTAGCTTCTAGCACAGCTTGTTCCATTGACGCTTCCGCTATCGACTCCAGCGTCTGAAAGAGAGGGGACTTCGCGTAGATTATCTGAACATTCGATCCTGTGAGTGGATTCATAGCACTGAAATCTCTAACGGTGGCCTGACCCGATGACGTTATTGTCATTAAATCATCAAGACTAGGGTTGTACCCAAGCTCTCCGTTCCATCCTGTCGGGAATAGGAACATGAGCTTCGCCTGTGCATTAAAGTAATAGCCCTCTTCTATGACTCCCTCCTGGAAGGGTTTCGAGGAATTCGTTGCCATGAAAGCACCCGTAATCGCGGCACCAAGAACGATCACGATCACGACTAGGATCAGAATAAGCTTCTTCATAGAGCACCCCCATCAGCAAACAGATTACCGTATTGTATCACATTCTACAAAGATATTTGAACTCCGGTTACGATACAACTATCCCTTTTCTCGCCAAGAGATCTCTTCCGATGATCCTGTTATTTTAGAACAGGTGAATCAAATGACATTCCCGTCAAGGTAACTATATCGCCCTTTGTCTGAGCCTGTATCGTGACCTTCACAGGTGTCGGATCCTTCTCATACGTGATCTCATATACGACAGAGAGAATGGCCTCTCCCTGCTGCTGAATCTTGCTCGAGAGCGTGACTTCTCTCGACTGTGGAGCGCCGAGCTTCTCCGTCAGATCCTCTGCGAATGCCAGGAAGGCAGCTTCGTCGAATGCGGCGCTCATCGCTTCGTTGAAGTCGCGCGAAAAGACCTCATAGTTCTTCTCCTCGATGCCCTGCATCAGGTTATCCATCACCGCGTTCACCGTTGCGATTTCGGACTCAGACATTTTTTCCGCATCGCACCCGGTTACGCCTGTGGTCAGAATGCCACACAGCATCAGCGCCAGTACCGTTTTACCCAAGATAGAATTCGTGTTTCTCATCATTTTTTCCTCCATTTGACTTAATTACGATGATCGTAATCCATCCCCTAAGGGGAGAGTCAAGCGGGTGAACGTATGCGTATCTCTCGTTCGCGTGATCATTTTTTTCGCGCGTACTTATCCTAACTAAGAACTCACGGAAGTCACGTCTCCCATACGCCTTTGCAAACGACACCGGTCGCCCGGGCAGACTCGTCCAGGGAGGTGATCTCATCTGCAGAAAGTTGTATACGGGATCCCAGCGCCAGCTGATCCGCGTGCTCCGGCTTTGTCAGACCGACGAGCGGCATTGTGCCCTTGGCCCGAGCCCAGGCGATCGGAATCTGTGATACAGGGACCCCGTGCTTATCCGAAAAACTTCGAAGAAGGGCCAGAAGCGGTTCGATCCTCCGAAACTTCGACCGGGGGAACATCATGGACCGAAGGCACATCGGAGGGAACGGGTGATCCGCGTCATATCGTCCGGATAAGGCACCTTGTTCGAGAACCATATAGGCGAAAAAGGGCACGTCATTCTCCGTGCACCATTGGACCAACAGTGCCTGCAGATCAGGCTCACTCAGGAGACTGAAGTGATTCTGAACGGCTCCGAGCCGGTAACCCGCCGTCGCGAGAATCCCGGATGCCAGAAGAACCTGTTGAAGTGTGACGTTCGAAAGGCCGAAGGCCTTTATTTTCCCTGTTCGCAGAAGTTCGACGGCGGCATGCGTATTCTGTTCGATATTGGACGGACTGTGAAGGAAATAGATGTCGGGCGAGGCGATACCAAGGCGTGCACAACTGGCCGCAAGAGACTTCTCCATCGCACCGGGAACAAACTTCTTACCCGGCGCATGTTTTGTAGAGATCCGCGCTCCGGGATATTTCCGCAGACACTCGCCGAGAATACGTTCGGACTCTCCGTTGCCGTACACCTCGGCCGAATCCCAATACGTGAAACCGGCCTCCATCGCGCGTTGAAAGGTCGCACGAAGCCTCTCCTCGTCACTTCTCTGCCCGAAAATCATGCGAGAACCGTTCATCCCGCCGCCCCAGGCCCACGTTCCAATGACACATGACGGCATTGGGATTGATTCTTGTGTATTCATGGGAGAACCTCCTCGTACTTCATCGTCGCAAATATTGGCATTCGTTGTTGATTCTATAGTACACCATTCGTGGGTACAGGACCACGAAGACGAGACTTCAGCCTCTCCTTCTTCGCGCGGAGCATTCCGAAAAAGCCGCAGATAATTGGTGGTTGTGCGCAATCTTTTCGCATGCTATTCTTCGAAAATAACCCGCCGCGCAGCGGTAACGACATCTGCCCAGGGCTTCTCTACCACCCTCGATCGATTAGTACTCCGCCAAGCGATACAGGAGGTGTATCCTATGTCAAATCCAATCCCTTACTTCATCATCGACGCCTTCACCGAAGAGTTGTTCCGCGGTAATCCCGCCGGTGTTTGCCTTCTTGACACATGGCCGGAGGATTCCGTAATGCAACATATCGCTGCGGAAAACAACCTTGCCGAGACAGCCTTCCTCGTGAAAACGGACGCCGGGTATGATCTTCGTTGGTTCACGCCCGTAGCCGAGATCGACCTGTGCGGCCATGCCACTCTGGCGAGTGCTTATGTCATCACCTCGTATGTCGATCCTTCCCTTACCGCCGTTCACTTTCAAACACAGAGCGGCCCCCTCAACGTCGTACGCAAAGGCGACCTACTGGAGATGGACTTTCCCGCCCGCATGCCTACGCCCGTCGAGATCACACCTCTCATGCGCGAAACCATAGACGTCCCGGTTCTCGAAGCACATCTCTCCCGCGATCTCGTCCTGGTCGTAGGAAGCGAGAAAGAGGTTCAGGACTTGAAGCCGAATATCAGCGCACTCCTCCGCTTACCGGAAGGACTTGCCATCATAGTGACCGCTCAGGGAGAATCGGCGGACTTCGTCTCGCGCTATTTTGCACCGGAAATCGGCATCCCGGAGGATTCGGTCACCGGCTCCTCACACTCGACATTAATCCCGTTCTGGAACGCTCGGCTCGGCCGTGAGGAGATGATCGCCAGACAGTTGTCACAGCGCGGCGGCACCCTCTATTGTCGGCACATGGGAGATCGCGTCCGGATCGCCGGGAGAGCGGTACTCTACCTGCGCGGAGAGATTTATATGGGGAATTAGCCGTTGCGCGAAAAGCAGGAGCCGGACAATTCGAGAGAGAGAGAACTCAAGGCAAGGCGTTTTTTCGAGATGACGGCATCGCTACGCGAAGAAACAGAGGGATATAATTGCGATCCCTGCCCTTGCAGATGACGCTGGTGCGGTATGTTAGAAAGCTTCGTTTATCGAGCACAATCGGAGACTATAAATAGTAAAATGATCCCGGAATACTCGGCCAAGTTATAAAATCGCTGGCCTTCCTGAAGCGGATACTGGTCATTGATGCACATACGAAACAGGCTCCTTCATGGGTTTTCGTATGTGCGCTGGCCATGCCAGAGCGATTATTCGTCATTGATGCACATACGAAACATGCCACTTCACAGGTTTTCGTATGTGCGCTGGCCATGCCAGAGCGATTATTTTTCAATGATGCACATACGAAACAGGCAACTTC
>JAEWUD010000041.1 GCA_023397475.1 Bacillota bacterium
CAATTTCGTATGTGCATCAATGACAAATAACCGCTCTGGGATGCCTGGCGCACATACGAAAACCCGGTTAGGAGCCAATTTCGTATGTGCATCAATGACAAATAACCGCTCTGGGATGGCCGCCGCACATACGAAACCCCGTGAAGAAGCCAGTTTCGTATGTGCATCAATGACAAATAACTTCTCTCGGATGGCCGCCGCACATACGAAAGTCCGGTTAGGAGCCAATTTCGTATGTGCATCAATGACAAATAACCGCTCTGGGATGCCTGGCGCACATACGAAAACCCGGTTAGGAGCCAATTTCGTATGTGCATCAATGACAAATAACCGCTCTGGGAAGCCCGGCGCACATACGAAAGTCCGGTTAGAAGCCAGTTTCGTATGTGCATCAATGACAAATAACTTCTCTCGGATGGCCGCCGCACATACGAAAACCCGGTTAAGAGCCCGTTTCGTATTTGCATCAATGACAAATAACCGCTCTGGGAAGCCCAGCGCACATACGAAAGTCCGGTTAGGAGCCCGTTTCGTATGTGCATTAGGGAAGCCTCGCCACGCGCAACCCATTTTTTATGGGCGCAACTAACCTCGAACATCCATTTCGCCCATATTCATCCACATCTCCGCGCGCCGCCACCTTTAGGATTTGCGGACAAAACCGGTCGCTCGAGGCATCTTCGTCCACAAGAGGAGGCTTGTCGTGCCATCACCCCCCTTTTTCGTAGGAACGGATATTCCGAGACAAGATGATTTTTCTCGAGAAATATACTAAAATATTGATAACACCATCTCGTGATATAGACTCAGATTGGAGGCGATTATGATAGACGGCATCCGCCCCTTCAACAAGAATGATTGGGAAGAAGTCAAGGCGATTTACCTGCAGACGAATGACGCGAACAGCGCGACCTTCGGTATTGATGGCCCGGAATTTGACGCTTGGGATGAACACTTCCTGCCGTGCTGTCGACTGGTGTATGAATCGGAAGGCAAGGTTCTCGGTTGGGCGGCGATCTCGCCGATCTCCGGTCGTTTGATTTATAAGGGTGTGGCGGAGCTGTCGATCTATATTGATCAGGATTCGCGCGGTCGAGGGATCGGGACGAACCTTCTGAAGCGCATGATCTGGGAATCGGAATCTCACGGAATCTGGTCTTTGCAGTCTTCGATCCGTGACGACAACACGGCCAGTATCGCGCTTCATCGCAAATGTGGTTTTCGCGAGATCGGTTATCGTGAGCGTGTCAGTCGTGATGCGGTCGGAGAGTGGCGCAATACGATTCTCATGGAGAGAAGAAGCGGTGCCGAACCGTTTGCGGAGTCGGCCAACGGTATTCTGTAAGAACCTGCGGACGCGAATCGCCGATTATTTAGTGCGGAGTCGGTCAACGGCATTCTGTGAAGTCTTGCGGACATGTGACATCGATCATCCGATATGTTCGCGATAGTCGACGATGATACGGTCGGCGATACGAACAATTTCCTGCCAATCATCTCCCGTATACGAGTCGTATACGCCGCACACTGTGAATCCTCCGGCTTTTGCGCCCCGAACCCCCTGGAGGAGATCTTCATAGACGGTGATTTGATCGGGAGGTATGCCGAGCTTTTGGGCTTCAAGAAGATAGATATCGGGGAAGCCTTTGCCACGAGACACTTCATGAAGTGTTGTCTGTGACGAGAAGAGATCATAGACGCTGTTATTTACAAGAACATCCCGAACGCGCGACGGGTCGAGGGCGGTTGCGATACCGAGCTGGACGCCGTGATCGCGGAGGGATAACAGGTACTCCCGCGCACCCGGTTTGAGTTGTATTGTGCGCGCATAGGCCTCTTCGGACATCTCATTCCATTCCCGGATCACTTCCTCCGGAGAAGCTGACAGTGCATAACGTTCGACCGTATACTCCGCCGCCTTGCGAAAGCCGAGCATAGTAACCTCGCGCGTGTAATCGGGTGTAGCCCGATGGCCGTACTTCTCCAGAAAACGCACGTCGATATCTTCCCATACGTGAAGCGAGTCGAGGAGTGTACCGTCCAGATCAAATATCGCGCCGTTTGGCATTTTCATGTGAAGCCTCCGTTGGGAAGATTGAGTATTTGATCACATCATATCAGATTCTTCGATCAGGAATACGAACAAGTGAGGTGCTGTCGATGATCGTCAGAGAATTTTTTGAGAATGAGTTGGAGAAACTCTTGAGACTTTACACCGAGCTGAACGACAATCCTTTGCCGGAGGTTGACGATCGGATCAAACGGGTCTGGCAGAAGATGATGGACGATCCGGATCACCACGTGATCGGTGTATTTGATCATGAGGCTGCGGTCAGTTCCTGCGTCCTTGTCATCATCCCGAACTTGACGCACCGTCAGCATCCCTACGCCGTGATTGAGAACGTGGTCACGACAGAGAACGAGCGACGCAAAGGATACGCCGCTGCCTGCCTCACCTACGCACGCGATATTGCGGTCAAAGCCGGCTGTTACAAGATCATGCTGATGACCGGGTCGAAGAAGGAAGAGACGATGCGTTTCTATGAAGCCAACGGATATAATCGCAAAGACAAGACGGCATTTATCCAGTGGTTATGAATAAATTGTTAATTTGAACTTTCAAGTCGCGAAAACAGCTATTTTGAAGAAAGAAAAGACGTAGTCGTCCTCTTGCATTATTTACATTATCAAGCACCGAGTCATATAATAAATGTGATGGCTTCCAATGATCATAGTATCCGCTTACCACCCTCAGACATTGACACAGGTTTCCGCGAGGTGAAGCGCGTGAAGAAGAAAGATCATACTTTATCTGATGTTTTGGATCGCATCGCGAAACGCTTGTTTGCCCGAAGGGACAGCGTTGTATTTAACTCCGTGTTTCTTCTCATATATGCCGCCGTATTTGTCGCCTACTCTCTTGTTATCCCCTCTCTTAACGCCCAAATGGGCGGTATTGCCGCGCAGTTGCTTGTCGTCATGTCTGTTTATACCGTGATACAGGTTCGCCGATACGGGTATCTTCTGAGCGTTTTCGCCAATCTCGTCAATGCCATCTCGATTGGAATGATGATTTTAAATGTCGGCAGAGTCGAAGCATGGCCCGGTGTCGTCGTTTCCTTGATCACGATCCTGCTTTTGACGATCATCGAATTCTTTATCTGGCAACTGGACCGCAGATTCACGTTGATTACACAACAGACCGAAGAGCTACGCGCACTTAACAAGGATATTTCTCAGCAGGAAGAAGAACTTGCGACGAAGAACGGGCAGCTGATCGAATACACGGAAGCTCTCCGACTCAACGAGCAGAGACTACATCATCTGGCGAATTTCGACCTGTTGACCGAGCTTCCCAACCGGGATCGCATCCTGTCCCAACTCGATCTGCTCACCGGAATCATGGTCCATCGCGATATGAGTTTCAGCCTGATTTTCCTCGATCTCTACAATTTCAAACGCATTAACGATACGCTCGGACATCAAGGCGGCGACACATTGCTGAAGCTTGTCGCAATACGACTCAAGGAGATGCTTCATCCGGACGACATGCTCGGTCGAATGGGCAGCGACGAATTCGGAATCATCGTGCAACGCAAACTCTCCGAGAGCGAAATTACCGCCTATGTCGAGAAGATTCGCGTCATGCTTCTGGTACCGTTTTCCCTAGGCTCGAGCGAGATTCCCGTAACGGCCAGCTTTGGCATCGCAGTTTTCCCGAAGGACGGCACGGATCGCAAAGAGCTTATGACCAATGCCGACACCGCGCTTCATAAGGCCAAGGAGATCGGTCGCAACAGTGTCCAGTTCTTCCGCCAGGAGATGAAGGAAGATGCGCTGACACATGCGAAATATGAACGAAGCCTTCTGACTTCCATACAGAAGAACGAGCTTTATCTGATGTATCAACCGCAATTTGAGACATCCACGCAGCATTTGCGCGGTTTTGAGACGCTCGTTCGCTGGGAGTCCCCGCAATTTGGTCTTGTCAGTCCGGGACGCTTTATTACGATTGCGGAAACTGCGGGCTTCATCGTTCCTATGGGAGAGTGGATTCTGAAAACTGCGTGTCGGCAGTTTAAGGCGCTTCAGGAAGATTTCGGAGTGAAACCGATGTTGTCCGTCAATATTTCCGCGATCCAGATCATGACCCCGGGATTTGTCGATATGGTGAGCGATATACTCGATGAGACCTCTCTTGCCCCGGAGTATCTCGAACTCGAGATTACAGAGTCTGTCTTCATCAATTCGCTGGAGTATGTTGCCGGCGTCATCCGGGAATTACATAAGCTGGGCGTACGGATCGCGCTGGATGATTTCGGAACCGGATATTCCTCTCTGAGCTATCTTCGCTTGCTTCCGTTTGAGACACTGAAGATCGATAAGACCTTTATCGACTCGATTAATACCGAGGAGGACGGCAAGTGTCTCGTCGCCTCGATTATCCAGCTCATGCATCAACTCGGGATGGCCGTTGTGGCGGAGGGTGTTGATAACGAGAAACAGCTCTCGTACCTTCATCGGAATCGTTGTGACTATATTCAGGGGTATATCTGGAGCCGCCCGCTGGATGAGGAGGCAATGCGTCAATTGACCAAGGATCTTCTGGCTCCGTAAAGCAAATTCACAGGTATCAACAATGGATAAGACACCTCGGCGCTATGTGTGACGAGGTGTTTTTTGATCATTGGAAGAGGTTCCCGGGGCGCGAAAAGTATATACAATTGAAACGTTTAGATATAAAATATATTTTAATCGGGTGAAGCCCGAAGATGTGTCTTCATAAGAGAGAAGAAGGAGAAAAGGTATGGATCCGCTGACAATTGCAATTATCATCATCGTTTCGGTTTTGTTCTTGTATCTGTTCATATTCAAGATTCTTGGTCTTCGCATCATTAATGCGAATGAGGTCGCGGTCATCGAGAAATGGTGGAGCGTCAAGGGTTCTCTTAAGGATTCGATCATCGCACTGAACGGTGAGGCCGGTTACTCGCCTTATCTGCTGCGAGGCGGCATTCATTTCAAGTCGGTGCTGATGTACCGTATCTACAAGTATCCTCTGATCACAATCCCGCAGGGACAGATCGGTTATATATTCGCACGTGACGGAAGCCCCCTCGAGCCGAAGCAGACGCTGGGCCGCATTATTCCGGAGGCGAACAACTTCCAGGATATCGTGGGATTCCTGAAGAACGGCGGCCAGAAGGGCCCGCAGCGCGGGATTCTGAGAGAAGGAACGTACGCGATCAACCTCGCGCAGTTCGTCGTCATCACGTCGACGGATGTTAAGACGATCCCGAATCTCGGCAGCAAGCAGGAGCGTTCCGAGCTTGCGACGACGCAGCAGACACTTCTTGCACGCAACGCTTTCAGCCCGGTCATCATCATGGGCACGGCGAGCCAGACGGCCGACCTGATGGGTATTGTTACCGTTCATGACGGTTTGCCGCTGCCGGAGGGCGAGATCATTGCTCCCTATATCGGCGAGCTTCATTCGAGCTTCCAGGATCCCGAGAAGTTCCTCGAACTCGGCGGACGTCGCGGTAAGCAGCTTCAGGTCCTTATCGATGGTACGTACTACATTAACCGCCTCTTTGCGACGGTCGAGTTCCGCCCGAAGACGGTCGTTCCGATCGGATACGTCGGCGTCGTTGTCTCTTTCTATGGGAACGAGGGCGTAGACACGACCGGTGCGGACTATAAGCACGGTGAACTCGTCGCCAACGGCTGCAAGGGTGTTCTCGAGAAGCCGCTCATGCCCGGCAAGTATGCCTTTAACACGGATGCCGGCAAGGTTGTCCTCGTGCCGACCACCAATATTATCCTGAAGTGGAACAAGGCTGAGACCGGCGACCATAAGTACGACGAGAATCTTACCGAAGTCGACATCATCACGAAGGATGCTTTCGAGCCTTCGTTGCCTCTGTCGGTTGTTATGCATATCGACTACAAGCAGGCTCCTTGGGTTATCCAGCGTTTCGGTGACATCAGCATGCTCGTCAACCAGTCGCTCGACCCGCTCGTCAGCGCGTACTTCAAGGATGTCGCACAGACCAAGACGATTATCGAACTCATTCAGGAGAGATCAGAGATCCGTGAGCGCGCGGTTCTCGAGATGCGCGAGAAGTTCGGCAAGTACAATCTGCAGCTCGAAGAAGTTCTGATCGGAACTCCCAAGCCGAATGCCAATGATATTCAGATCGAGAACATTCTGACGCAGCTTCGCGAACGTCAGATCGCGGAAGAGAAGAAGGTCACCTATCAGAAGCAGCAGCAGGCAGCCGAGAGCGAGAAGACGCTCCGTGAAGCCGAAGCAACAGCCGCACAGCAGACCTACCTCACCAAGTCGAAGATCCAGATTGAGATCGAAGGTAACGTCGGTGCTGCTCTCGCGAGCAAGGCCGAACAGGAAGCGAACCAGATCATCGCACTCGCGAAGGCGAACAACGCTCGTATCCGCCTGGAAGGTGAGGCGGAAGCCTCCAAGGAGACCAATATCGGTCTTGCGAAAGCGCAGGCGATCGACGCTCAGGTCAAGGCGTACGGCGGTGCGGAGTTCCGTGTCGTTCAGGAAGTTACAGACAAGCTAACCGATGCGATCAAGAGCACGAAGGTCGATATCGTTCCTCGTACCGTCGTCAATATGGGCGGCGGCGATGGTTCCGGCAATGGCGGCTCCGGTACAGTTCTCGATGCTTTGCTGAAGTTCATTACGCTCGAGAAACTCGGCGTATCGATCTCCGACATCGCCAAGAACGTCGAGGAGCAGAAGAGTCTCGCGACGGCGGACGCTGCTGCACCAGTTGCGGCACCCTCTTCGGAAGTAACACCGAAGTAAGACGCATCCGACAAGCGAACCGACTGATCAAAAACAATAAGAATTCTTAACGAAAAGCTCCGTCTGTCATCAAACAGTCGGGGCTTTTCATTTCCTTAGGTCTGATCGTTTGCGCTTCTTCTTCTTTCGTTATATTCTTGTACTGTTCACCTTTTTTTAACCAAGAATATCGGAGGATAAGAGTCTATGAAGCTGGCGTTTTCCACAATTGGCTGCCCCGACTGGTCATGGACGGAGATTTACTCGATGGCATCTGACCTCGGGTACAACGGAATTGAGATCAGAGGTCTCGGAGAAGAGATCACCGCGGCGCGCGCGAAGCCCTTCCTTCCGGAAGAGATCGATCATACATTACGCACATTGGCATCTCTTTCTCTGGAGATTCCCTGTCTGTCATCGAATGCAGTTCTCTGTACACCGGAAGGGGCGGCTCTTGCCCCGGCGGAGATCGGTGAATATATCGCTCTGGCCCAGAAGCTCGGCGCTTCGTACATCCGCATTCTTGGAGACGCCAATCCGGCACCCGCGGGAGACGTGGATGACGATCGTTTAGCGACACTTCTTCGCGAACTCGCTGTTCCGGCTCTTGCGGCGGGGGTTACCCTCCTCGTGGAATCCAATGGTGTTTTCGCGGATACGAAGCGTCTTCGCAACCTGATCGAGAAGGTCAACAGCCCTGCCGTCCGCGTCCTGTGGGACGTACACCATCCTTTTCGCTATTTCTCGGAGACGCCGGAGACCACGTGGTCGAACATCGGGGATCTCGTCTCCTATATCCATATGAAGGACTCCCTCGTCACCGGCGAAGGGAAGATCCGATACCAGATGGCCGGAAGCGGAGACCTTCCCCTGGGGGCGATTTTCGCGACGTTGGCCCGTGCCGGCTATGACGGCTACGTCTCCCTCGAATGGGTCAAGCGCTGGTCCGGTGAGCTGGAAGACGGATCGGTCGTGTTCCCGCAGTTCGCCTGGTACGCCAGAGGGCTCGAGGCGGCCGTCGCAACGGTTACGGATGAGAAATCGATGACCGAGGTTCGACCGATCCCTCACGGTGCACGTCTCGAACCGATCACATCCTCCGAGATTCTGTATGTCGAACGCGAGAACGGTGAGCGTCTTTTCGAGAAGGATATCCTGATCGATCTTACCTTCGGACAGTTGCTTGAGACGGTTGCGGAACGTTTCCCCCAGAATACCGCATTCGCATACACGACGAGAGATTACACGAGGACCTACGCACAATTCCTTGAGGAGGTTGACCGGACGGCCCGCATGTTCCTCGCAATGGGCGTCAAGAAGGGCGATCACGTCGCGATCTGGGCGACGAACACGCCGCACTGGTTCCTGACCTTCTGGGCGGCCGTTCGTATCGGAGCGGTCCTTGTTACCGTGAACTCTTCTTATAAGATTCATGAGGCGGAGTATCTCCTGCGTCAGTCAGATACCCACACGCTCGTCATGATTGACGGTTATAAAGACGCGGACTATGTCGCGATCATGAACGAGATCTGTCCCGAGCTCAAGTCTTCTGAACCCGGCAAATTGAAGAGTACGAGACTTCCGATGCTCAAGAACGTCATCACCACAGAGTCCCATCAACCCGGTTGCTACTTCTGGGATGACGCGCAGACCCTGGCATTGAACTTCCCGGAGAATACGATTCGCGACATGCAGAAGACCCTCGACAAGGACGAGGTCTGCAATATGCAGTACACCTCCGGAACGACAGGATTCCCGAAGGGCGTCATGCTGACGCATTACAACGTCGTTAACAACGGCAAGTGCATCGGCGACTGTATGGATTTGACGACGGCCGACCGGTACCTCATCCAGGTACCGATGTTCCACTGCTTCGGCATGGTCTTGTCGATGACATCCTCGATGACGCATGGATCTACCATGGTTCCCGTCGAAGTATTCAGCCCCGCGAAATGTCTGAACGCGATCCATGAACGCAAGATCACGGCCGTCAACGGAGTTCCGACGATGTTTATCGCGTTGCTGGAGCATCCGGATTTCGAAAACACCGACACATCCCACCTTCGCACCGGAATCATGGCCGGCTCGCCGTGCCCGATTCCCGTCATGGAGGCCGTCGTCGATAAGATGAATATGACGGATATAACGATCGTCTTCGGACAGACCGAGAGCTCCCCCGGATGCACACAGAGCCGTGTCGGCGATCCTCTGGAGGTGCGCGTCGGAACCGTCGGTCGTCCGTTGCCGGGTGTCGAGTGCAAAATTGTCGATCCCGCGACGAACGAAGACTTGCCGGACAATACGCCGGGCGAATTCGTCGCGAGGGGTTACAATATCATGCGCGGCTATTACAAGATGGCGGAGGCGACGAAGGCGGCGATCGATGAGGGCGGATGGCTCCATACGGGCGATCTGGCCATTCGCACACCGGAGGGGAACTACAAGATCACCGGTCGCATCAAGGACATGATCATCCGCGGCGGAGAGAATATCTATCCCAAGGAGATCGAGGAATTCCTCTACACGCATCCGGCTGTTCGCGACGTACAGGTCATCGGAGTTCCCGACAAGACATACGGCGAAGAGATCATGGCCTGTGTCATCAAGAAAGAAGGCGCCGAAATTACATCGGAAGAACTCAAGGACTTCGTTCGCACACATATGGCGAAGCACAAGACACCGAAATACATCTCCTTCGTCACCGAGTTCCCCATGAACGCCGCCGGCAAGATCCTGAAGTACAAGATGCGCGAAGATGCGGTTCGCGACCTGAATCTGCAGGCAGACGCCGCGATCGAGACAGCGTAAGAATGACGAGCGAGCGTTTTTCTCGCTCGCTGGTCCTCGTGGTTCAGTCGAGGGCGCTATTTGTTTGTTATCTAGGATTCTCAGCGCCCTCGCTTCACCACTTGCGGAGGCGAGCTCGATAAAATGCTCGCTCGTCATGGCAACGGTAACCGGTAGTGTTGTGGGCGGATTCGAGCTCGATAAAATGCTCGCTCGTCATGGCAACTCAACCTTGAGATGCTCCTGTCGATATAGGTATAATCGCCCCTCTGAATCGAAGAATTCAGGGGGGCGTTCCTATGAGAATAGATTCGTATGTGCGCCGGCCATCGCAGAGCGGTTATTTGTCAATGATGCACATACGAAACAGGCACCTTCACGGGTTTTCGTATGTGCGGGGGCGATCTCAGAGCGGTTATTTGTCAATGATGCACATACGAAACCGGCACCTTCACGGGTTTTCGTATGTGCGCTAGCCATCGCTGAGCGATTATTTGTCATTGATGCACATACGAAACCGGCTCCTTCATGGGTTTTCGTATGTGCGCAAGCCATCGCAGAGAGGTTATTTATCAATGATGCACATACGAAACCGGCTCCATCACGGGTTTTCGTATGTGCGCCGGCCATCCCAATGCGTAGCAAAGTTAATGATTACGTACCAGAACCACGAGAAAATGCCTTCTCGTAAGTGATCATTGACAACAAAGTCATCGGACGATCAACGCGCATGGGAATTCAAAGGGAATAGACTGTTTCATATGTGCTGAATTTCGGGAGGCACTGTGTAATCCTCACCATGCGCCGCCACCGAACGGATTTGTGGGCGAAAACAAGGTGCCAACTCAATATGGCTGCTCTTTGCTGCTCTTAGAATTGTTTTTCGCGTCAACGATCAGGCGGGCATACGAGTATCCGAAGCCCTAAGTTCTCTCAACCACTGTCCCGACTTCGGTCAACCGCTTCTCGTAGAGCCAGAAGAGTCCCTTTCGCCATTGCGCTGAACCGATTCTTGCGAATCCGAGTTTCTTATACATGGCAAGTGCGGCCGGGTTTTGCGTGAAGGCATCGAGGCGGATTGCCCCGGCTCCTTCGGCCAGACATATTGCCTCGATCTCATGCATCGTTCTTGTTCCGACGCCTTGACCGCCGAAGTCCGGATGGACGCATAATCGATGGATGATGCGAAAAGGAAGGTCCGGGTATTGCCAGGCACCGGTGAGACACTCCTCATCGAACTGCTCATTCAGTACAAAGACCACCGCAGCGATTCCGTCGATTCTGCCAATCCACATCTCTCCTGCGGCGATATCCGCGCATAGGAGTTCGGGTTTTGCCGGGTAGAGCTCATCCCATTGGTGAATTCCGCGCTGTTCCATTGCTTTTATTGCATCGATGTACAGAGCAAGAATTTCCTCCAAATCTTCCGCACACGCTTTCGAGATAAGTAGGGGCTTTTTATCGGCAGAAGAAGAGGTAGCTTTCGATAGAAGAAGGGGCTTCTTATCGGCAGAAGAAGGGGTAATTTTCGATAGAAGAAGGGCCGGCTTATCGGGTGAAGAAGGGATAGTTTTCGAGAGAAGCAGGGGCAACCGTTCGCCAGAAGAAGGTGGAGCTTTTCGAGAGAACGAAGGCAACATCAGGAAATATCCTCAGGCCGCAGCGGCACTTGATCATAATATTCTTCGAGCGTCTGTCCGGACGCGTAGAGCGCGAGCGCAAGCTCTGTCCCGACGTAACGATAGTGCCACGGTTCGTATGCGTAGCCTGTTATTTCGGTCTTGTCGCGCGGATAGCGCATGATGAATCCGTATTCGGCGCAATGTTCCGCGACCCATGCCCCGGCCGTCGTCTCGGCAAAACCGCTGCTGATCTCCCGGACGCCCGTCGTGCTGATATCAATTGCCAGGCCGAGATTGTGCTCGGAACGGCCTTCCAGCGCATTCTTGGAGCAGCAGTATCCGATTCCGCGCTTGGCGACGGATTTCGCGAAAAGCTTCGCCTGCTCCTCCCACGTGCGATAAGCGGAGCACAGGTATAAGGTATATCCGGTCGCTTCCTCGCAGTCTTCGCGCATCCGATCCCATGCCTCATCGGCCTCGGGTCGCACGCGTTGATCATCCGAAGATTCGGCGTCTACCAGTTCGGGAACATAGTCTTCGGGGATCGCGAAATACTTATTGACCAGGACAGTCAGATCTTCGGGATTTTCAACAATCTGAGGAATTATCGTATTGGGATCGGCATATCCGTCATACCAGGTAATGGTATCCGGAGGTTGCGGCGTCGGTGTAGGAGAAGGCGTCGGTGTCGGAGATGGAGTAGGTGACGGCGGCGTGGGGGTAGGTGTTGCCGTCGGAATTGGCGTTGGCGCATCTGTGGGAACAGCCGTATATGCGGGAGAGATTGCTGTCGCAGTCTCCGAATCATCTCTCGAAGACATCGGAGAGGCGAGCGTCTGACATGAACTCGCAGATGTCATCATCGATGAGAACAGTATCGCGAAAACACCCGCCCGCAGGAGTTGATGTCTGCGTTTGTGACCTGCTGTGCCATATATCCCGCTCTCCCGGATCATGTCGCGCCTCAACAATCCGGCCAGTTTTCCGGCAGGATCTGCGGCTTGCCGTAGTACTCTTCGAGCGTCATCCCCGATTCGTACATCGCCGTCGCAATCTCTACACCGACATACCGGTAATGCCAGGCCTCGTATCCGTAACCGGTGATTGCGCCCTTTTCGCGGGGGTACCGCAGGATAAATCCATAGAGATGGCCGTTCTCGGCGACCCATTGGCCTGCCTTGGTCTCGGCAAATTCATCACGAATCTCGGGGTCATCGGCGGTGTTAATATCGAGAGCGAGGCCGAGACAATGTTCGGAACGACCCTGATAAGCGTTCTTTTCGCAAACTTTGTCGATCCCTCGTCGTACGATCGCGTTCGAAAAGCTATATGTCTGGTCGCCATACGAGCGGTAGCCGGAAACGAGATACAGCTGATAACCGGTGTCCTCGAGACAAGCGGCGCGCATGAGATCCCAAGCGTCATCGGCTTCGGGACGAAGTCGCTGGCCGTTCGATGACTCCGCATAGACCAGCTCGGGAACGTAGTCTTCCGGCATGGAATAGTACTTATTTATCAGAACTCCGATGTCTTCGGGGTTTGTGACAACTTCAGCGCGGATCGATCTCGGATCAACGTACCCGTAGTACCAGACCGGCTCGGGGAGAATTGGTTCAATATATTCCGGCTCCGGAGTGGGCGTAGGGGTCGGCGTCGGCGTTGGCGATGGGGTTGGCGTCGGTGTGGACGTCGGAGTCGGAACCGTCATCTCTGCCGAAGTTGTCACGGCAATCGTACCCGAAGATAATGTCGGACGGTCATATTCAGGAACGGACACATCGGTGGGACGCGAACAGGCCGCAATCAGGACGAGCAGGGTGCAGGAGAAAAAAAGAAGCAGAGCATAACGATGATGACGCACAAAACACACCTCATTTTCGGGATTTCTCTCCTAGTATAACGCAGAGGAGAAAAGACCGCCATATTGACAGGGGCATTGGCAAATTCTATAATTACCCACAGAAGAACTTCGGGGCGGGGTGTGATTCCCCACCGGCGGTGATGCGGCGACAAGAGCCGACAAGCCCGCGAGCGCAAGCTGGACCGGTGAGATTCCGGTGCCGACGGTATAGTCCGGATGGTAGAAGTGAACGAAGAATCGCCAGGCGGCGGTTCGCATTTTCTGCTTCATCGGCTCTCCCGAATATTTGCGGGGGAGCCTTTTTTTCTCGAAGACGAGGAGGAAGAAATGAAGGTTATTGATGAAACATCCGAGAATCCGACATCTGTGAAACCTGCGCTGACAGCGCCCGAGAGATCACGTTCGCGCACAACGTACATTGCGCTGATGGGCATCCTGGCTGCTCTATCGGTGGCGATGATGTACATGCTGCAAATCCCATTGATTCCGGCCGCGCCGTTTCTCCTATATGATATGGCGGATATTCCGATTCTGATCGGAACGCTTTTCCTCGGTCCTGCCGCCGGCCTCATACTTACGGTAATCGTCGCTGTCATCCAGGGAGTCACCGTCAACGCTTCCGGAAGCATCATCGGAGTGGTTATGCACATCGTCGCAACGGGAGCTTTTGTCCTGACAACGGGCCTTCTGCGAAAAGTAATGACCAAGCACAGTGTGATCCCAGTGGTCGCCGGAGTGCTTGCGATGACACTGATTATGATCCCCGCCAACTTGATTCTGACTCCGCTTTATACCGGATCGACGGCAGCCGAAGTCGCCTCGTACCTTGTACCCGCGATCATTCCGTTCAATCTACTGAAGGCGGGGATCAACGGCTCTTTGGCTCTCGGAATTTTCCAGTTGATGAAGCGCGCGTTTCCCCGTTTCTACCGGGAGCCGCAGCGATTTTCGCGCACGGTCGGCGAAAAGAGGGACGTCTGATTTCTGCCGTGAGCTGTAGGGCTTTTCGCGAGCATCGGCGAAAAGAGGGCCGTCCTAAACGATCACTCGTGCCGGGAGGCTGTCTCAGAACAAATATTCAAACTATGAGCCGTCTCAAAACACATACTTGCCTTGAAGAACAATACTAACTATACTGTCGCAAACCGATAACGATTTCCTTAAAACATTCTCTAACTTAGGGCTAGAATGGCAAGCGCACATACGAAATCTCGTGACGTGGCCTGTTTCGTATGTGCATCAATGACGAATATTCGCTCTGGGATGTCCAGCGCACATACGAAATCTCGTGATGTGGCCTATTTCGTATGTGCATCAATGACGAATAATCCTTAGCTGGATCGGTTAACGCTACAATAATTGCGGCAGACATCATTTTCTCGGTATTCATCACACAGGATGAGCTTCCCCCTCCATAGGATCGGTGATTCTAGCTGCGAAAGCGAGAAATTCGCGACACTACGCCATCGTCATTTGAGATTCTACAGGATCGTCTCTCTACTTTTGTTTTCCTAGCACAGGTTCGGTTGATTTCTTGGCCGCTCTCCCATAGAATGATTCTATAAATATCAAATAAAGAATAGGTGGGGATAGAGTCGATGTCAAAGATGAAGCTCATTCTTCTCGGGATATGTACGATCTTATGCGCCGCGATTATCGGCGGATCCGCGTTACCTGGCTTATCGGCAATAGCATTGTCGGCCGCCGCTTCGGATCTTTCCGTTACCTGTGAAGAGACGAACTCATGGGATGAAGGTGGGAAAACGCACTCCCAGTACGCAGTTACTATAAAGAATAACGGGTCGGAGACCGTGAAGGGTTGGACGATCTCAATCACCGTTCCCGATGGATCGACGCTGGGCGACACCGACTCGTGGAACGGGACCTTTAAGATCTCGGGTACGACGCTCACAATCACCCCTGCTTCTTATAACAAGGACATCGCGGCCGGGCAAGAGGCCAAAGATATCGGTTTTATCATCACGACGCCCAAGGCGGTGAGTCTCACGGCAACCGTTGCTGCAGGTTCGACCTCGGTGACGTCCCCTGATGATACGGACAAACCGGCCGACGGCTCCGGCACGGGAGACGATGGAGAATCGAAGCCTTCCGAACCCGCGATCGACCTGTCCACGGTTCCTCAGGATGACGATTGGCTTCACGCAGAAGGGAATCGCATTCTTGACAAGGACGGCAAGGAGGTCTGGCTTACCGGTATTAATTGGTTCGGATACAACACCGGGACGAATGTTTTCGACGGCGTCTGGGCGGTCAATATGAAGACTGCGCTTGCCGATATCGCGGACCACGGATTCAACATACTTCGCATCCCGATCTCGGCGGAACTTGTCCTCGCTTGGAAGAACGGCGAGTATCCGACGGCGAACTTCAATCAGGCGGAGAATGCCGAACTGGTTGGTATGAATAGTCTTGAGATTTTCGATCTAGCCGTCTCGACCTGTCGCGCGAACGGTCTCAAGATCATGCTTGATATTCACAGCGCGGAGACAAACGCCGCAGGACACATTGTGAATCTGTGGTACACCGACAAGATCTCCGAGACGCAATATATCGATGCTCTCAAGTTCCTTGCGGACCGATACAAGCAGGACGATACCGTTATCGCCTTTGACCTGAAGAACGAGCCGCACGGTAAACCGAATGAGAACAAGGCGATCTGGAATGATTCAACGGATCCGAACAACTGGAAGGCTGTCGCTGAGAAGGCCGGAAACGCTGTTCTCGACATTAATCCGAATGTTCTGATCCTGATCGAGGGCATCGAGATCTACCCGAAGGATATTGCGAACAACGGGGACTTCGCTTCGACCAATTCCGACGATTATTTTTTCAATTGGTGGGGCGGTAACCTTCGCGGCGTCCGCGACTTTCCGATAGATTTCGGTTCGCCCGAACGAAATAGCCAGATTGTTTATTCTCCGCACGACTACGGCCCGGCGGTTTTCGCGCAACCGTGGTTCGATGGCGAATACACCTATGAATCGCTTCAGGAAGACTGCTGGAACGAGAACTGGTTCTTCATTCAGGAGGAGGGGATCGCTCCGCTTCTCATCGGGGAATGGGGCGGATTTATGACCGAACCGAACCTCTCGTGGATGACGCATCTTCGCACCTTTATCGCAGAGAACCGGATTCATCACACCTTCTGGTGTTTCAACGCGAATTCCGGGGATACCGGCGGGTTGGTGAAGGATGACTTCCGCACCTGGGATGAGGAGAAGTACGCATTTGTAAAAGAAGTTCTCTGGCAGGAGGACGGACAGTTTATTGGATTGGACCATGTGTTACCGCTTGGCGCTTCCGGGCAGGGGACTTCACTCTCGTATGAGTCGGGCGACGGCACCGCGGTGACCGAACCGGCCGTAACAACAAACGATTCCGAGACATCTTCCGGCGCGAATCCAAGCACAGCCGAGGGCTCAGACGCTGCGACTGCATCAGGAACGAATCTAACGGAGAACACGGACGAGGACCAGCCCAATGTCGAATTCCTCGTCGGAATCCTCGTCGGAGTCGGCGCCGTCGTTATCCTCGTTGGTGCCACGGCATTCATCTTTATTCTTCGACGGAGACCGCGGTCATGACATATCGGGCAAACGAAAAGTCCGTCACGTCGGAAAAGACAGGGAGAATGACCGCATGAGCGCAAGACGAAATCGGGTCAGCCGCGAGAGTCGCTCGACCAACGATCCCAAGAGATTTCTCCCTCTCCCTGCGGCAATACTGCTGACCTTTGCGTTTTTCCTGTCATCGCAGCTTCTGTCGCCCGGTGAGGAGATCCTGATTGTCGCGTCATCCGCCGGCTTGACCTTTCTACTTATCGTGCTCAACAGCTCCTACATGGCGACCGCTGTGTGCCCCGTGCTTTCGGTGCTGTTCGTTTTTGCTTATTATCTGTTTCGCGCGATTGCACTGCAGACACCGATCCATGTCGACCTGTCATTTATGAATGTTTTTCATATCGGGCTTTTGTGGTTTTCCGGTTTCTTCTGCATGGTGCTGATCCGTCTGTTGCGCACCGGCCGCAATGACACCCCGGCGCGCAGAGCTGACTTCAGTCGCGCTTTCCGCCTGTCGACCATTGTGTTTCTGATCGCCTATGTCGCACTTCTGGTATGGCTGTTTATCGGAATGCGCCCCGTGGGGAGTGATACTCAACAAAGCTTGAATCTGGTACCGTTTCGGGGTGCGTTCTCGATCTATTGGCCGCATATCGCATCGGGCAATTTGTATGGCGAGATCTTCGTTCAGTTTTTTGGGAATCTACTCATCTTCACGCCACTGGGATTCTTCCTGCGCGTTTACGCGAAAAAACTCCCCAAGATACTCTTGATCCTGCTTCCAGTCGCAATCGCCGGGGCAATCGAGGCGACACAATATTTTCTTCATATGGGCAAAAGCGATATCGATGACGCCTGGATGAATGTCGTCGGTTATTTTCTCGGCGTCCTCCTATATGCGTTCATCGGCATCGTTCGAAAGGCCCGAACGCATGGCAAAGAGACGCATATCTTCTAATGTGTCGGCAGAGTCCTAATACGCAATAAGCTAAACCAGTCATCGCTTGTGCTCGAAAAGCAGGGGCGAGGCAAATTATCGACACATCCTGCATTACGCATATGGCAACGGCGAAAGACGTTATTTGCCTGATCCCTGACAAGTGCTCTGGGATGGGCAACCGGAACATCCGGAACAGCCGGAATATCCGGAGGAACAACAGGAACCGCCTGTCTTCTTCTTGTGTCTGCGAAAAAGCAGAACGACAACAACAAGAGCCGCGATAAGAAGCAGAAGAAGAATGTCCTGTATGGCTAGGCTTTCCATATAATTAACCTCGTAATTGATGCATCGTCGGGTTGTGATATGCGATGATGTTAGTCACGTCTAACATCATACACGAAAAAAACATCGCCGTCAAAGGTAATCTCGCAATCATCTGGCTCCCGGGTATGACAGCTCGCGTTCTCAAACATTCGCTGTTGCCCGGCGAGTCCTCGGCTGACGCCTGGGGAGGGTCGCTCGCTAATTGCTCGCTAATTGCGAGCTAGACTCGGTAGGGAATTGCATGTGTAGTGGTCTATCTCCTAAAGAATGACACTTATGCGAGCCCGCCTCAGTAGGGCAGTTCTAATATGTTGAGGTCAAACTCCTTAAGATTTGTGCCAAGCAAAATTCTGGTAAGAGTTCACAGTCTTTATAGCAGATATTCCTTTATAGTTAAAATAATTACGCGTGAGCTTAGGGGGCGAGAGGATGTCTCAAAAGTGATGATTAATTTGCTTCCTGGGAAGTATCCGGCATTGATGTACTTTTCGAGTTTGTTAACCGTCTGATCTGCATATGTCGGATCTGACATCATTCCGAAGTGCTCCCAAGGAAGTTCTTTTCGCGTTCGGATGTTAAGGCAGAAGAAGTCAACATGAATCATTCCAATTCCGGGAATATGGATTGGATATTCATATCGATATGGGATGCCGAGCCTGTTCAAAGTGTCTGCAATCATAATTTCGGACTTTGACCGGACACGCTCTCCCTTGGCCGTATAAAACTCCGGTGCATTCTCGTCGAAACCTTTCTTATCATATGAGACACTCTCCCATTGCTTGATATAATCAGCATCGCAAAGTCGAATCGGTGTGACCAGCGGTTTTCGATTCTCGTTAAGTGAAAGATAAATCTCATCGATGCGTTCCGGATGATAAGATTCAAGGAATGTATTAGTTGTCTTCAATTCGTGGCGGAGCACGTTCGCGAGCTTGGCGTTATAATCTTTTTGCGCGAGAGCCTTCGCGAGAGGGAGCTGTGCTTGTTTTAGATATTTGCCTTCTTTATCTGAAGGCAAATATCGATGGTAGTATTGTCGGCAGAGTCGATTCCTACCAATTCGCAGACCTCCTTCCGGCGCGTTCTTCAAGGCATTCTCAAGCGACGCAAGAATCCTCTCAATCTCAATCTTCCTGGCAGAGAGTCTGGCAATAAATTCATCTCTGATAAGTTTAGGACAAGCAGTTTCATTCATAGCATACACTTCCTTCATAACTCATGCGAGAATCTCGCGGGGTATTAGGTGTTACTATTCTATACTCAACCGCTTGTCGAAAAACGCAGAACTTTTCGACAAAAAACGACAAATATGTCTCTGCTATAAGGTGAATTCCTCCCCCTTGCTATGCCTGTTTCAGTTGATAATCCTGCGATGGTGTTAACTGGGGGTGTCTTGTT
The DNA here is from genome assembly GCA_023397475.1 of Bacillota bacterium. Lineage (GTDB taxonomy): Bacteria > Bacillota > Clostridia > Saccharofermentanales > Saccharofermentanaceae > Firm-13. The sequence goes on from JAEWUD010000041.1 coordinate 19,331, forward strand.
TGTGGCGGATTGTTCGTGACGGTTATTTGTCAATGAGGCACATACGAAACCGGCCGCTCCCTGGGTTTTCGTATGTGCGCCGGGCTTCCCGGAGCGGTTATTGCTCATTGATGCACATACGAAACTGGCCGCTAACTGGGTTTTCGTATGTGCGGCGGCCATCTCGGGGCGGTTGTTTGTCATTGATGCACATACGAAACAGGCCGCTAACTGGGTTTTCGTATGTGCGCTGGGTTTCCCGTGGCGGTTATTTGTCATTGATGCACATACGAAACTGGCTCCTAACCGGGTTTTCGTATGTGAACCGGCCCCTTCGCGGAGGGGGTTATGGGTTGCATGTTGATTGTTCAAAAATCTGAGATCTTTTCTGCGGCAGCGGTTACAAAAGTCTCTTCGAAGCCCTATGCTCATACATACCTGGATACTTCGGGATTCTTAGTCGAATCTGACGCAAGTTAACTCTTTGCGGGTTGTCTCATTCTGAATTCACATCGACCACACCAACGCACCAACTTGATCGCACTCCATCTTCACCCGATCCATCTCAACCCCCATAACGCAAAAAAAACTGCCTCATCCGACTTTTGCAAGTCTCATGAGGCAGCTTCTTTGTTACTGAAGTCGGGGTTTAATAAATTACTTCTCTCCGTAATGAAGAACGCGCATCACACCGCCGGAAAGACGCTCATATTTCGCGATCTCTGACGCGGCGTAGTCGCGGCCGGAATCTGTGATGTGATAATAACGACGGCGTCTCTTCAGTCCGACGAGAACGTCATTGGACTCGACATAACCGTCTGCTTCAAGGCGATACAGGGTTGTGTAAAGGGCACCCTCTGTAAGAGAGATGTCGCCTTCGCTTCTGTCACGGATCAGACGTACGAACTGATATCCGTACTGGTCTCCCTCTAACAGGAGTCTAAGAGCTAGGATTTCGGTCAGACCTCTTTTAAGAGTTACAAGCGTGTCGTACATAATCGTTCCCTCCATTTGATATTTGAACACATAAAACCAACGTAGTTATACTAGCACATATTACACTCAGACATCAATCGTCTTGCGAGAAAAAGAGATATTTTTTCAATTAAATATTACACAAAATGAACAATAGCATTTTGTGCGTTTTCTACAAGTACCATAAAATGGACGATAATGGGGGATCGCTTTCTCGGCGTCGCGAAAATGTCTCAGGTAATTTGGACTTACTTTGAAGCCGAACGAATGAGTTTTATCATCCATCCTGTCGGGATGAGTTTGGAAGATAGATAAAGCATCTTCTGCGAGAATGTATGAATGTACATGCTCCGACCTCTCCGGATGGCCGGTATCGATCGACGCACCAGATCGTCAGCTTTGACAAGGAAGAGTGCCTTGATACCGCGCGGTTTTGCGGCCTCGCTGCCGGAAGCATTCGCGATAAAATCCGTCGCCACAGGCCCCGGACAAACCGCCGTAACGCCGATTCCAAGGGGCTTAAGTTCCGCGGACAGAGCTCGCGACAGGCTCACGACATAGGCCTTACTCGCGGCGTATACACTGAAACCCGGTTGCGGAAGAAAGGCTGCCGAGGATGCAATATTTACGATTCGCGGGCCTTGGGCGAAGTCTTGTTCTTTCGCATAGGTGAGCATATACGGGAGGCATATGTGCAGTAGATCGGAAAGCGCAGCACAGTTGAGGAGTATGGTTCCCCGCGTATCTTCTCTTGTTCTCTCCGTGAACTCTCCGTATTTTCCGGTACCCGCGCAGTTCATCAGAAATATGATGGTGGGATTCACCGTCGATAAGGCATAGGCCAGAGCATCCGCGCCCTCTTTTGCGCTCAGGTCGATTGCGAACGGACGAATGTGCAATGTAGGAAACTCCTCTGCGAGTCGGTTCAGCTTGTCGCCGCGGCGGGCCAGTAACCAGACCTCGTCAGGAATTACGCCTCGAAAAACGGAAGGATCCTTCGCTAAATAGCGAATATACGCCTCACCGATGCCGGAAGAAGCTCCGGAAAGAAGTGCGATCTTCATTGGGGTGGGTCCTCCGATCCTGTTTGGAGTCACACGAATTGATACCGGCGGTATCATATCATCGAATCCTTGATGTTCATCCTTGGATTTCTTACCGTCATCCTAGCAGAAATTATCTCGCGTGTCAGTTCCCGTCCGCGTAGAAAGCGAGAATTCCATTGCAGATCCCCTCCGCGATCTTGCCGCGTGACGCATCATCCGTCAGTGTATCCCGATCGTCTGCGTTCGTCATGAAGCCGACTTCTACCATCACGCCGGTCAGGTTATGTTCCCGAAGTACGGCAAAATTATCCGCGACAGTGGACTGTGCGTTGGTCTCGAGCTGAGGGACAGAGGAAAGAATGCCGTCGTAGATATAAGTTGCTAATACTGCATTGCGATCGTTATCCCGTCCGTAGTAGACTTCCCGATCGGGGAAATCCGCGCGGTTCTGATAGCTCGGGTCTTCTTCCAGCAGTCGACGCTCGCTCTCCGCGACAGTGTCATCGGTAACGTAGTAGACTTGCGCCCCGTGAAGGGAGGACATCTCGTTCGAATTACAATGGATCGAGACATAAAGTACATTATCGAGTAGGATCTCTTGCGCGAAAAGCTTCGCTAAGTCAGCGCCGACGCCGGTGCCGCTCATCAGTCCCATGCCGCCGCTGTCCACTGTGTCGCTGTTGATCTCGATAATGTCGTCGAGCATTCCGGTCAGCTCGCGAACTTCGGAATCAGAGAGCGTCAATTCTCCGGTCTGCTTTGCATATTCCATCGCGTAGAGATGCGCGAGTGCCACGCGATGATACAGGGAAACCCAGGAATCGTCGTCGCGAAGCATGATGACGACCGCGCCCTGCGCTTCGAGTTTGTCGCGGGTTGCCTCGGCAATCGCAAGATTCCACTCCGCCTCATAGTAGCGGGGCTGATCGAAAGGGTAAACGGCTCCTGAATCGGTCCCGCCGTGTCCCGGATCGAGAAGAATCAGTTTGCCGGAAAGCGGCAGGCTGGGATCATTGATCAGGAGAAGTTGCTCAGTCGTGCGGATATCCGCATTCGGATCGCGGTTCCCGGGAGCTGCGGATACATCTCCGAAGCCGGGGGTGTTCAACGGATTCTCTCTGTTGACGAGATAGATCGCAAGCGCGATCGCGGCAAAGATCAGACAGACGATGACGACGGAGAAGACGGGGGATTTACGACGAACCTTGCGCCGAGCGCTCGGAGGACCGGGAGTGCGCCTGTCGAACCCGTTGTTATTGGTGCTGCCCGGGGCCGCATGCGTGCGACGCATGTCCTGCGGATTTAACGGTCGTCGCCCGTCACGGGGCGCTCCGGTATGTGGGCGACGATTTCTCGGGGAAGGAACGCGTGGGTCCTGCGACATGAATACTCCTGTCATGATGGATTTTCCCGACCTGTCGGGGTCTCTTCGGGAAATGTCAGTCATTTATCATAGTACTGAATGGCTGTGACATTCACATGACCGACAAATAACAATACTGTCACCGGAGAAAACGTCGGCTACGCGGGAAAAAGATGCTTCTACACTCTTTTCGCGAAAAGAATCCCTGCAGAAAGCGTTGTTTGCCGTCATAATGTGTTGAAAGAGGGGTACAATCCTTGTATTATGTACAAGGTAAAAATGGAACTGACTAAAGGAGATCCACATGCTTGAAGTATCCGGAGTGACGCTGCGTTTCGGCGGGCGAACACTTTTTGAAGACGTTAACATCAATTTCTCGAAGGGCAATTGCTACGGCATTATCGGCGCCAACGGAGCCGGCAAATCGACCTTCCTCCGGATTTTGTCCGGCGCGATCGAGCCGAGCAAAGGTTGGGTGACCTTAAGTCCCGGCGAGCGAATGGCTGTTCTTGAGCAGGATCACTTCAAATATGATCAGTATCCTGTTCGCGATACGGTCATCATGGGGCACAAACGCCTGTATGAGATCATCGGCGAGAAGGAGAAGCTCTACTCGAAGACCGACTTCAACGATGAGGACGGTGTGCTTCTGGCCGAGCTCGAGGGTGAGTTCGCCGAGCTGGACGGATGGTCTGCCGAGAGCAACGCGGAAACGCTCCTCCAGGGTCTCGGCATGGGCGAATCTTTCTATGAGATGAAGATGGCCGACCTCACGGGTTCGCAGAAGGTCAAGGTTCTCCTCGCGCAGGCACTCTTTGGCGAGCCGGACGTCCTTCTTCTCGACGAGCCGACGAACCATCTGGATCTGGACTCCTGCCGTTGGCTCGAATCCTACCTTGTCAATTATGAGAATACGGTTCTGGTCGTATCGCATGACCGTCACTTCCTGAACCGGGTCTGCTCGCACATCGTCGATATCGATTTCTCCAAGGTAACGCTTTTCCAGGGGAATTACGATTTCTGGTATGAATATACGCAATTGTCTTTGCGCCAGATGAAGGATCAGACGAAGAAGGTCGAGACGCGTCGCAAGGAGTTGCAGGAGTTTATCCAGCGATTCTCCGCCAACGCCTCGAAGTCCAAGCAGGCGACGTCGCGCAAGAAGCTTCTGGAGAATCTCGTTCTTCCCGATGTCGTGGCGTCGAGCCGGCGCTATCCGTTCATCTCTTTTACACAGGATCGCGAGATCGGAAATGACGTGCTGTTTGTCCGCGGCTTAACGAAGACCGTCAACGGCAGGAAGGTTTTCGAGAACCTGAGCTTCACGGTCGAAAAGGGGGACGCCATCGCTCTTGTCGGCGATGATGAAGTCGCGAACACCACACTTTTCCAGGTGCTGATGGGGGAACTCGAGCCGGATGAGGGTGAGTACAAGTGGGGAATAACAACGACGCGGTCGTATTTGCCGAAGGACAATTCCGCGTATTTTGACGGCTCTGACCTGTCGTTGGTCGATTGGTTGCGGCAATACTCGAAGGACCAGAATGAGACGTACATCCGCGGTTTTTTGGGGCGCATGCTCTTCTCCGGAGAAGAGGCTCTGAAGAAAGCCAGCGTTCTGTCCGGAGGCGAGAAGGTTCGATGCATGCTGTCGCGCATGATGCTCTCGGGATCGAATGTGCTGATCCTCGACGATCCGACGAATCATCTGGATCTCGAATCGATCACCGCGGTCAACGAAGGTGTCAAGGCATTCAAGGGAACGATGTTCTTCACATCGCACGACCGTGAGTTTGTGGAGACCATCGCAAATCGGGTTTTTGAGATCAGAGACGGTGCGTTGATCGACAAGCGTATGGACTACGACGAGTATCTGGAGCGCCGATCGGAATTCATCGGTTAATTTGAATTGTGACATGTAATTATAATAACCAGATGTTGCAATAACGCGAAGCAAGTGATACACTTCACATTATGATGAGATGTGAGGTGAAGAATATGTCTATAATTTCACGAGTCGATATCTGGGGGGATTCCATCATGAAGGGCGTTGTCCTCGATGAGGCTGCCGGACGATACAGACTTCTGAAAGATAATGCTGTTGAAGCGTTTTCGCGTATCTTCTCTCTCGAGATCAAGAATCATTCGCGCTTCGGTTGCACGGCTCCCCGGGCGCTCGAGAAGATGGAGCAGATGCTCACGACGGGGCTTCATACGGATGTCGTTCTCCTGGAGTTCGGCGGCAACGATTGTGATTACAATTGGCGCGAAGTATCCGACGATCCCGACGCGAAACATGAACCGAATACGCCGATCGCCGTATTTACGGATACGATGCGCGAAATGGTGCGGGCCCTTGTCGCGAGAGGCATCACGCCTCTGTTGATGAGTTTGCCGCCGATCGATTCGTACCGGTACTTTGACTGGATTACGAAGCCGGACGGGATCAGCGCGGAGCGCATTCTCTCTTTTCTCGGTGAGAAAGAGTACATCTATCGTCATCAGGAGATGTATTCGCTGGCGATTACACGCGTTGCGCTCGAAGAGGGCGTGGGTTTTGTTGATGTTCGTGACGCGTTCCTTCGCGAGCGACGTTTGAACGAACTTCTGTGCGCCGATGGGATTCATCCGAACGAACAGGGGCAGAAGATACTGCGTGATACCTTCTCCGGTTACTATAATAAGTCGCACCGGATGGCTTCATCGATGAATCGGGTGTGAATATGCAATGTTCACAAGAAGAACTTTCATAATTCAATTTTCGAAACCGATAATACACGAATTTTCACAAGTTATATGAAAAATGTTGCGTTAGAACTTGCAATATGTTATGATTGCAAACACAAGAGGCGAATCGACGGCATTTTAGGTCCGCGAACTCGCTTTCGGGAGCGTCGGAGCAGAATGTCTATGTGTGCCAAGGCCGGTACACCGGGCATTTTTTTCATTCCTCCGGCGTGTCAGAAGGACGAACGGGAGGACAAAGTATGGGAACGCAATGTAGCGGCATACCGCAAGCACAAGGAATGTATTCTCCGCAACAGGAGCACGACGCTTGCGGCATAGGTTTTGTCGCGAGTATTCACGGTCACAAATCACATAAGATTGTCGAGCAAGGACTTACAATCCTGGCAAACTTAGCACATCGAGGCGGTGCGGGAAGCGAAGAGAACTCGGGCGACGGCGCGGGTATTCTTTTACAGATTCCCGACCGTTTTTTTCGCAAAGTATGTCCGCTTCTCGGCTTTGAACTGCCGGCGGCGGGGTCTTACGGCGTCGGTATGCTGTTTCTTCCGCGGAGGTCGGATGCAAGAGAGAGCGTTCTTTCTCGCATCGAGTCGATTGTTCGCTCGGAGGGACAGACGGTCATCGGCTGGCGCGAATTACCGGTCAATGAGTCGATGCTCGGGTCATCAGCCCGGGAGAATCGCCCCTACTTCATGCAGATCTTCATCGGACGCAGCGAGGATCTTGCGACAGAACTCGATTTCGAACGCAAGCTCTATGTCATTCGTAAGAGCTGTGAGCGCTTGACGCAACATATCCGCGAGCATGATCCGAGATATTTTTATTTCGCCAGCCTTTCCTGCCGGACGATTGTTTACAAGGGGATGCTCACGCCTGAACAGATGGATGCCTTCTATCTGGATTTGAAGAATCTCTCTTTTGAGTCGGCCCTGGCTCTCGTTCATTCCCGGTACAGTACGAACACCTTCCCGAGCTGGGAGCGTGCGCACCCCTACCGTTACCTCATTCATAACGGTGAGATCAATACGATTCGCGGCAATATCAATGCGATGCACGCCCGTGAATCGAATATTCATACGAAGATCTTCGGCGAAGAGGTCTCGAAGATTTTCCCGATTATCAACGAAGAAGGCAGTGACTCGTCCATGTTCGATAACTGTCTGGAGTTCTTTACCCTCTCCGGCCGTTCGCTGGCCGAGACGGCGATGATGATGGTACCCGAGCCGTGGGCGAAGCATGAGAGTATGTCCGATGAGCTGAAAGCATTCTATGAATTCAACGGCATGCTTTGCGAGGCTTGGGACGGACCTGCGGCGATGGCTTTTACAGACGGTCGCCAGATTTGTGCGATTCTTGACCGCAACGGTCTGCGTCCTTCGCGTTATTATGTGACAAAGGACGGGATGATCGTACTTTCCTCCGAGGCCGGCGTTCTCGATATCGAGCCGGAGAGAATCCTCCACAAGGACCGCTTACGTCCGGGCCGTGTGTTGTTGATCGACACGGAAGAAGGAAGAATTATCACCGATGAAGAAGTGAAGAGCAAGGCCGGCAAGGAGAAGCCGTATCGTCGTTGGATTGACGCGCACACGGTAGATCTCAAGGACCTTACGCTCAAGAAGCCTCTGCAGGCGGGACCTGAGGAGAGTGCGGATCAGATCGAGCGTTTCCAGAAGGCTTTTGGATATTCGTATGAGGATGTCCGCCGGATGATTGTCCCGATGGCGAAGGATGGCATCGATCCTTTGGGTTCCATGGGACAGGATTCGCCTCTTGCGGTGTTGTCGGATCGGCCCCAGTTACTGTACAACTACTTTAAGCAACTTTTCGCGCAGGTGACCAATCCTCCGATCGACTCGATTCGTGAAGATGTGGTAACGATGGCGACCATGTACCTGGGACCGGAGGGTGACATTACCTCGCCGGTTCCCGAAGATTGCAAGAAGATCCGAATCCCTCATTCAATCCTGACCAACGACGAGCTCCAGAAGCTTCGCGACGCGAATCTTCATGGATTCTCGACGGTCACACTGCCGATGCTTTTCCCGGCGGGCGGCGACGGCTACGCGATGAAGAAGTCGCTGTCCGAGATCTTCCGTTTGGCGGAGAAGGCGGTGGACGCGAAGACGGATATTCTGATCTTGTCGGATCGTGGTGTCAACAAGAATTTCGCTGCAATGCCGGCTCTCCTGGCGGTTTCCGGTCTTCATCAGTTCCTGACAAGGAAGAGAAAACGCCAGAACATCAGTATAGTCGTCGAATCCGGCGAACCGCGCGAGGTCCATCACTTCGCTCTTCTGATCGGATATGGTGCGTCGGCGATCAACCCGTATCTTGCGCTGGCTTCGGTAAATCACGCGATCGACAGCGGAGTTCTGCTGGATATCACGCCGGAGGATGCACAGGCACATTACGTCAAGGCAGCCTATAAGGGAATCATTAAGGTCTTGTCCAAGATGGGTATCTCAACGGTCCAAAGCTACCGCGGAGCGCAGATTTTCGAGGCGTTGGGCGTCGGCAAGAATGTCATTGACACCTATTTCACCTCGACTCCGAGTCGCATCGGCGGTATCGATCTCGATGACATCGCCAAGGAATGCGCGATTCGTCACGAAGCGGCTTTCTCGCCGAATCAGACGAATGAAGGTCTTGACGCGGGCGGATTCTATCAATGGAGAAGCGACGGCGAGTACCATCAGTTCAACCCGATGACGGTTCATCTGTTACAACAGTCCGTACGAACAGGAGATTACTCGAAGTTCAAAGAATACAGCCATTTCCTGAACAAGGAGACACAGCGTCTCTGTACCATTCGGGGACTTCTGGAGTTCGTTCCCTCGAAGCAACCAATCTCAATCTATGAGGTCGAGTCCGTCGAGTCAATCGTTCGACGTTTCAAGACCGGAGCCATGTCCTACGGATCGATCAGCAAGGAAGCCCATGAGGCTCTGGCGATAGCGATGAACCGTCTCGGCGGTAAGAGCAACACTGGCGAGGGCGGCGAGGATCCGGCAAGATTCAAGACCCTGCCGACAGGCGATTCGAAGAACAGCGCGATCAAGCAGGTTGCATCGGGCCGTTTCGGCGTCACGAGCGATTACCTTGTTCATGCGCGAGAGATTCAGATCAAGATGGCTCAGGGCGCGAAGCCCGGCGAGGGAGGACAACTCCCCGGCAGGAAGGTGTATCCCTGGGTTGCCGCGACGCGTCATTCAACGCCCGGCGTAGGCTTAATCTCGCCCCCGCCGCATCACGACATCTATTCGATCGAGGATCTGGCCGAATTGATTCATGATCTGAAGAACGCGAACCAGTATGCCCGTATCAATGTCAAGCTCGTGTCCGAGGTTGGTGTCGGAACCATCGCGGCCGGTGTCGCCAAGGGTCGCGCGGATGTCGTACTCGTCAGCGGATATGACGGAGGAACCGGCGCATCGCCGAAGACCAGTATCCGTCATGCCGGTCTCCCGTGGGAGCTCGGTGTCGCGGAAACACACCAGACACTGCTTCTGAATGATCTTCGAAGCCGAATTGTCGTCGAGACAGACGGTAAACTCCTTACCGGCCGCGACGTCGCAATCGCCGCGCTTCTCGGTGCGGAGGAATTCGGTTTCGCCACAGGACCGCTTGTCGCCTTAGGCTGCGTCATGATGCGTGTCTGCAACCTCGATACTTGCCCCGTCGGTGTCGCGACACAGAACCCGGAGCTTCGCAAGAATTTCGCCGGACATCCGGAGTATGTTGTCAACTTCATGCGCTTTATCGCGGAGGAGATGCGCGAAATTATGGCCGAGCTCGGCTTCCGGACCGTCGACGAGATGATCGGAAGAACCGATGTCCTCCGTCCGGACGCAGCGGTCGATTTCTGGAAGGCCAGAGGTCTGGATTTGTCACCGCTCCTGTATCGCCCGAACCTTGACTCCACTGTAATCTCACATTGTGTCATGTCGCAGGATCACAAGCTGGAGGAGACCCTGGATCGCAAAGTTCTCCTGCCGCTTTGCGAACCCGCACTTGAAGCGGCCAAACCGGTTCGAGTATCTTTGCCCATCCGCAACATCAACCGCGTCGTCGGCACACAGCTCGGCAGCGAGGTCACCCGCCGCTACGGCGCCAAGGGTCTTCCGGACAATACGATCGACCTGCATTTCAAGGGTTCCGCCGGACAAAGTTTCGGTGCATTCGTTCCCGCAGGAATTACCCTGCGCCTGGAAGGTGACGCGAACGATCATTTGGGCAAGGGCTTATCGGGCGGACGACTTGTCGTATTCCCCGATGAGAAAGCAACCTTTGTGCCGCAAGAGAATATCATTATCGGAAACGTCGCACTCTACGGAGCGACAAGCGGAGAAGCCTACATTCACGGCCGTGCCGGCGAGCGTTTTGCGGTTCGTAACAGCGGCGCGTCCACGGTCGTCGAAGGAGTCGGTGATCACGGATGTGAGTACATGACCGGAGGTTGTGTTGTCGTACTCGGTATGACGGGAAGGAACTTTGCCGCCGGTATGTCGGGCGGTGTAGCCTTCGTCTACGATGAGGACGGCAAATTCAAGCAGCGCTGCAATACGGAGATGGTCGCATTATCAACATTGTCCGAACCCGCGGATATCTCTCTTGTGAAGCTGATGCTGAAGAAACATATCGAATTCACGGGAAGTCCGTTCGCGGCCAAGATTCTGGACCGCTTTGACGAGTACTCCTCGATGTTCATCAAGGTCCTTCCGGACGACTACGATCGCATGCTCAAGGCAATTGCGGCCGTAGAAGCCAAGGGACTGATGGGTGAGGAAGCATTGATGGCGGCTTTTGAAGTCAATAACAGCGACGAGAAGCGCATCTCGGGGAACTAAGGCGAACAAGAGTACTTCGGAGGATTTATCTATGGGAAAACCAACAGGATTTATGGAATATCAACGCATGCTCCCACCGGATCGCAAGCCGGAGGAGCGCGTGAAGGATTGGCTCGAATTTCACGATACGATCAGCGAGGAAGAGAGACGCCGTCAAGGTGCCCGTTGCATGGATTGCGGAATTCCGTTCTGTCATTCCGGCATCATGATTCGCGGAGCGGCATCCGGCTGCCCGATTAACAATCTGATCCCGGAATTCAATGATCTGATCTATCGTGGCCTCTGGAAGGAAGCTGCCGCGCGCCTTCTGAAAACGAACAACTTCCCCGAGTTTACCGGTCGCGTTTGTCCGGCGCCCTGTGAAGGCGCCTGCACGGTCGGAATCAACCAGCCCCAGGTGACGATCAAGTCCAACGAATGCGCGATCATCGACCGTGCATTCGAGGAAGGCTATATTCAGGAGCAGATTCCGCAGAAACGTACCGGAAAACGCGTCGCCGTCATCGGCTCCGGCCCCGCAGGACTCGCTTGTGCCGAGCAACTCAACAGGGCCGGACATCTGGTCACTGTGTATGAGCGTGCCGATCGTCCCGGCGGACTTCTGATGTACGGCATTCCGAATATGAAGCTCGATAAGCGAGTTGTTCTGCGTCGAATTGAACTCATGCAGAAGAGCGGGATAACCTTCATCACCGGAACCGAAGTCGGCAAGGATGTTCCGGCGGATCTGATCCGCAAGGAATTTGACGCCGTAGTGCTGGCCGGTGGTGCGACCAAAGCACGTGATCTTCCGATCGAGGGTAGAGAACTCGCCGGCATTCATTTCGCCGTAGATTTCCTGTCGGCAAATACCAAGTCGCTTATGGATGATCAGACGGTTGATAAGGTCGGCAAGAGCCGCGCCGGTGCCGCACCCTCCATGAAGGAGAATGCCAAGGGCAAGCACGTCGTCGTTATCGGCGGCGGCGACACGGGCACCGACTGTGTCGGCACGAGCATCCGCCACGGCGCCAAGAGCGTTACGCAACTCGAGATCATGCCCCGTCCCTCCGAGACACGTGCCGCAGACAACCCCTGGCCGCAATGGCCGTTCGTCCTCAAGACAGATTACGGTCAGGAAGAAGCGATCGCTCTCTTCGGCGCTGACCCGCGCGCGTATCAACGTACCGCGAAAAAATTCGTCGGCGATGCCGAAGGTCATGTCAAAGAGGTTCACACCGTGGCCGTCAAATGGGAGAAGAACGCTGCAGGACGCATGATTCCGGTCGATGTGCCGGGCTCTGAAATCGTCTACCCGGCGGATCTGGTTCTTCTGGCTATGGGATTCCTCGGGCCGGAGGATGCCGCCGCAACGGGATTTGGCGTCGACCGCGATGAGAGATCAAACGTCAAAGCTGCCTTCGGCAGTTTCTCGACAAGCCAGCCCGGAGTTTTCGCGGCGGGCGATATGCGAAGAGGACAGAGCCTCGTCGTCTGGGCCATCAACGAAGGACGCGCCGCTGCCAGAGAATGCGACCGCTTCCTGATGGGAAAGAGCAATCTGCCGTAAAGCGGGCTCGCGCTTTTCCTCGCATTTTGCGTCCTCGGATCTTGCGATCCTGCGGAAAAAATGCTCGCGAAAACCACTCGCCCGCGGAGAGCGTTAACGGGCGTGCTCGCGCTTCTTCGCGCGGGATTTAAGTCCTCGGCTCCGCCTGCGGAGAACCCGTGCGATAGAAGGCTTCGCCCGCTTGGCAACGGTAACGGGCGTGCTCGCGCTTCTTCGCCCGGGATTCGGTCCTCGTCGGCTACGCCTTATATTTCGGCTTCGCCTCATATGTCGGCACTGCCTCCTGCGGAGAACCCGTGCGATAGAAGGCTTCGCCCGCTTGGCAACGGTAACTGTTCGTGTGGCGGGTCGAGGGAGAGATCTTGCGAATTTAAAAAGATTTAAGGGGTATGAGCGCCGGGTGACCGGCGCTCATTATTTATGGTCGCTCCGCTGGCGGCGCTCCGACTCCGATTATGGGCGAAAAGATCCACTTCCCTCAATCTCGCCCATAAACGTAATCGATGGAGTCTATTCTTTATTATGTATCAATGATAACCACCAATTTCGAAGGACAGAAGGTTTTTATACTTCCTCAATGAGAAAAAATGCGTTTAATTATCAATGATAACCACTAAAATTCGATGAGGGTTCCAAATTTATACTTCCTCATTGAACAAGAATGGGGTTATTCATCAATGATAACCACTAAAATTCGATGGGACTCGCAAATTTATACTTCCTCATTGAGCAATAACCATGTTATTCGTCAATGATAACCACAAAACTCAATGGGACTCGCAAAATGGGCTCCTTCACGGGTTTTCGTATGTGCGCCGACCATCCCAGTGCGGATATTTGTCATTGAGGCACATACGAAACCGGCTCCTACTAAGGTTTTCGAAGCGTTCGAATGCGATTAAATATCAATGATAACCATAAAAAAACGAAGGGCAGGAGGTTTTTTATACTTCTTCGAGGTGTCGGAGACGAGCATTACCCATTACATAGGAGCGCCGCGTCGCGTCGCGACTTATAATCCGCGTCGGCTCCGCCGGCGCTCCTTCACTTTTGCAACAGCCCCTTATTTTTTCGCAGGCACCTTTTGGGTGGAGCTCTGTGGTTCGTAATTAGTCCTCGTATACTTTTGCGGCGGTAAACTCGTCTTGAATTTCTTTTGACGGCTCTTTGGTCAGCAGTGAAATGAGAACGATGAAGATGCAAGAGACGAGGAAGGCCGGCAATAATTCATAAATTCCGAATACACCGCCCAGGGGCTTAAGTAATAGTTTCCAGATGAAGACGAAAATACCGCCGGCAGCCATACCGGCAATTGCTCCTTGACGGGTCGTTCTTTTCCAGAAGAGGGAGAAGAGCATAATCGGTCCGAATGTGGCGCCGAAACCTGCCCAGGCAAAGGAGACTACTGTGAAAATTACGCTGTTCTCATCGAGCGCAATCAGAATTCCGATTAATGCAATTGCCATCAAGACAATTCTTGTTACCAGCATCACCTGTTTGTCTGTCGCGTTCTTTTTGATGAGGCCCTGGAATATGTTTTTCGAGAAGGCGGATGCGGATATCAGCAGGTAGGAATCCGAGGAACTGATGGTCGCGGCCAGGATACCGGCCATGGCCAGTCCCGCGATGACTGTCGGAAGAAGATGGGACGACATGCTGATGAAGATGCTCTCCGCGCTGCTTGCGGAAAGGAGCTCCGCCGGGAAAATGGCCCGTCCGATCAAGCCGATCAGTACGGCGGCGAAGAGGGAAATGGCACACCAGATCGTGGCAATCCGTCTGGACTTCTTGATCTCGGACTTTTTCCGGATCGCCATAAAACGAAGGAGTACTTGAGGTACGCCAAAATAACCGAGACCCCAGGACATTGTGGATATAATCGTCAGAAGACCGTACGGATTGGCGGCGCCAAATAGAGGCGCTCCGCTCTCGGATAACTGCTGTACACCGTCCGTTACCGTTGGGGAAGCGATGCCGAAGAAATCCAGGAAACCGGGGATCTTGTTCAGATTTGACAAGACCGCCGCAGGACCGCCGGCATATAACAGTCCCGTGACCAAGACAAGGACAAGTGCAACAAACATGACGATGCCCTGCATGAAGTCCGATGTGCTCTCGGCAAGGAATCCACCGAGGAACGTATAGATGACAACGAAAATCGCGCCGCCGATCATCAGATACTGATAAGGAATACCAAAAAGCGAATTGAACAGTTTACCCACCGTTACAAAACAGCTGGAAGCATATACGGTGAAGAAGATGAGAATAAATACAGCCGCAATCGTCATGATAATTTTGTTTTTTTCTTTGAAGCGATTACTAAAAAAATCGGGGATTGTTATGGAATTGCCGGCAACAATCGAGTAGCCATACAGTCTTTTCGCGACCAGAAGCCAGTTCAGATAGGTTCCGATCAAAAGCCCGATTGCCGTCCAGAACGCGTCGCTAATTCCAAACCAATAGGCAACGCCGGGAAGTCCCATCAGAAGCCAGCCGCTCATGTCGGACGCTTCCGCGCTCATGGCTGCAACCCAAGGCCCAAGTGTTCTTCCTCCCAGAAAATAATTCTCCGAATTCGCATTGGACCTTTTGGCAAAATAGAGACCGATACCGATTACAAAAGCCATATAACAGCACATGGTTATTAAGATCCCGACATTTCCTGACATAAAAAATCCCCCTTGATTATTACTTGCGATGAATGTCATCTCTCCTTTTGTATCAAAAGCGATAACGATTTGCAACGTTTTCGGATAATCTTTTATGATTATTAATTTCATCGGCAAAAATCACATAAAGAGTGCGGCTCGCGATGCTCTGCCCGAGACTGTATCACAAGCTGCTGATGTTCTGAAAAAAATTCGTCAGATATCTTGACATACGGTCGAAAAGATAATATCATTTCTTTAAATCCTACAAAACAGATAGAAATTATAAGAAATGGAGAACGGGCAAATGAAGCGAATGTGTAGATGCATGGAAATGAATGATCATTGTGATCCGAATATGCAACTCATGTCGCGAGCATATTTGCACAGTTTCTCAGATATTTATCAGGGAGCCATTCGACTCGGCTAACCCTCTCAATAATCTCTTGAGACTATCGGGCACAAAGATCCAACCGATCCGACGGTGGATTTGTGTGTTTTTTTATGCCTGCGAGATGTGCGCTTTCTGCACATCCATGATGAAAAGGAGATGATGACGATGGCTATTGAACTTGAATCAAATGGGGACAGAGATTTCGGGCACTTGATTCGATCGCATCCCTGCCTGTCCGCCGAGGCACACCAGAAATTCGGCCGGATGCATCTGCCGGTCAGCTATGCGTGCAATATCCAATGTGACTTTTGCATTCGTAAACTGGAAACGCAGGAAGTTCGTCCCGGAGTTGCGTATAAGGTTATGACTCCGGCGGAGAGTGTCCATACGGTTCAGAAAGCTCTGGATCTCTGCCCGGAGATTCAGGTGATCGGAATCGCCGGACCTGGCGACACGCTCGCATCACCGCACGCGGTCGAGACTTTTCACGGGATTCATCACGCGTTTCCGGACAAGATTCTTTGCCTCTCGACGAACGGACTTATGCTGCCTTTCTTCATTGACGAACTCTGGGATAGCGGTGTGCGTACGTTATCTGTCACCGTCAATGCCGTCGATCCGGACATCCTGACCGGTATCGTCAGTCGAATTCTCTGGGAAGGCAAGGAGATTACCGGAAGACCCGCAGCCCGCAGATTGATTGACTCGCAGTTGGAAGGAATTCGTAAGGCGTCCGAGAAAGGCTTCCTTGTCAAGACCAACGCTGTCCTTATCCCGGGTGTGAACGATGAGCATATCCGTGACATCGCGAGTGCGGTAAAGTCCGCGGGCGCTTCTGTACTGAATATTATTCCGTTGATCCCGCAAGGGAAATTCGCGGATACTCGTGCGCCGACATGCGCCGAATTAGCTAAGGCAAGGAAGGAGGCAGAGAAGATTCTTCCCGTGTTCCGTCACTGCAAACAATGTCGTGCCGACGCCTGTGGCATTCCCGGGAAACATATCGAGTTGTCAGCGCTGCTGTATGGATATGTATCAGAGAATACTTTCTCGCACGGATAAGTGATTCAAGATCAAGAGGCGGTGATTCATATCGCCGTAGCCAGCACAGACGGGATTGTCGTCAATCAGCATTTTGGAAAGGCGCGAGGGTTTCTCCTGTACGAGCGGATCGGAGATTCCGGATTTCGCAGCGCCGGACGTATCGAGACAGAGCCTCTCTGCGAGGATTTCTCGCATAAGGAAGAACGTCTCGACGAGATCGCCGGGAAACTCTCGGGGATTGACGCGGTACTCGTAAGCCGGATCGGCCCCGAAGCGGATGCCCGGTTGAGCGAAGCGGGGACTCCCGTCTATATCATCACAGATTATATCGAGAATGCGCTCCGGACCTGGAGCGATTACCAAGATCAAAATAAAACAAAAGGGGAAAGAGTATGACAAAGAAAATCAGACAGATCGCGATCTACGGAAAAGGAGGAATCGGAAAGTCCACGACAACGTCCAACTTAACGGCGGCCCTCTCGAAAATTGGGTACAAGGTGATGCAGTTCGGGTGTGATCCGAAAAGCGACTCGACGAACACACTGCGAGGTGGGACCTATATTCCGACCGTTCTCGACACACTGCGCGAAAAGAATGTCGTTAAAGCATCGGAGGTTATTTTCGAGGGCTTCAACGGAATTTACTGCGTGGAAGCCGGCGGTCCCGCTCCGGGCGTTGGCTGCGCGGGACGCGGGATCATCACAGCCGTCCAGCTTTTCAAGCAGCAGAAGGTTTTCGAGGATCTCGATCTCGACTATGTGATCTACGACGTATTAGGCGATGTTGTCTGCGGCGGATTTGCCGTTCCGATCCGGGAAGGAATTGCCGAGCACGTCTTCACGGTGTCGTCCGCGGATTTCATGGCGGTTTATGCCGCGAATAACTTGTTCAAGGGCATCAAGAAGTACTCCACATCCGGCGGCGCGCTTCTGGGCGGCGTGATAGCCAACTCGATCAACCAGCCGTATTCGAAGGATATTATCGATGATTTCGTTCTGCAGACAAGGACGCAGGTGGTTGAGTACGTCCCCCGTTCCGTCACGGTTACCCAATCGGAATTGCAAGGGAAGACTACGATTGAGGCATTCCCGGAATCCGCACAGGCACTCGTTTACAAGCGGCTTGCGGAAAAGGTCGCAAATCACACGGAATCAAAGGTGCCGGAGCCTCTTGACTCACAGGAACTTCGTGACTGGGCGGCAAAGTGGGCAGATCAACTTCTCGCGTTGGAGACCGGAGAAGTTCGGGTCAACACGGCCGGGAATCTGTAAAGAAGGAAGGAGAACATCATGGGAGAGATTAATATTCGAGAGCCGGAGGTGTTGATTCGCGAAATCCGACTCGGCTCCATTACGGGCTTTGAAGGAACCGCGGGTGAACTTGTCTCGTGTTCGCGCAAAGGCGGACTCACGGATACCACGCGAAGCTTCAGCCAGTGCATGGGCTGCAGTTCCGGCAACGCATTCTGCCAGCTGGCGATGATCAAGGATGCAGCCGTGATCAATCATGCTCCGGTCGGTTGTGCGGGAGACGCTTTTGAATTCAATTTTGTCTATCGCGTCGAGCAGATGAGCCGTGATCTTCCTCCCTCCATCGGAAGATATTTCAGTACCAATCTGGAGGAGCGGGATACCGTTTTCGGGGCGACGCAGAAACTGGCGGAGACCATTCGCGAAGTATTCCGTCGTGTTGAACCGAAGGCTATCTTCATCACCACCTCCTGCGCGTCGGGGATTATCGGAGACGATGTGGAGGGGACGGCGTCGGAGCTCTCGGAGGAACTGGGAATTCCGGTCGTCGCTTGTTTTTGCGAGGGCTTCAAATCCAAGGTCTGGACAACCGGATTTGACGCGGCTTACCACTCCATCGTCAGAAAGATTGTGAAACCGCCGCAGAAGAAGACCAACAAGATCAACATCATCAATTTCTGGGGCCGGCATATCTTCGACGAACTCCTGCAGCCTCTGGGATT
Source organism: Bacillota bacterium (assembly GCA_023397475.1). Taxonomy (GTDB): domain Bacteria; phylum Bacillota; class Clostridia; order Saccharofermentanales; family Saccharofermentanaceae; genus Firm-13. The sequence goes on from JAEWUD010000041.1 coordinate 37,899, forward strand.
TGAACCGCATTATATCGTGCCGTTTACCACGATAGCGGAACTCGAGACGATATCGGAAGCCACCGCGAGCATACAGATTTGTCAGACCCTCGGCACCTATCTCGGTGCAGCCCTTGAGCGGGTGTACGGTGTGCCGGAAATCAAGGCTCCGCCGGCGTATGGAATCGCAGGTACCGACCGGTGGTATCGGGAACTCGGCCGACTTCTGGATCGAGAAAAGGAAGTCGAGGCGATTATCGAGAAGGAACATGCGAGAGTACTTCCGAGAATCGAGGAGTATCGCAAGAAATTTGCCGGGAAAACGGCCTATCTGACAGCAGGTGCGGCACACGGTCACGCGATCATTGCTCTTCTTCGCGAGCTGGGCCTGGATGTCCAGGGCGCGGCCATCTTCCATCACGATCCGATCTACGATAACGGAGACACGGGTACGGACTTGCTGGCACACGACGTGGAGACATATGGAGACGTGAAGAATTTTAACGTTTGCAATAAGCAGGCGTATGAACTTGTAAATCTGCTCCGGCGGATCAAACCCGACCTGATGATCGCCCGTCATGGAGGCATGACCGTCTGGGGGGCGAAACTCGGAATTCCATCGCTTCTCATCGGCGATGAACAGTTCGGGTTCGGCTACCAGGGAATCTTAAACTATGCGGAGCGGATCGAGGATGCACTCGACAGTCGTGAATTTGTCGAAAATCTGGCGAAGCACAGTAGTATGCCGTACACGAAGTGGTGGCTCGAGCAGGATCCATTCTACTATTTGGGGGAGAAAACGCATGTCGAATCTTATTGAACAACCGAGATACTCCTGTGCGCTAGGCGTACAGCAATCCGTCGTCGCGATCAAACGCGCTGTTCCGATACTTCATTCGGGTCCCGGCTGCAGCGTGAAGATTCACGCCCTGCTCGGACAAGGGGAGGGATATGCCGGAGGAAGTACTGTTCCATGCACGAACTCCGGTGAGGCAGAAATCGTTTACGGCGGCGAGAGCCGATTGAGAAGCGTGATTGACGGTGCCTTGCAGGTGATCGACGCCGATCTCTATGTTGTGCTCACCGGATGCACTTCCGATATCGTCGGCGACGATGTCGAACGCATTGTCGCCGACTATCAGGAGGATGGCAAGCCGATCGTTTTCGCCGAGACCGGCGGATTCAAGAGCAATAATTATGTCAGTCACGACATCGTCCTCAAGGCAATCATCGACCAGTATGTGCATCGACATAATCCCGGAGGCCGAGTTCAGAAGGGGCTTGTCAACGTATTCGCCACGGTTCCCTATCAGGATCCGTATTGGGAGGGAAATCTCGAAGAATTGAAGAGGATCCTTACCGGTCTGGGATTGAAGGTCAATATACTTTTCGGTCAGCAATCGGAAGGAATAGCGGAGTGGCTCTCGATACCGAATGCCCAGCTGAATATTGTGGTGAATTCCTGGGTAGGCTTAGGCGTCGCCGAGCATCTCGAGGAGAAATACAACACGCCGTACCTGCACTTCCCGTATCTGCCGATCGGAGGGATCGAGACGACGAAATTCTTGCAGGCTGTTGTATCGAAGTTGGATTTCGATGCGAAACAGAAGCTGAAAGCCGAAGAATTTATCCGAAGAGAAGAGGAGATCTACTATTCGTATATCGAGCGCCTGGCTTGCTTCATGTTGGAGTTCCGCTATGGAATTCCGCGCCGCTTCTATTCAATCCTGGACGCCTCGTACGCACTCGGACTGTCCCGCTTCCTTCTGAATGAATTGGGTATTCGCCCGGCTCACCAATACATCGTCGACAACACACCCGAAGCTTTTCGAGAGGGAATTCGCGACCAGTTCGCACATCTCTCGTCGCTTCACGGCGCGGAAGTATCGTTCGATTCGGACGCGGGAAACATTCAGGCACGAATTGGCGAGGACGAGTCAACGGACAGGAAGCTTCTCCTGGGCTCCGGGTGGGATCGGGATCTCGCGAAAAAAATCCACGCGGATCTGCTGCTTGTCAGCGTTCCGGTCAGTTATCGCCTCCTCCTGAATTGTGGATATGCGGGGTACAAGGGAGGCCTTCGTGTGATCGAGGATCTTTTTGATCGTGTCCTCGACAGATATCGGTGAGGAAAGGAAGAAATTTATGAGCACTCGATTCGCGCTGACAACAACGTCCGGGATTACGGTTGACGGGCATTTCTCGAAGGCGGAAAGCTTCAACATCTATGAACTGGATAGGAAACAGACCGTTTTTGTGGAGAGGCGGATCTGTCGATGTCCGGGCGGACACACGTGCGAATCAATAGAGGAAAAGAAACGACTTCTTTCGGATTGCTGTGCAGTATTTGTCAGCCGAATCGGAAAGCCTGTCGCGGAGCAGCTGATTGCTGAGGGGATTCGTGTTTTCGAGGCACCGTTGCCGATTGACACAATTCTCTGGCAGATCGAGGCGGGAAATCTGCGGCTGAACAACAAAAAGGAGAGGATTACCAATGACGCGTAATATAGTGAACAGCAAAGCAATATCCTTTTCAACGGAACTGATCCACGCGGGTGTCGACGGAGATGAGCGGACAGGCGCCGTCAGTGTTCCAATCTATCAGACATCGACATTTGCACAGGATGCTCTCGGGGTGACCAGAGGGGGGTATGAGTACTCACGTTCCGGGAATCCGACCCGTGAAGCGCTCGAGAAATTGATTGCGGATCTTGAAGAAGGGACGGACGGCTTTGCCTTCGCGTCCGGACTGGCCGCGATTACGACGGTTCTTTTTCTTTTCAAGAAAGGAGACCGAATTCTGATCTCCTCGAATGTTTACGGCGGCACATTTCGACTGCTCGACAAGGTTTTCCTGAACTTCGGACTGGAGTACAGTATCGTCGATACATCGGATCTTGTCGCGGTGAAAGATGCCCTGACGCCGGATGTCACCGCCATTCTTGTGGAGACGCCGGCCAATCCGCTTCTGACCCTTACGGACATCGCCGCCGTATCCGCGCTGGCAAAGGCCAGCGGTGTCCTGACGATTGTGGACAGTACCTTCATGACGCCATATCTTCAGAAGCCGCTCGTGCTGGGAGCCGATATCGTCCTGCACAGCGCGACCAAGTACCTGGCGGGTCACAGCGATGTCATCGCCGGACTTGTCGTCTCGAAAGATCCGCTGATCGGTGAAAGACTTCGATTCCTTCAGAATGCGGTCGGGGCGATCTTGCAGCCGTGGGATTCCTGGCTGACGATCCGCGGGATCAAAACGCTGGCGGTACGTATGGACCGGCATCAGGAGAACGCCATCGCCGTGGCGGAATTTCTCCGCCAACATCTCGGATCCGACGCGGTGTACTTTCCCGGGTTCTCTGATTTCCCCGGATACGAGGTGCAACAGAAGCAGGCAAGAGGCCCGGGCGCGATGATTTCCTTCCTTCTGAACGAAGGTTATGACATCGACAAATTCTTTCGTCATACCGGTATCGTAACGTTAGCCGAGAGTCTCGGCGGCGTGGAATCGCTGATCAATCGGCCGTCAAGCATGACGCATGCGTCCATTCCCGCACCCCTTCGCGATCAGATGGGAATCTCCGATCGGTTGATTCGCATCTCCGTCGGTATCGAGGACAAGGATGATATCATCGCGTCACTTCGGGGCGCCTTTGACGCGGCATCAATTTGATGGAGGGAAGGGTATGAAATACATTGAAGATATCCACGAACTGGTCGGGCACACACCGTTGATGCACCTTCGGAACTCCGGCTTTCCCGAGCATGTCCGCGTGTTTGCCAAGCTCGAGCTTATGAACCCCGGCGGATCCGTGAAGGATCGCATGGGCGTGGCGATGATCGAAGAAGCTGAACAGCAGGGCATTCTGCGAGCGGATTCTACCATCGTAGAAGCCACGGCCGGAAACGCCGGAATCGGAATCGCGCTCGCCGCTCTGGGAAAAGGATACCGTGTGATCTTTGCCGTACCGGAGAAATTCTCGATCGAAAAGCAAATGATCATGCGAGCCTACGGTGCTGAACTCGTCCACACATCAAAGGAACAGGGAATGCAAGGCGCATTTAATAAGGTGACGGAGCTTCTGGAAACAATTCCGGGCTCCGTTTGCCTTTCCCAGTTTGAGAATCCCGTGAACCCTGCCGTACATTATTGCACCACAGGCGCGGAAATCTATAATGATTTGGAAGGCCAGATCGATTATCTCGTCGCGGGAGCCGGAAGCGGAGGAACCATCACGGGAATACTGCGTTGGCTCAAATCGCGCAACGCGGCTGTACAGGGTGTCCTGGCGGATCCGATCGGTTCCACCATGGGCGGCGGGGAAGCCGGTTGCTATGCGGTCGAGGGGATCGGGAATACTTTTATGCCCCGAACCTATGACGCGTCTCTTATTGACCGCGTTATCAAAGTAAATGATGAAGAAGCTTTTCACGAGGCAAGAGATCTCGCCCGTTACGAGGGAGTTCTCGCCGGGAGCTCTTCCGGCGCTGCGCTTGCGGCGGTACGGAAACTCGCCGGGATTGTTCCTTCTGGGAACATTGTTGTAGTTCTTCCCGATCGAGGCGATCGGTATCTGAGTAAGAATTTGTTCCCACTCTGAGGCAAACTTTTTCTACCATACAAACAATTCCGCGGGTATCTTTGCGTACGCAAAGGTACCCGTCGCAACATTCATAACAAGGATTACTCCCGTTCCGGGGCTGGCTCGCATTTCTCTCGCTCACTGTCCTCAGGTCTTCGACCTTGCGGAGGTGAGCTCGATAAATACTCGACACCCCTGCAACACAATTTTTGGGGGGAGAGGTCACTCTCTCGTCGAGTATTTATTGTTACGCAATTTGTGGACTAAACAGCCTGCTTTTCGGATTTTAGTCCACAAATCATTTCGCGCCGGCCCGTCTGGCGGCCTCCCCGCGGCACAATTTGTGGACGAAACAGCCAGCTTTTCACGGTTTAGTCCACAAACCCGACAATACGAAGCCACTCCGGGAATCAGCGCTCGAACGGGAACGGTGCTTTCCGCAATCTCGTAAGTATGTCGGTACTCAAGGAGCTATCGGTGGCGAAAACATGTGGACGACCAATAGTGGTTGCCTCATCCGATTCTTTCGATTTGTTCCATTGAATAGGCTGCCTCATCCGACTTTGTCACAAGTCGAATAAGACAGCCTATTGTTGTATGAATCGCTAATTTGCGGTTCTTCTTGTGGGGATTACTTCTGTGTCGCGGGAACAACTGCACCGTTATACGTCTCGGCGATGTAGTTCAGCGTGCTCTCGGACTGGAGCGCCTTAACGACGGCCAGAATAGCGGGATCATTGGCACGCTCCGCGGTGGTTACGATGATGTTGCCGTAAGGGGAGTCGGCATTCTCACGGAAGAGGTACTTTGTCGTGTCGATACCGGCCTCCAGTGCCTTGTTCGTGTTTGTAATGTAGACATCGAAATCCGCCGCAAGTCCGATGATCTGAACGGAATCGATTTCGGTGATCACAACGGGCTTCACATATTCCGTAATGTTTGTGATGTCTGCCTTGAGTGTATCGTTCACGGTCGGATCGAGCTTAATGAATCCGGCATCTTCCAGAATCTTCAGAGCGCGGTATTCATTGGTGGGATCGTTGGGAATAACGATCTTGGCATTATCCGGAACCTCTTCAACGGTCTCGTAGAAGTTCGAGTAGGCGGAGATCGGTTCGACATGGATCGTTCCGACGCTTACCAGAGTCGTGCCGTTCTCTTCGTTGACCGATTCGAGGTACGGAAGGTGCTGGAAATAGTTGAAGTCAACTTCTCCGTTCTGTGTTTTCTCGTTCCAGGTCGAGTCGGCGGCGGTGCTGACAATCTCAATCGTTATTCCTTGCTTTGCCAGCGTCGGTGCGATGAAGTTCAGAAGTTCCGCGTGGGGCGTGACGTCAGCCAGGACCTTCAACGTTACAGGTTCTCCGGTATAGTAGATCTCTTCCGCGGCATCCGAAGGTTCGGCGCTCGTTTCCTGCGCGGCCGCTGTAGTCTCGACGGCGGCGGTAGTTACCGCGCTGCTCTCCGTTATCGCCGCGGTTGTGGCGGATGTTTCCGCGGGCTTGGCGGCTGCCGGTGTGCATGCCGTTGCGAATAAACCCAATGTAATCAGGGAAAGTGCCAGTGTTATGATTGTCTTTTTTGCGTTTGTCATATGTGTTTCTCCTTCAAATTTATATTGTGTGCCATTTTTTCGAGATCGAGCGTGCAAGCAGGTCAAATACCAGCTGTACACCCATAACCATGATGATCAGAACATAAATTGTCGCGAAAAGAATATCGTGCTGAAATCGACTGAATCCATACCGCACCGCCAGGTCTCCGATGCCCCCGGCTCCAAAATTGCCTGCCAATGCTGTCATGGATATCAGCGCAATGATCGCCACGGAATAGGCCCGAATGAGGGCCGGAAATGTCTCCGGAATCATAACCTCCAGCAGGATCTTTGAAGTCGGGCTCCCCATAGCCTTGGCCGCTTCGAGCTTGCCCTTGTCAATTCCAAGGAGAATGCTCTCGACGAGACGGGAAAACATCGGGACACAGCTTGCGACAAGCGCAATAATACATGCGTTGGAACCATAGGATTGGCCGGTGATCAAGCGGGCTAGAGGCAACATGACGATAATCATGATCATCTCCGGCAGCGACCGCATCACATTCACGGTTCCGGATAACGCGACATTGAGCGGAAAGAGGGAGGGGATCAGTCCGGATTTTCGTGTTGCAGCCAGCACGATTCCGAAAAATGTTCCGAAAAGGAGCACGAAGACCGAGGATATGGCGACCATGTAAAGCGTCGATTGAATGGCCGGCCACATTTTTGCCCAGACTTCCGCACTGAACGACTGTAATAGGACCTCCCAGAAAGAGTGTTTGTATAGACTCATATTCCGTCTCCCTCCGTTTCCACCCAGGTCTTCTTCTGAAAATTCTCGTTCACCTGCAGGAAGATTCTTCCGGTTTCCGAGTTCGGATTGAGAAACACCTCTCGCACCGATCCCTGTTCACGGATTTCTCCTTCCTCCAGAATCGCCATCCTGTCGCAAACGTAACGGATGACGTCGAGCTCGTGCGTGATGAGGAGGATTGTTAGATTGAGCCGCGAGCGGATACTCCGCAACAGATCCAGAACGGACAATGTCGTTTTCGGATCGAGTGCGCTGGTTGCCTCGTCGCTGAGCAGGATATCCGGCTTGTTGATCAAAGCTCGCGCGATTCCGACCCTCTGTTTCTGGCCGCCGGACAGTTCGCCCGGGAAAGAATTTCGTTTGTCGGTCAGCCCGACCAGCTCCAGCATTTCCATGACGCGTATCTCTTCTTCTTTTCTCGTGAACTTCTCGTCCGACATGCGAAGCGCATAGGCAATGTTCGAGTAGACGGTTTTCGACTCAAATAGGTTGAACGTCTGGAAGATCATACCGATCTTCCTGCGTCTTGCGTTCAGTTCCGCCTTCGGTAACGTTGTGATCTCGACCCCGTCGATTTTAACGGATCCGGAATCCGGTTCCTCGAGTCGATTGATGCAGCGGACAAGCGTTGATTTGCCCGCTCCGCTGAACCCCGCGATTCCGAAGATTTCACCGCGAAAAATGTCCAGATCCACACCCTTCAACACATCAAGTTTGCCCTGATAGCCGCGTAAGAGTCGTTGATCGACGGGGAAAGTCTTATAGAGACTTCGGATTTGAATATGAGCGTCTTTCGTCTGGTCCATCTGTGTCTCCTCTCAACGTACTGGATAATCGAGTTAACCTCACATGATGCAACTGACGCTTCCGATACGATCGGAAAGATAGATTCGTATAAAATTCATACGTTTTCTCCAACAAAAAAGCCTACGGTTCTCGCAGGCTGGTGTTTCATTCGATGAATGGCAGCCTAGGATTCCGGCCGCCGATATAGACCATCATCCGTTTATTCGATTTTGGGAGCACAAGAAAAGCGGCACATCGACAGGGTCAGATGTACATTGCACATGTCCGGGCACATCATTCGAAGTTGCTTCATCGTTGTTCTCCTTTGTATTCCCCGTAATCCGATGGGAATTGTATTGTTAAGGGAGATTATACTTGAGTTGCCAAGGATTGTCAACACGTTTTGCGAGGATATTTATCGAATCTGTGAGTGTACGAATAGGTTCGCTTAAGAGGAATGAAGACGATGTGTTCTTCTGTCATTCCTCATGGCATAAAAAGAGCTGTCTCACAACTTCCATTTTGAGCCCCCATGTTTTCACTGATTACATACGAGGATTCAAAATTAGCCATTTCACTAACATTCATAGATATGTAATTAATCCAGTTATCTTCAAAGCAGTACGTACACAAGCGACGGGAATCGAGCGTTTTTGTTGGTAATCAATGATAAATTAACGGCCTTGAAGACGCCTCAGTACGTATATAAACTGTTATAATGAGCATATGTGTCGGTAATCATTGATGAACTAGTGGGATTGTAGGCGCCTCAGTACGTACACAAACTGGGATAACAAGCATATGTGTCGGTAATCATTGATGAACTAGCAGGATTGTAGGCGTCCAGGGATGTAAGATATTTTCGAGACTCCAAACAGACTGGCAAGTCTATTGTCATTTGAGCATGAAAAAGAGCTGTCTCACAAATTCCGTTTTGAGACAGCTCTTATAATTAAAATGGGTACTGACATAATTGATTAATCGACCCGCGCGTACGCCGAGACCTTGCCGCCGCCCACCGGGAAGTACGCGCGCCCGTCATCCGCGATTGTGACGAGCTGTTTCTGGCCTCCCGTAAGATCTTCCCAGACCGTGCCCGCGAACTCCGGACCGACCGGCAACACCTGTCCGCCAACCTCGTCATTTGCGATCAGGACGACAAGTCCCGAGCCGGGATGTTCGGTGTCGCCTTTGCGAATCCACGCGATACGATGCGGGTCATCGAAGAAATCGATCTGTTCGCCGTACGCGTATTTTTTGCGCGCGAGAAGAAGCTTGTCGAGACCCTCCGCCATACCCGGCCGAGGATCATCTCCGTCAATCCCGTAATAGTCGCCATAAAACACACATGGATATCCGTCACGCCGCAGCAGAATTAACGCGTATGCCGGCATTTTGAACCAATCGGCGACCCAGGACTCGAGTGCCTGATGCGGCTGCGAATCATGATTGTCGACGAAGGTCACAACATTTAAAGGATTACTCTTAACGAGTGTATCGTCGAAGATCTTTCGCAGGTCATAGTCGCGTCCCGCGCGCCCCGCCTCGAAAAGATTGAAGTGCAGAGGCACATCGAAAAGCGTCAGGCAGAAACTCTCTTCGTTCAGAAACCTCGCGAGCAGAGCCCGGTCGTCGCGCCAGTACTCGGCCACCGTGAAA
>JAEWUD010000009.1 GCA_023397475.1 Bacillota bacterium
CGCCGTTTCACCTCGCAGGTACCGATCGGCCTTCATGAATTCTTCTACCCGTTGATGCAGGCCTATGACTCGGTCGAACTTCGCGCGGACATCGAGCTCGGCGGTACCGATCAGACGTTCAATATTCTGATGGGACGCAACTTGATGCGAGCGATGAATATGGAGCCGCAGGTTGCCTTGTTTGTCCCGATTCTGGAAGGGCTCGACGGTGTGGAGAAGATGAGTAAGAGCCTCGGGAACTACATCGGGGTCAATGAATCCGCGGAGGTTATGTACAAGAAGGTGATGGAGGTTCCGGATTCTCTGATTGTACGGTACTTCGAACTCGCAACGGATGAACATCCGGATTCCGTGGAAGAGATCCGACGTCGACTCGAAGAAGGAACGAATCCGCGTGACATCAAGCGAGAACTCGCGCGTACGATCACGTCTTTGTACCACGACCCGGATAGCGTGGAAGAGGCGATCCGCTTCTACGACGCGGCCTTCTCGCGCAAAGCAATTCCGGACAATATTCCGGTACTTACGATCGAATCCAATACTTCGACGCTACTCGATGCAGTTCCACAACTCGTCGCCCAAGGCTTCGCGAAAAGTAAGAGTGAGTTCATTCGTCTCGTCCGTCAGGGTGGTGTTCAACGCGACGGGGAGAGGCTCGAAGAAGACGCGCTTCGCGAAAAGATACCCGAGGAACTTATCCTTCGTATCGGAAAGAAGTGCTTCGTGCGTCTCGTTCAGCCGATGCCTACGCCGTAAGTCTTATCGACATCGAGAACAAAGAGGATACCCTGCCCAGGCTCGTCAAGGCGAGCCGCCTGACGTACGGCCTCGGCGATGGCAGTCGCGTCCTCCCGGGCGGCGACGATCATGACGACCTCCTTCTCGGGCTCGATCTCCATCGCGAAAAGTTTGCTGGTCTCATGAATGCCTGCGCCGCGCCCGTTGACAACGGTCGCGCCGTGCGCCCCGGCAGACTCGGCCGCCTGAACCACGGTCTCGCCATCTCCTTTGTTAACGATAACGAATATTGCTTGATGCATAGTTGCTACCTCGTTTTCTCTGTCCTCCTGCGGAATCATTCGACAGTAGGAGGATCCGATCAGTTGGTTGACGGATAATGTGAAGGCGATGCCATGGTTCGGCTTATGAAGATGTAGCGCCGTATCGAGTGCTGCCATCGCAGTATCAACAGTGTCATTGCCGCACACCATCAGGAGAATCTCCTTGTGAGCGTCGGACTCGTCCGTCAGCCAGCCCTTGTGGCAACAACCCATCGATCCATGCCCGAGGAAGATGGTGCCTCCGGAAATGCCGTTTTTGCGGGCAATGCGTAAGACCTTGCTGCCGCGACCGAATTCGACGATGACAATGAGAAGCTTCCATCGAAGACTAATGGGACACATTTCTTGCAATGGGAACGCCCCCTTTCTTTTGCGCTTTGTAGCGATACAGTAAACCGAGAATCTGTAAGGTGATAACAGGGGTCAGCGCAACCATTGCGATTACGCCGAATCCGTCGATCAGTACATCCGCCGTGGGGAGAGCACTCGCAGCCCCTTGCGCATAGGCGAGGATGAAGGTCGCGGTCATCGGCCCGGATGCGACACCGCCGGAATCGAAGGCGATACCGACGAAGAGTTTCGGACCGATATACATCAGTGCGATCGCAAGGAGATATCCCGGAAGGAGAACATGCCAGAGTTTGAAGTCCGGCAGGATGATGCGAAGAATAGAGAGGGCGACCGAGGTTCCCACGCCGATACAGAGCGCTGCGAAGACCGCTTTGCGAGGGACGGAACCGCTCGTTACTGTGTCAATCTGTTCCGTCAGAATATGTACAGCCGGCTCCGCAAGGATGGTAAGAAAGCCTAAAAGAAATCCGATCACGACGAGCATCACCAGATTGTCCGAACGGACAAATAATGATCCGAGTTCGCGGCCGACATCCATGAATCCGGCGTTGACGCCGGTGAACAGAAAACTGAGACCGATGAGCGTGAAACCGAAGCCGGAGAGAATGCGTAAGAAGGTCCGTTTCTTCAAACGGAAGATGAATGGTTGTGCGATGAGAAACATCAAAAACAGAGGAGCGATCGCTTTCGCAGACTCGATGAATTGATCGAGGAATTCCATTGCAAGAAAGACCAGGATGTTCGACTCCCGGATTGTCTGTATCTCGATCGTACCGGATAGTTCTTGCTTCGGAAGAACGAGCCCTGTCACGAGAACCGCAAGAATTGCCCCTGCGGACGCAACGCCGACAAGCCCGAAGCTATCCTTCTCGGATGCTTTACTATCCTTCTTTTTCGTCGCGATACCGAGCGCGAGCGCCAGAATGAATGGTACCGTCATCGCACCGGTCGTCGCCCCGGAGGAATCGAAAGAGATCGCGAGAAACTCCTGACTCGAGAAGATGGAGAGCAACAAGATGACTCCGTAGAGTATCGTCATCAAGATATAGAGAGGAACATTGAAGAGGCTTCGCAGAAGGCCGATCACGACCAGGATGGCAATCCCGATCGAAACAATGATTACGAGCGTCCATTTGCCGATCACTTCACCAGTGGCGTGCGCAACCTCATCCGCGAGAATATGAAGATCCGGTTCGGCGATGGAGATGAGAAATCCCATGAACAAGCCGGCGCAGATGACAAGAAAGACGCTTCCTTTGCGCAGTAAAACGCCACCGGTCAATTCGCCGAAAGGGGAGACACTGCGGTCGACACCGACGAGGAAGACCGTGAGCCCGAAGATGATCAAAGGGACACCGAGAAGGAACCGGACGAACAGATTGAACTCAATCGGAGCGATCGTCAGAGTGAGAAGAATCACCAGTCCGGAGATCGGGAGGACGGATGTCAGAACCTCTTTGAATTTATCAATGAATATGCGCAACAGGTACCTCCTTACGGACGATCTCGATGGTAAGATTCATATGATCAGCCCGCGTGAAGCTGACGAGAGAATGAATAAGGTTCCACGAGAACGAAGAGGAAGTGTTCCTACTAAGGTTAACACAACGTGGCTTTTCACGCAAAAAACATAGTAGACTTACGTTGGTAGGGATTCGATGTACCGAACAAATCGCTTCGTGATAAGATGAAATAAAAGTGCGTTCTTTCCTTCGGGAGGTAGTGTATGGATCAACTGGCGAATCGTTGGCTTCCTATTGTGAGACAAATGGCTGAATCGGATGCGAGTTTTCGATTTGCCATGCTGATCGGATCATACGCGCGTCAAGGCGCACCGGCCGACCCATGGTCCGATCTTGACCTTGTCACGGCCTTTGACGATCCGGACCGGAAGTTTGCCGACACCTCGTGGTTGTCGGCATTTGGTGAGACGAAGATCGTCTTCTCGCAGGGTCTTCCGGTGTACCACGGCAGAGAGTGCCGTGCGCTTTTCGCAGACGGTGCGATGCTCGATGTTGTTATTTTTGGGACAGGCGAGATTGCCGCCGCGTTGTACGATGATGAGATGCTGAAGATCTGTCGCCGCGGCTATCAGATTCTTGTCGATAAGGATGGAGTTGCTTCGTCACCTTCGTTTGATCCCGAGAAGAAGTTTCCGGCAGAATCGGAGGAGGAGACGGCCCGGCGGTTTACGAACACCGTGAACTGTTTCTGGTTTCATGTAGTCTGGACGAGAAAGAAGATCCGTCGCGGCGAGATTATGCAGTCGAAGGAATGTCTGGATCGCTTCATGAAGGATCTACTGTTTGACGTTCTGCGAATGAAGGCAAGTCGCGCGGGCGGTGCGGGAAGCGACATCTGGCATCAGGCCCGATTCTTCGAGCGATGGGTCGCGGAGGAGGATCTTTGCGATCTGAAGCATGCCTATGCCCACTATGATGTGCCGGATATGGAAGCGGCGCTTGAGCGGACGATGGACCTTTTCGCGAGAGTTGGCAGGGAAGTCGCGGCGCTTCTATCCGTACCTTATCCGGACGAGGCGGAGTGCTTCGCGAGAATTTCCGGAGAGACTGTAGTCGAACCGGAGCCGGCCCGAAGACGCGAGATTATCCGACCTTTTCGAGAGACATGCTCTCCGGAATCCTACGCATGCAGAGAGGATGTTCCGCTGCAACCGACGATCCGGTCGATGTACCTTTGCGTTAAGAACATGGCGCGCGCCGTCGAGTTTTATCGGAATTTTTTGGAGTCTGCGCCGCTTGAGAAGGACGAGATTTACACGGTGTTTGACGTCGGGGGCTTCCGGCTCGGACTTTTCGCGTACGGGAAGATGGGCGAAGTGCACACCTTCGGGGACAATTGTCTCCCGAGCATCGAGGTGGAGTCGGAAGATCGGTTTCTGGCGAAATTACAGAGCGTCGAAGTCGTCTACGGACCGAAGCCGATCGGCTGTTATCTTGTGGCGGAATTTCTCGACAGCGAAGGGAACCGGCTTGAGTTGACGACGCGCAAAGAGTCTGCGGGATGATTATTTCGGCGAGTCGCAGATGTGATATTCCGGCTTTTTATGGGGAGTGGATGGAGAACCGCATTCGCGAGGGCTATGTTCTGGTCGCAAATCCGAGAAATACGAAGCAGATAAAACGGGTGGATTTACGTCCCGAAACCGTTGATGCGATTGTTTTCTGGACGAAGAACCCGATTCCGATGCTCCCGCGGCTGGATGCGTTTTCGGCATTCGCTTATGAGTTCCAGTTTACATTAACGCCTTATGGGGTCGATATCGAACCGGGTCTTCCGTCGAAGCAGAGGATTCTTATCCCATCATTTCTTCGGTTGTCGGAGCGGATTGGCCCGGATCGCGTCATTTGGAGATATGACCCGATTCTTCTGAACGAGAAGTACACAGAGGATTATCATGAAGAGGCCTTCGGACGGCTGGCACTAAGCTTGCGAAATGCGACAAAGCGCGTGACGATCAGCTTCATTGATACAAAGTACCGGAGTGTGACGCGAAATCTGAACACTTTGGGTTTGAGTGAAATCGATGATGCGATGCGCCTTCGTCTCGCCGGTAAACTCGCGCAAATTGCATTCGAAAATCATCTGATCATTGAAGCCTGTGCCGAATCATCCGATCTTACTGCGGTAGGAATACGTCCGGCCCACTGTATCAGTGCGGAACGCATCGGCGGTCTCGTCGGTCATCCCCTTACGGTTACTCGGGCCAAAGGACAGCGCCCCGCCTGCGGTTGCTGCGAGAGCATCGACATCGGTACTTACAATATGTGTGCGAACGGGTGCCGGTATTGCTACGCGAATTACGCGGCTTCTGTCATCAACGCAAACGTACAGAAACACGAGCCATCCTCGCCGATCATCATCGGGACAATGTGATCGAAACATTGCAAGCGAATCATATTTTACTTCTTATTGCGGAACATCGGGAAATACTTCGCGTCATCCTGAAGCAGATGATCTCCGATCACCTTATTGATCAGAAATCCATAGAAGGCCGGCGACTGTATGCGTCCCTGCTTCTGCAGTGTTCTCCAGAAAGCGGCGCTTGCCATCAAGGCCTTGTGAATCTCACGATGCGCCGGAAGGTCGAGATAACCGGCCTCGTGGAGAATTCTCTCTTCGCTCGCGAAATGATCCGTCAGTAAAGAGAAAAGCTTCTGCAATCTCTTGGCCTCATCTTCGACATCATGCCGATAGAAGGCCTCCAGCAGTTTCTCGCCGGCAAGAATCAGCGCCTTGTGCTCCCTGTCGATCAGCTTGTTTCCGGAATCGAAATCACTGCACCACTTTACAATCTCAATTCGCTCGTCCGCCCGGTAGAGCATATCCGCGGTAACCGTGCGATTCCTCCCATTATTCTTGGCAAGATACAAGGCGGTATCCGCCCGCGTATACCAACGCTGCAGATCGTCCTCTGCCACTATCTCCGACACGCCGAAGCTCGCGGTTATGTGGCCGACACCTACGAATTCATGTGCCATGACCGCTTCCCGCATCTTCTCAGCAACGGTGTAAGCGCCGGCCATCCGGGTATTCGGCAGCAACACGACAAATTCCTCTCCGCCGACACGAGACACCGAATCCGATGAACGGCTGTGCTCGGTAAGAATCTTGACGAGAGCGGTAAGAACCAGGTCGCCGACCGGATGACCGTATCGGTCATTGACATGTTTAAAATGATCGATGTCGACCATGATCATCGTCGAAACTACGCCGCGCCCCGTGTGGTCCAGGAGGAGACGATTCGCCTCGTGCTCGAAAAACTTCCGGTTACTTGCGCCGGTCAACGGATCGCAAGTGAACTCCTTCTCCAGACTTACGGACAGGGAGAAAGCTTCTGAGATATCCCGTGCGGACCCGATAATATACGGCGGATACGGAATGGATTTCCACTGCAGATATCGATACTCGCCGCTCTTGGTCCGATAACGGTTGATAAAGTAGGGCAGAGCTTCACCCTCATGCAAGGTTCGCATAGCTTCGATCGTAGAAGGAAGATCCTCCGGATGAATGAACTCTGCAATTCGAATTCCCTCGACATCCGCGATCTCATATCCGAGAAGCTTCGTGAACTCGGGATTCACACGAACAAATTTCCCTTCTTCGTCTACGACGCATAGGATATCCAGCGACACAGAGAGGAACACATCAACCGGAAAAGCTCTCTGTAAATTCGAATTGTCGCGGATCGAGATAGCGATATGACGATCGTCTATTCGAAAAGCATCCAACAGAGCAAAATCTTCCCGCTTATGTGCGAAGAGAGAAGAGAGGCATCGGCCGTCCTTCGCTGCAGATTCCAGAATAGCCATATATTGCGGCAGAACATGCCAAATCTCGAAAACCCCCTCGATGCCAATCGTGTCAACATCAACGACAGTGTTCTCGCGAATCCAGCGGCGCGCAGCGGAGTTCATAGAATCACAACGAAAAACCCAGCCCTCATCGGATTTCCGATCAAGCTCATACATCAATAACGGGAAAGGTGCCGTATCGAAATATTGTGAAGGATTAATCATGCGGTGACCATCCTCTCTTGTATTTCTTTCATTATAACCGATCAACAAAAAAACGACGAACAGGAAGTCTCAAAATGCATCAGAATACGGAAAGCAGACAATCTCTGCCAACTTTGCTACACTACAGGAAAATGAAACGCTCGAAGTAAAACCGAGACGTACGAACCAAACGAGATCATGGTAAGACGATGCAAGTCGATCGAACCCTCGAGACCATCGGAGGATGATACGATGCCTCAAGAATCCACCCCGATCCGGGACACACTCCTTGCTCTCAGCGAGCCCACCTATCGAGACTTCACTGCCAAGCTGACCCCCACGATCTCACCGTCGCAGGTCATCGGAATCCGCTTGCCGATCCTGCGGTCCCTCGCGAAAAAACTCGCCGGATCCCCCGAGGCCAATAAATTCCTTCAAGACCTGCCCCACACCTATCTCGAAGAAAACCATCTTCACGGCCTCCTCATCGAGCAAATTGGGACCTACGAGGCGACAATCACAGCCCTCGACCGGTTCCTCCCCTATGTGGACAACTGGGCGACCTGTGACACCATGCATCCGAAAATCCTCGGTAAGCATCTCCCGGAACTCTCCGCAAAGATCCCGACCTGGCTCGCGTCCTCCCACCCGTACATGATTCGTTACGGCATCGGCATGCGCATGGCGCACTTCCTCGACGACGCATTCACCCCTGCGATCGCGCAAGAAATCGCATCCGTCCGCTCCGAAGAATACTACGTCAACATGATGATCGCCTGGTTTTTCGCGACGGCGCTCGCCAAACAATACGACGCGATTCTCCCGATCCTCGAAGCGCGCCAACTCCCGCCGTGGACGCACAACAAGACCATCCAGAAAGCCATCGAGAGCTTCCGGATTAGTGCAGATCAGAAGACCTATTTACGGACGCTCAAGGTTGGGAAGGGCGGCAAATAAGCGAGGGAAGGTCGGAGAAGCGGGGACGTAGCGTGAGCGAACGATCGGCAATGAATACGTTTTACATATACATTTGAATAATGTGGTGCAGACGGAAGTGCGTAAAAAGAGAAGCCATTAAGCGTCGAGCTGCAAAATATAAAAATATAAAGATATATATCAATGACTACATACGAAATCATAATATCCTAGAGTTTCGTACGTAAATCAAGCCACGTTGAATAATAATTGTCATTGATGCACATACGAAATCAGCTCCTTCACGGGTTTTCGTATGTGCGCAAGCCATTCCAGGGCAGTTATTCGTCAATGATGCACATACGAAACCGGCTCCTACAAGGGTTTTCGTATGTGCGCTGACCATTCCTAAGCGATTATTCGTCAATGAGGCACATACGAAACGGGCTCCTTCACGGGTTTTCGTATGTGCGCAGGCCATTCCAGGGCAGTTATTCGTCAATGATGCACATACGAAACCGGCTCCTTCCGGGTTTTCGTATGTGCGCAAGCCATTCCAGGGCGGTTATTCGTCAATGATGCACATACGAAACGGGCTCCTTCACGGGTTTTCGTATGTGCGCGAGCCATTCTGATGCGGTTATTCGTCATTGATGCACATACGAAATAGCCACTATCACGGGTTTTCGCATGTCCACAAATCACAATGGTAGCGGCGCCCGTTTAGCCTATTCTTGTGGACGAAAATGCCCCGTGCCACCGGATTCGTCCACAAATCCGTTCTGTTGCTGCGCATGGTAAGGAGCTTCTCTTGGACACCCATAAACCGGAGGATCTAGCCTCGCGGCGGGATGACTGATTGTGCGATGAATGGTCGCGCCGCAGGAGCGGTGCTCCGACACTTCGCTCTAACCCAAATCGAAGGTGCACAAACCGGCTTCGATCAGAGCATTCTCGATTCTTCGAAATTCCTTATAGTAGCGTTGTCGCCAATTCTTGCGAAAAGCATCGAGAAGGCCTTTTCGCGGATGAATCTCAAAACGAATTCGCGGGCTCGCGAAAAACACATAATAGGGTTTCTCGGCGAACCAGTCGCGTTCCCCGACACAGTTGTTCTCCTCCGGCGTCATCTTCGGGGCAGGTTTTCCGTCGAAGGTAACAAATTCTTGGGCATTGAAATGATCCACCCAATTCTTGCGGCATTCCAGAAAATCAATCTCGCGAAATTGGTACTCACGATCTCGATACACCAACTTATCTCTTGTTATCTCTGTAACAGACCGGATGATGAGCACTTCTGTGATCATAAGGAGTCTCCATTTCTGTCTCGTATGCTGTGGATGATAATGACAAAAGTATAGCTGCGAAAAAGGTGATGAGTATTTACCGTTCATAGTATCATTGAGAGGAACTACTCCTCTACGCTCGCCCGTTTGTCATTCTTACGATCGCCTGCTTTTCCGGATCTAAAGCGCCTTCCAACGTAGTTCCAGAAATCCTTCATGTCGTAGAAAAAAGAGGCGAACACAAGAGTTACTCCCAAGGCGAAAAAGAAGAGCCCAACTAGTCCTGCGTATAGCAACATGCCGTAATCTGCTTCTAATATAATTCGCGGGATCGAGTTGATTGTCTCATGAATCATGGAACCGCACATCAAATAGCAAAGAATATTTTGAATATACTCCGCTATGATCTCGCCCGGCTTTCTTTCCAATAAATGAATCCCTTTCTTTTTTAACATCATCCTTCGGGACTGAAAAGCTGCAACCAGAGACACCGCCACCAAATAGTAAGGCATCAATGAGATCATCGACAAAGCTGTCGCTGGCAAGAAGAGTATACATACAGTCATTATTCCCAGAAATGCTATGAGATTGAACACGCCCAACAGCGTGTAAACATTGCGAATGTACATATAGGGCTTTGTGTCAATGATCTTAACCCCTGTGCTGTCGATGGATTGAATGGTCCTGCCGCAATTCAAAGCTTCAAGAACTTCTTTCGCCTTGCGAAAAACAGAGATTTTCTCCTCCGTCTCTTTCAACTTGCGAGCGAGAACCTCGCTTTTCTTGTCATCAGAATCGAAAAACTCCCGGATCTCTTCCATCGAGAAGTCCAGATCGCGTAACTTTTTGATCGCAAACAATCGATCTACGTTTTCCTGCGTATAGTCCTTATAACCGTTATCACTTCGCTGGGTCGCGAAAAGTCCGCAATCCTCATAATAGCGGATTGCCTTCTTCGACAATTGTGTCCTGTCCATCACATCCTTGAGTAGCATCTCAAGTTGCCTCCTGTTCAGGTAGATTCGCCTGTTTAGATGCATCGTAACGCGTTCCCCAAGGGCACGGTCAAGTATAAATATGAAAATACTTCATAGAAAATTTTGTTGATCAACGATTATTCGAACAATTGTTGCATTTTCTAACAGTATACTCGGAAGCAAGTATCTGCTCGCGAACGCTTGTCAGCGCCTAGCTATCCCGCGCGATCAGGACTACACGATATCCGTCTTCTGCCAAACCTATCGAAACAGAGCGCCCGATGCCTCTCGTCGCACCGGTTACGATGGCTAATCCTTTGCCATCCATATTGTCTCCTAACAAGTTTTGCTATCGATAATTCTATCATTTCTTTTCGCGAAAAAAGTGAACTAATCTCCGTAAGATGCATTTATAGGGCACAGATCCGGTTCCCTGGGAATGCAGAAATTAGCGTTGCCGAAAGAAATCTCTTCTCAAACGACCTCGCAGATAACCTTCTTCTCCGACTGCACCACATACCGGACCGTGCACTCCGTCGCGTTCTGCGGAAGATACGGTGGCGGGCAACAGTTGACCTTGCGCACGATGCCGCGTTCATCCTCGAACTCAACCTCTATCAATTGGCTGTCGCCAATATAGATTCTGTTCAGAATCAACGCGTCCGTGACATTTCCCATACGTGACAACTTCTCGTCCGTTCTGGTTCGATAGAACATCCCGAAGATGAGAACCGCTCCCCCCAAGAAGAAGAAGACCGCCATTCCGAATACGACAACGAGAACCCATGGGGCCGGTTCCAGAAAGACTTCATTTGGCGCACTCGGCAGAACCCTGCCGTAGATTGTCTGACTCATCATTGCTTCATCTGCATTTATTGCATTCGCGGTAATCAATTGGCCGTTCTGATCTGTATAGGTAACGGTAACCGCCTTACGATACTTTCTTCCAACCATGACAGAGTCGACGTTAACGACTGTAGCCGCAACCTCAATCCCATTTGTCCTGTAATTGATCATTTTCTGATTTCCGATCAGAATTGCGGTTGGAATCCCAATCATAATGAGGAAGAGAATAATGATTCCCCTGATACCGCCGATTGCTTTTAGATCCATATGCTATCTCCGCTTTTTCTCAAAATCTTCAAAAATGCTTTGCAGATATAATAATTCTAGTGATACTTCCAAAGTCTAATTGCTTTGGCCGCAATTATATGTTAACTTATTATTGTTTTTTTACAATAGGGGGGTTGACGGATGATGCAATTTTCAGAATACAGAACGCTATTCCTTAGAAATCTGCTCGTTATTATTTTGCTTCTGTTTGTAGTTATATCGACAGCTTGTCAGACAACCCCGACGCCAACAACAACTTCTGCAACGGATACAACGACAAGCTCTTTAGGGACACTCCCAACAACATCTACAGATACTACCGTTCCAACAACCTCGATATCGGATTCGACGGAGACTACCATTCTGCTAGAGATTCATTCGGTTGAAGGATCAATTATTGTGGGATCTTACTATCAGCTCTCCGTGACGGGTGGGCGAATGGATGATCTTTTATGGTCGAGCAGCGACGATCAAATTGCTCTTGTAACCTCGAAAGGTATTCTTTCTGCGGTAGCACCCGGATCTGCAGAGATAACGGTTAAAGAGCGTTCTTCCGGACGAACGGCCAGTATACACATAACAGTAATCGAGCAAGAAATCATCGTCGACAAAGATACGATTGAATATGAATATGATTTACTCGGCAGGGTCGTGAAGGTGATTTATCCGGATGGCAGTTCGATCACATATGCTTATGATGCCAACGGCAACATAACTTCAATCGAGAAACAATAACGTTTTTTATGATAAATGAATAATCTTCCATTCGCATAAGATGATGAGGGTATCAACATGCATATTTCAAAAGTTCGCCAATTCTTTCGCAAAGTTCTTGTTATTGTTCTTTCCGCCTGTATGCTTCCGTTGAGCGATTTCTCTGGTCTTTTCTCGGAATGGACTGAGAACTTGATGGCCATAAGTAATAATGAGAACTCGATGACGCATTTTGCATCTGCCGAAATTGATGGCATTCAGACCTCATTATCAATAGATAAGGGAAATATTGTCATCGGTGATAGTACCATAAGTGGATTCTCCGAGAATGGTACTCCAATAACGGAAGCCGATCCTGATGGATACATTATTACCCAAACGGATGTTGCGATTCCTTCGGCCAATACGATCCAGGTGTCGGGGGGGACAAACAAACTAACACTTTCCTCCATAAACATCCTGTGCAACTCTTCCGACGAATTGGGGAGCGCTTTCTCGATTGTTCCCGGAGCGACTGTTAATGTCAAAACAGAGGGGATAAACACATTATCCAGTGGGAGTCAGAATGCAGGAATTCGCGTGCCTGCGGGAGCTACGGTTTCGATTTCAAGTGAAGTGAACGGAGAGCTAATCGCAAACGGCGGTTCATGTGGTGCAGGAATCGGAGGAGATGCATTTATTCCTGATGCGGGAAATATCTTCATCAATAGCGGCACAGTAAAAGCAACGGGCGGAGAATTTGCCGCGGGACTTGGTGGCGGTGAGAATCCTTCCAGCAAATCAGGAGGGTTCTTCGAATCTATCATCATCAAGGGTGGAACAATAATCGCAACAGGCGGTGATTCCGCATCGGGTATAGGCGGAGGAGCGTATGGCCCCGCTTTGGGATCGATCACGGTCGAGGATGGAGACATTACCGCAACGGGAGGACTGAATGGTGGTTCCGGTATAGGCGGTGGATGTGGTTACGGAGACGCTAAGATTACCATACTGGATGGAATCATCCATGCGTATGGCAATGGAGGCGGTGCCGGAATTGGTGCAGGACTTTATGCAAATGCCACAAGTATCGTACTTGAGGGTGGTCTGATCTATGCACAGGGTAGTCTCAGTGATAAAGAAGATCTTCAATTACAGCACCCGGAGGACCTAGATGGTTTCTGCAGTGCGGGTATTGGCGGTGGCGCCGCGGCTACGATAGGATCTTTCTATTTGTCCGTAGCACAAAGTGCTCCCCAGAGTTCTGTTAAGATTTCCGGCGGTACGATCTATGACTTGGATGACCGTGCCGTAGTAATTCCTGAGGCGGAAGAAGATGAACTAATCCCTGCGCCTATTCTTACGACGATCGGATCGGGAGAGTATTCGGAGCCTGCGATGATAACCGTTGATGGTGGCTCCATTCGCCCATTAACTTCAACATACACATATAATTCAGCCGGAGCCGAGGTATTTCGCTCCTGTGTTGTTATACCTGAATCACCGAATGAGATGCTGACTGAGCTCATCCTTACGCAGAATGGAAATGTTTCTGCATATGGGGTCAAAGACGTACAAACCGACTCTGCTTCTCAACTGTTCCTTTATGTCCCTGGAACAGAGGGGTACCATTGTAAGTCAACTTGCATGGAAGTGGTTGCTGAGCAGGACTTCATTCCAGGTGGTGCAACCTTGATGAAACTGGATCAGACGGGCTTCGCCTTTGCTGAAGCTTCGATGACCGTGGAATACGGATCTCCGGCGTTTTCGGTAGTGGCAAACGGAGGATTGGGTACAGGGACAGTCTCTTATGAGATTCTTGCAGGCAAAGATATTGTATCAATTACAGGTAATTTGGTACGTGTTCAGGGTGTTGGCACCGCGATAATACGCGCGTTTATTACCGCTGATGAGCAGTACAAAGAAGGTCGTGCGACGATTACGATAGAAGTTACGAATGCTGTGCCCACAGTTTCTCCAACCTCAGTACCGACAGCAACACCTACCTCAGCACCGACAGTTACTCCGACACCGCCTCCGACTCCTACACCAACACCGACTCCTACACCAACTCCGCCTCCAACTCCGACACCAACTCCTACACCAACG
>JAEWUD010000050.1 GCA_023397475.1 Bacillota bacterium
GCCGAGAGAGTTCCCTCACGTCCGTCTCTGCCGAGAGAGATGACGCGGCCGGCGCGCTCGTAGAATTGCGCTAAACGGCTTCCGAGATACGCGGGGTATCCTTCTTCGCCGGGCATCTCTTCAAGTCGTCCCGACATCTCACGAAGAGCCTCAGCCCAGCGGGAGGTGGAGTCGGCCATGATCGCGACGGCATAGCCCATATCGCGAAAATACTCGGCAATCGTGATGCCGGTATAGATTGACGCTTCACGGGCGGCAACGGGCATGTCCGAGGTATTGGCGATGAGAACCGTACGATTCATCAGGGATTCTCCGGTATACGGATCGATCAGTTCAGGGAATTCGTTTAAGACGTCCGTCATCTCGTTGCCGCGTTCGCCGCAACCGATGTAGACGATGATGTCCGCCTGCGCCCATTTCGCGAGCTGGTGCTGCGTAACGGTCTTGCCGCTGCCGAAAGGCCCGGGGATCGCGGCAACACCGCCCTTGGCGATCGGGAAGAGACAGTCGACGACACGCTGCCCGGTGATGAGCGGCATCTCGGGCGATAACTTGCGTTGGTAGGGACGGCCG
Source organism: Bacillota bacterium (assembly GCA_023397475.1). Classification (GTDB taxonomy): domain Bacteria; phylum Bacillota; class Clostridia; order Saccharofermentanales; family Saccharofermentanaceae; genus Firm-13. Next base: position 574 of record JAEWUD010000050.1, read on the forward strand.
ACACGTACCGGCCATTTCTGGAGCATCACAAGCTCCTCGTCACCATTCGGTCCCGACAGGACCGCGATCGTGTCGGTAACCGTGAAATCCCCCTCGCGAATCGAAACAAGTCTTCCGCTCTTGCCGGGAGGAACCATGACTTTATGCAACACAACCGGCGTCTCCTGTACCGTGCCGAGGATATCGCCGGCAGTGAGTTCGTCACCCACTCGCGCGACGGGCACGAAGTGCCAGAGCTTTTCGCGCTGGAGAGAAGGGACCTCCACGCCACGCGAGAGATTGTTGCCGATCATCTCCATGATGACCGCGAGGGGGCGCTGGATTCCATCGAAGATTCCACCGATCAGACCCGGCGCCAGCTCAACCGAGAGCGGGATGCCGGCGGATTCGACGGGTTCGCCGGTCTTCAGACCGGAGGTCTCTTCGTAGACCTGGATCGAGGCTTTGTCGCCGTGCATTTCGATAATCTCACCGATGAGGCGCTGATCACTGACGCGCACCACGTCATAGAGGTTCGCGTCGCGCATTCCTTCCGCGACGACCAGAGGACCGGATACTTTGAGGATAGACCCCGTGCTGCTCATGTGTTCACTCCTTTATGTATCTGCCAGAATATCGGATCCGACCGCCTTCTCGACGGCTTCTCCGATGGCCTTCATTCCCATGCCCATATTCCCGGTAATTCCCGGAATCGGTACGATTACCGGCGTCGGCCGGTCGCGATATTTCTTCAGATCTTCATGCAATTCCGCGGCGAGCCGCTCCGTGATGAAGATGATGGCATATCCAGATTCAACCAAGCGGTGGAGGACAAGGATCGACTGATCCATGGATTCCTCCGCAAAAATATCCAAACCCAGTGCTGTAAAGCCGGTGATGCTGTCCCGGTCACCCATGACGGCTATCTTATGCATACATCCTCCGTAAACGCTGACTGACGCGATCAAAAGGCAAATCGTTCTCCATCGCAGTCAGAAGAATTCGGACGTTCTTGATTTCCGCTTCTTTGGCCAGATAATACGTGATCAGAGGCTCCGGCCCGAAGAAGAGGTATTTGACGTTCTCCGTCATGGCAACGGCTTTGTCGTCGCACCATTTCTCGAAGGCGGCCGGCGAGGCAAGAAGAAGCGCCGCACCCTCCGCGTATTCGGTCTGTCCAAGCCACGCGAGAAGTTCTGCTTCGCCGGCGGTCGCAGTTGCGATCAGCTTCGTTCGGTCCGGTGTCTCACAGGAGGAGATTGCCCGTTCCAGAAATGACTCACTCTTCTTCATCCGCGCCGCGCGAAAAGCTGTCTTGATGTCGGCAGCCGCGCAGAATAACGTCTGTAGCCGGAGCATCAACTCATTCTCTGTCGCCTTGGCCGCGCGGAGGATCTCGTCGAGTGTAACTCGATCAATGATGATGTCTGCGAGTTGCCCATCTCCCGTCCGGACGAGGACGTCATAGGCTTGTTCGCCGGCATCACGAAGCGGATTGGGAAGAAGATCATAGGTCTTCGTATCGACAGCTTCGCGGATCAGATCCTGAGAGACAATTCCCGGAGATAGGAAATACGAATCTGTTGGAATGCCGCTCAGGCGGCTCTTGATCGCGGCCTTAAGATTATGAAAATCCTTGCGGACGATCATCGGGTGTAGAATCGAGATATCCGGTGCGATCTCCGTGAGGAAGTCCCAGGTAGCGACAAGCTCAGCACGAAGAACAGAAGATATATCCGTCGCACCGGAAGGTATATGCCATCCACGGCTACGCAGATATTCCGCCGCAGCTTCCACCGTGGGCAATTCCGCCATGCGCTCAAGATCCGCAGATGTAAGAAGAGACGTCTCGCGGACGCGAACAGCTGTGACCGCATAGGCGTAATCCGTCTTCGCTATCACGTCACGATTCTCCTTCCGCAGAATTCGCGAAAAGTATCGCGTTCACTTTGTCGCGAATCTCGTCGCGTCGATCGTACAAGATTCCTTCAGCGGTTCCGTTGTATTCCACCTCACCGATAACGACAACACAGCCGAAGCTGAAATCGCCCGGCTCAGGACGTACCGTGATCGGTTGTGCGATCGCAGCGGACATCCGTGCCGCAAAATCAACCGGCAAACGTTCGAGGTCCCTCGCGCAGAGGATCAGGATCGCCGGACAATCGATCGGACAAGACTTCGCGAATGACTCAATACGTGCAAAAGCGTCTTGTGCCGACACATCGGCAAGACTTTGAAAAGCTTGTTCAATGACCTCATCGATCAGGCGGTTGCGCTCCGCTAAGGCCGCATTGCGAAGATACGTCTTTGCGGTTGATTGACCGCGAGCGCGGATCTTCTGCGCCTGCTTCTCGGCATCCGCCGATCGTGCGGCACCGGCTTGTGTCGCTCGCTGTATATGCTCGCTCTCCAGAAGAGCGGCGCGATCCCCGGCCGACGCACGTCGTGACGCAGCCAGTTGTTCGGCGTCTTCAATAATCTTGGCAAGTATGGCATCGAGACCTGTCATGCGTTATGTATCCTCGCTTCTATGGGGTGGACGTAATCCTTGTGAATTACAGCCCGAGTTTCTCGATATTAATGACCATCAGGAAGGAAGAGATGAAGGAAATCAGCGCGTAGAACTCGACGAGCGTCGCGGAGATAACCGCCTTGGAGGATTCTGCCGGCTTCTTGGCGACAATGCTGACACCGGTCACGCAAACGCGACCCTGACTGAGCGCAGAGAAGAGTCCGCCGAAAGCAATCGGAATACAAGCGAAAAGATACGCCCAACCCTCCGGCATGGATACCTCGGGAGTTCCGCCGAGAATACCGATATTGAGAAGAACCATAACAGCGACGACCAGACCATACAGACCCTGCGTGCCGGGCAACAGCTGCAGGATCAGGAGTTTGGCGAACTTGGTCGGATCGTCGATAACGACGGCAGAGGCAGCCTCACTGGCCATACCCACGCCCTTGGCCGATCCGATACAAGCAAGAATGACGGCGATGGCCGCACCGATGATTGCCAGAATAATTCCCGAAATTTCCATTTACTTTTCCTCCTTGAGCTTATAGTGCTTCATTTTCATAGAGAACGGTTGGAATGGCTTGCCGCCGCCCTCGTAGAATTTCCCGAAGAATTCTACATACTGGAGTCGGTTGCCATGAACATACGCGCCGAGCGCGTTAATTCCGATGTTGATCGCGTGACCGAGAAGGAACACGACGATAAAGATGATAATTCCTGCGATACTGTTGCCGCCGATTGACCCGATCGTGTTGACGACTGTGGCGATGATGCCGGTGACAAGACCTAAGGCCATCAGGCGAGAGTACGACAGGATGTCACTGAAGTAGCCCGTGATACTGTAGAGACTTCCGATACCGCCCATGATCTTGCCGGGAATACTCGGAGAGGAGCGGCCCTGCGTGGCGACCAGGCCGATCGCCCCCGCAATCGCTGTCCACATCCCGATGGTCTGCAGGATCGGCATCGAGGGAACCACCATGTTGGATAAAACAAGGAGAATACCCACAAAGACCACCCACCAGAATCCGACGTCCATGATCGCGTCGCCCTTGTGTCCGTTCTTCCAAAGGGTATAGAACTTGACGGCCATGCCGGCAAGAATATGAACAAAGCCCAACGCGAGGCTCAGGATCAGAAGCTGCAAAGGATTCTGCACCGGATCGAACCACAAGGGATTAATTGACACGGTATGTCCGAAGAAAGTCCCCGACACGACATAGACGACGTTGCCAAACCAGCTGCCGAACAGAGCACCCCATAGGATCGTTGACATTCCGCAGTAGAGAAACTTCATCAGATTCTTCCGCGCCGCACCCTCGGGTTTACGGAAGATAAGAAGAGAAGAGACGGCAAGAACGATGAGAACTCCATATGCCGCATCCGACAGCATGATGCCGAAGAACAAATAATAGAAGAAGGACATCACCGGATTCGGATCCACCTCGCCGGGACCCGGCAGACTGTAGGAGGAAGTGACGTCCTCGACGGGCGCAACGAACGCATTGTTCTTCAGTAGGACGGGAACCTCTTCACCCGGAGCGGGATCGCGGATCTCGACGTGCGCCGCAACGTTCTTCTCGAGAACTTCCTTAACCCGCTTCACGTACTTCTCCGGACAGAAGCCATCGAGAATTATGGTCTTGCGCGAAAAGAGGACGCGCTGCAAGGCCACATAACGCTCGATCTTCATGGACATATAATCGATGAGAAAAAGAAGTTCCGCGCGACGCGGTGCAAAAGCTTCAATCTTCGACTTCGCGTCTTCGACCGCATCCTTCGCGCGCTGAATGCGTTCGCGATATCGTCCGATCCGCAAGGAGGGCGGGTGATTGGTAGGATCCGCCGGAAGGACGAATCCGATCGATCGCAAAGCTGCCCGGCAATAGGCTTCCTCGGAGATATGACAGAGGATTACCGCACAAGTCATCTCCTTTGTCGCGGAAACGATTTCGGCGTCAATGAGACGGGAAGGGTTTGCGAGTTCAGCGGACGCGTTTACGGATTCTACCGCGTCGGTATCCGTGGATACGTTCCCATAGTCGACAATCATCTGCATGAGAGACTCGCGTGAATATTCTGCCGGCAACGAGCCGATGAAGGTGGCCGTGTGACGTGAGCCCTGATCAGCCATTGGAATATCAAGGGATTCCCATGGAAGATAACGTTCGAGAAACTGACGGGTATTGTGCAGGGCCGCAGTCTCCGCTTCCAGATGGCGATGCAGATTCTCGATCTCCGCAGCCAAATGAATGGCTTTGTTACTCTCGGCGACGCGTTCTGCAAAAACATCCTCCGAAAGCTCTGTGCGACCTGTGAAGCTGTCAAGCATCGAGGAGTGAATGCCGGCAATATCGTCCAATATCTTCAGGGCAGAGATCGCCGTCTTCCGATGCTCTTCGTAGATCGAGAGGCTCGCGTGGCCATTCGCAAAAGCGAATGCATCACCGGGTTCGTCCTCGGTGGATATCTCTACGACGCCCTCGCGTTGCAACAGCCGAATGACTTCCTTCGCGTCCTTCTGCAGAGCAATCACTTCAATTCGCTTCATCTTCAGAATGGCCATATCATACCCTGCCGATCAGAATATCCCGAACCGCGGCTATAGCCACCGGGACACGCGGCGCGACTTCGGCCCGCATCTCGAGATCCTGTTTCCGGGCAAAACGTACGGCATCCTCTTCAAGCTTCACCCGATCTTCATCGGCTGCGCGAAGTATTTGTCGAATCTCATCTTCGATCTTCTGATCGAGCTGTTGAACCTTCTCGCGCGCTGTGCGTTCAGATGAGGCGAGAAGCGAAGCGGAAGCCTCGTCGGCTTCCCGTTCAATCGCAGCGGCACGTTCCTCCGCTTCGGATATTCGACGAAGATTGTCAGACGCCATGGTTCACCTCCGAAATATCGAATGAGCTGCGGTCGACGCAAGAGCCGATTCGCGTGCCCGAAAGTACAAAGGAAAAAGTTTCCCTGTTAGAGTATAGCAGAAGAGTTCGCTTCGAGAATAGGATTGAGAGAATTCTCGAAGGAAATTTACTAAAAATTATCTTCCATGCTATCGAAGTTTCGAAGCGACACAAGAATCGGTTTTGGAGTTAAAGTGTCGACTACATTGTGAATCGTCGTGGTGATGCATTCTACAGCCGGACGGCAGCTTGTGCTACAATGCAATTGATCTTATATAAAGGAGTTAATGATACCCAATGAATATCGATTACGAGAATACACTCCGTCTCTTCATCGCAAACCGCGACGCACTGAAGCGCGCTTTTCCGTGGGAGAGCGTTTACCTCTTGCCGCTTATCGCCGGTACCTTTGCCGCGCGTCACATGACCGTGAATGAGGGAGGAATGCGATCTCTCGACAAGAGCTTAAAGGCGCAGACCGGTGCCTTCTCGACCTTGCGCGGGATGACGAAGGTTCCGATTCTCGGATTTATCGCGGTCACGCCAGATCCGGAACGTAAACTGCAGGAGACCTTGCAGGTTCACGATATGCTCCGCAAGTATTTTTCCACCAATACCTATCTTCCGTTGGCTGCCGCCGTGATCGCGACGCAGACAACGCCGGAGCTTTTCGAGAATACTGCCGCGCGAACGAGGGCGATCTTCGACCTGATGCGCAAGGAGCACCCGTTTCTGACGTCGTCGGAGGACTATGTATTTGCCGCGATGCTAGCGTTGTCGCCCCTTTCGGATGCGGCGATTGTCGGCGAGGCGGAGGCATGCTACCAGGGCTTGATCAAGGTTTTCAAGACAAAGAACGCGGCGCAATCGCTGGGATTCGTGCTCGCGATTTCGGATGGCGATGCCGCGTGGAAGGTCGAGCGAACAATCGCTCTGTACCGCATGCTCAAGGAGAACGGGATGCGATTCGGCAAGTATTATGAATTGTCGACGTTGGGAACGGTATCGACCTTGCCCGGACCTCTCGAGGAGATCGTCGGGAAGATGCGCGAGACGGATCAATTCCTCAAGAAGCAGAAGGGCTATGGATTCTGGGGTCCCGGGATGCAACAGCGACTGATGCACGCCGCGATGCTCGTCTCGGCGGACGCGAGGGATGATTCAAGGACGATGGCAAACACCTCTGCGGCAACCGGCAGTGCGATTGCGATGATCGCTGCGCAACAGGCGGCGATGTGCGCGGTAATCGCGGCATCGGTCGCATCGTCTTCGGCTGCGGCATCGGCGGCGACGTAAAGGTTGGCTCACATGTAGCTCGCTCCCGGGTCCTCAGATCTTCAGCGCCCTCTCTTCGACTCTGCGCAAGGTCGCTCGCCGAAATGTGAGCCACCCGGGCACAAGCTAGACGAATACCCCAACGCCGCCAGGAAATTATCGACTTCTTCTTACTCGCGGTAGATATCTCTGCGATGACCGATACTGAGAATTAGTATAATAATTCTCTCATCTTCAATTTGGGAAATTAATCGATAATCTCCCACGCGATAGCGCCATTGGCCGCTCTTGTTCGACGATAGACCTTTGCCATGTTGCCTGGGATTCTCGCAAGCCTGCAAATTCTTATCTATCCATGCATAGATAAGTTTTGCCGTGTACTTGTCGAGTTTTCTGAGTTGTTGAACGGCCTGTTGCGTATATTCGACACGAAATTTACTCAAGTTCAAGCAATCCCGCTACTTCTTCATGGGAGTACGTAATGGGATTCTGTCGATATGCCGCGATTGCTTTCTCATAAGACTTCAAATCAAATTCTTCCTCAATCCTCTCAAGCACGGATTGACGAACAAGTTCTGATACTGTTATCCCGTTGATCTTCGCGTATTGCCGGATGAGGTTTGCATCCTCGTCACTAAGCCGTAAAGAAATCGCCATAGGACGTTCCTCCTTCCTTTGCTTCCTGTAATACATTGTAATACGTCGGGTTTCAAACTTCAATCGCTATTTCGTCTCGTCATCGTATAATAGAAACATCTAGTCTCAACGCGTCGAATTTATCATTCGAAAGGAGCCGTGCATTGGACCGATTTGCCAAGGTATATCTGGAGATCACGAACCGATGCAATCTGGCGTGCGATTTCTGCCCGCCGACCCGGCGCGCGGCAGCTTTTATGACGCCGGAGCAGTTCTCGACGATTCTCGACCAGATCAAGCCCTACACGAGCCACATATATTTACATATAAAGGGCGAACCGCTCCTTCATCCGGCACTTGCCGAACTTCTCGATATCAGCGACGCGAAGGGCTTCCGTGTTAACATCACGACCAACGGGACATTGATCCGACGGGTTCACGAGATGCTCCTCACGAAGCCCGCTGTCCGGCAAATCAATTTCTCTCTTCACAGCTTCGATGGGAACGAATCCGGAGGAAGCCGCGAGGAGTACATCCGGGACATCCTGGACTTTACGCGGGATGCACGACGGCTCTCGAAAATTGTCGTCTCGCTTCGCCTGTGGAATCTCGATGGCGACGATTCTTTTGCCGATCAGCCCAAAACGTCCGCTGACGCACGCCGCAACGATGCGCTCTTATCAATTCTCGAAAAGACATTCGATCTCCCGTATTCCATCGCCGACCAGGTCATCTCCGCGCGCGGCATCGCGGTCGCCGAGCGCGTGTTCCTTCATCAGGAGCATCTTTTCGCGTGGCCGGATTTGTCGGCGGAAGAGATCCCCGGCAACGCCTTCTGTTACGGACTCAGAAATCAGATCGGAATTCTCGTCGACGGTACGGTCGTGCCGTGCTGTCTCGACGGCGAGGGCGTGGTTTGCCTCGGAAACATTTTCGAAAAGCCGTTTGCCGAGATCATCGCCGGCCCGCGCGCGAAGGCGATCTATGACGGGTTCTCGCGCAGAGAGGCGGTTGAAGAACTGTGTAAGCGCTGTGGGTACCGGCAGCGTTTCAGCAAGTAACCCGATCTTGCGCCCTCGCTTATTCACCATTTGTTCACCAACTGAAACGGTTCGCGCTCCGCTCCTTTCGAGACGTCAGTGCTATACTTTGAAGTGACCGCATTTTGGCAAGAAGAGAGCCTGTTTCAGGCTTTTTTCGCGAAAAGAATCGAGCGGCTCGGGGCCCGATATCAGGGTGTCGAGACTCCTCTGGCGGGAACAAAGATTTTCGGGAGGTTTCTTATGGGAAACGAGTATCATGTAGCGATTACGGGCAACGACAAGGCGAGCGGATCTGCCACCGATCCTTTTCGGACGATCTCGCACGCGGCGCAGATCGCGGATATCGGCGACCGGGTCGTCGTACACGAAGGCACTTATCGCGAGTGGGTTAAGCCGGCAAAGGGCGGACGCAGTACGGTCGAGCGCATCACATACGAGGCCGCCCCGGGCGAGCGTCCTGTGATTAAGGGATCGGAGCGAATTACGGATTGGGAGCCTCTCGGCAACGGCGTCTGGAAGGCGACGATCGACAATGCGATTTTCGGTGATTATAACCCCTATGCGGAAGTCTTGGGCGGAGACTGGTTCATTTTCCCGTGGGAATACAACGTTCATGCGGGCGATGTTTATCTGAACGGCAAGTCTCTCTACGAGGCAACGAAGAAAGAGGATGTTTTCGCGCCCGAGCGCCGCATTCACGGCTTCATCCCGTTCTGGATGAAGGTCCCGGAGACGATTCAGGATCCGGATTTCACGATCTACCAATGGTTTGCCGAGGTCGGCGAGGAGACGACGGAGATCTGGGCGAACTTCCACGACGCGAACCCGAATGAAGAGTTGGCCGAGATCAACGTGCGCAAGTGCTGTTTCTATCCCGAGAAGACGGGCCGTAACTACATCACGGTTCGCGGATTTGAGATGGCGCAGGCCGCCTCTCCCTGGACGCCGCCGACGGCCGACCAGCCGGGCATGCTCGGCGTCAACTGGAGCAAGGGCTGGATCATCGAGGACAATATTCTTCACGACGCGAAATGCAGCGCCGTAAGCATCGGCAAGGAGGCCTCGACCGGCCACAACCTCTGCACGATTACCCGCCGGAAGCCGGGCTATCGCTACCAGATGGAAGCGGTCTTCCTCGCGCTCAAGATTGGTTGGAGCAAAGAAAATATCGGCTCGCACATTATCCGCAACAACACCATCTATGACTGCGGACAGAACGGTATCGTCGGCCACATGGGCTGTGTCTTCAGCGAGATCTACAATAACCATATCTATAATATCGCGGTCAAGCACGAGTTCTTCGGTTTCGAGATCGGCGGCATCAAGCTGCACGCGGCGATCGACGTCAAGATCGAGAACAACCGCATCCATCATTGCACCCTCGGCACTTGGCTCGACTGGCAGGCCCAGGGTACGCGCGTCAGCCGCAATATCTACTACGCGAACGATCGCGACCTGATGATCGAGGTCACGCACGGTCCCTGCCTCGTCGACAACAACATCTTCGCCTCGCGCTTCAATATCGAGAACTTCGCACAGGGTACCGCCTACGCACAGAACCTCTTCCTGGGCGCATCCCGCCGCGTCACCGTTCTCGACCGCGCGACGCCGTACCATTTCCCGCACAGCACCGATGTGGCCGGCTTCTCGGTGGTCTTCGGCGGCGACGAGAGATTCTACAACAATATCTTCGTCGGCGGATCCAACCATGTCGATTCCGACGAGTACTGCGGAACCTCCACTTATGACGAGCACCCTTCTTCCTACGAAGAATATCAGAAGCGGATGGATGAGCTCGGCAGAGGCGACCACGATATCTTCCAGAAGGTCTCGCAGCCTGTCTACATGAACGGCAACATCTACATGAAGGACGCCAAGGCCTTCGGTGCCGAGAAGGACTTTATCCTCGCGAGCGACTTCGATCCGAGCGCCGGAATCATCGAGAAGGACGGCCGCCTCGCATTGCAGATCACGATGCCGGCGGAGGCCGCAGGCTTCACGTCGGATCTTGTCTCCACCACGTCGCTCGGCAGCGTCCGCATCGTCGACGGGATTTATGACGATCCCGAGGGAAAAGAGATTGTCCTCGACACGGATCTTGTTGGTGGGAAGCGCGCAGGACGCGCGGCTCCGGGTCCAATCGAAGGATTGGTTCCAGGGAAGAATGTGGTGTATTTGAATTAATAGTCGTGCTCGCATTTTTCTCGCTCGCTGGCATGACAGCTCACGTTCTCTAACGCTCGCTGTTGCCCGACGAGTCCTCGGCTAGCGCCTGCGGAGGCGAGCTCGATAAAACGCTTCGCCCGACTTGCGTTGGCAACTGCTACATTGGCGGACCCGGGGAAAGATCGGGAAATCATGAACAGTATTATTTTCAGCTAAAAAGACGGCCGATGAGGCCGTCTTTCTATATGATTACCGATGAAAATTATCGTTTGTGGTGTCAGCGTCCCCCAAGAGACCTCTCTTGGGGACGAAACTGCCCCGAGTGACCACCGTTTCAGTCGCAGGAAACTGCGGGAATCGTAGGGTTTGGTTCCCGTTATTCATTGCATCAACCGGATCGTCAGAGCCGGCCGGCGTGTCCGTCCCCTCAATGGGGCGGCGCGCCGGTTTTCGCGTCAGAAGGACTCCTGCGCACAGGGCGGTCAGGGGAGCGACAGTGACCAGGCCGAAGGAGCCGACGATCGTGTGGATCAGCTCGGCTGCGACGAACTTATAGTTGAAGATGGTTGCGATCGGAGTCCCCTGTGCGGTGAAGACCATCAGCAGAGCGATGTAGCCGCCGGAATAGGCGAGAAGAAGTGTTGTCGTCATCGTTCCCATCGCGGCTCGCCCGACGTTAAGACCCGACCGGATCGCCTCGCGAGCACGAATATCCGGGCGTTTCTCGACGACTTCCTGGATCGCGGAGGTGATGTCGACGCTCAGGTCCATCATCGCGCCGGAGGAGGCGATAAATATCGAGGCCATGAAGATCTGCGTCAGGTTCAGGTGGGAGTAACCGGCGTACAGGAGGCTCTCCGATGAGGCCATGACGGCGCCGTGAATGTTGTAGAGATCCGTGAAAAGCACCCCGAGGACGCAAGTGACGAGGATACCCAGGAGTGCCCCGGCTGTCGCGGCGAGGCAGCGGCGGTCGAAACCATAGACGAGCGCTATGATGAGTACGGTCAGAACCGCCGCGATCCCAAGGCCGATCCAGACGGGCTGGTAACCTTTGAGGTACAAAGGCACGAGCACCTTCCAGATCAACAGTATCGTCAGGCCGAACGACAGGATCGCACGCAGACCGGTTTTGCCCGCGAAAAGCACGAGCAAGAGAAAAAAGAGTCCGGCCAGTATAAACTCATCGGTGATGCGATAGTGGTCGATCATCGAGACACTGAGGATCTTGTCGCCGGTAGCGTCGGCATTGATGCGGACAAGCGCCGTATCACCGGGGACGAAGAGCTTATCCGCCTCCAGGGAGCCGTTGAGCATATTGATCGCGTACGCTTGTGTTCCGGCGAATGCGCCATCACGAATCTCAACAACGCAGCGCTGCTCGCCCGATCGGACGAGTCCCGTATCGACGAGAGAGGAGTCATCTGCTGATATTACCGTCGCGGAACTGAGCTCGGATTCTCGATAAATTTCCTTGTCTTCGAAGCCGGTCGGAAGCGCGATGAGGATCGCGATAAGGACCAGCGTGACAAGGACAGGAGCCGTGTAAGCTAGGTTGAATTCCGGAAATGTTTTCAGGCGCATAGAGACCTTTCTACGGACAAACCCGCACGCCGTCGTAGTGCTGGCGTGCGGGTCGACCGGTTATAGAGGAACATGATTGGGGGGCTTTTTTCGCTCGGGTGCGTAATCGCAGAGGAGACGGACCGTACATATCGACAACGCCACCGACAGGGCTTTTTCGCGCGAGGGAAGCAATCGTATCGATCAGGATGCGCCGCGCGTTGCGTTAAGGATTACGAGATTCCCAGGAGTGCGGCCATCTTGTCGTAGATGGCGGTGTTGTCGTAGTAGCCGTTGAAGTTTTCGGCTCCGACGCCATCCGCGAAAACCGCGACCGGAAGACCCGTGTGCGAGTACGAAGTGAAGTCGACGCCGGCCTTGCTGTTAAGAATATGCGTGATCGTGACGGTCAGCGGCTCATAGGATCCGTAGATGACGTACTCCTCCTGCTCCGCATACGTTGTGGGCGTCTCGTTGATGCTCTTCTCATAGGCGGTTGTAAGAAGCGCCAGTTCGTAGTCGGTCAGGACAAAACGGTCCGTTTCGTCGCCTTCTGTCTTGAGCCCGAAAAGGGTCTCGATGTCCGCGAGTACCGTGGCGAGATCCGTCTTGTTCTCCTTATATGAAGCGATGTAATCACTGTCGAACTTGGCATAGGAGATCTTCTGATTGTCCAGCATTGTAAGGTACGTGTCGTAATCGGTTCCCGCGAAACCGATGCTCAGACCGCCGGTCTCGTGGTCGCCGGTCACCAGAATCAGAGTCTCATCAGGATGCTGTGCGGCGAAAGCGATGGCGACCTCGACGGCATCCGCCATGGCGATCGTATCATGGATTGTGGACGCGGCGTCGTTGGCGTGACACGCCCAGTCGATCTTGCCGCCTTCGACCATCATGAAGAAGCCGTTCTCATTATCGAGGACCTCAATGCCTTTCTCGACATAGTTGGCGAGCGACCACATTTCCTCGGTGCGATCGAGTTCATAGGCCATGGAGTCGGAATCCGCAAGATTCTCGTCAATCATCAGAACCTTGCCGGTGTCAGCTGTCACAGCTTCCGCATCGGCGGTCGTCAGCGTTACTGTATACCCGGCTTCTGCAGCGAGCGCGTAGAGATCTTCCTTGTCCTTGTCGTCGCCGGTCGGTTTCTTGAGCGCTCCGCCCGCGAAAAACTCGAATCCGGAATCAATGAGCTCGAGACCGATCTCATAGTAACTGTTGCGGCTGGCCTGGTGCGCATAGAAAGCGGCCGGTGTCGCATGATTGATGTTAACGGAGCTGATCACGCCGATCTTCATGCCGAGCTGCTCATGAACCTTCTCGGTAATTGTCTCGTAGGTCAGTGTAGCCGTCTCGTCGACATTGATCGAACCGGAATACGTCTTCTTGCCGGTCGCAAGAGATGTCGCGGTCGAAGCGGAATCGGGCGCAAAACTGTTGCTGTCGTAGGTAATTGCGGAACCGACCCCGGAGAAATTCATGAAATTCAGGGCTTCGGGGCCGTCAAGCATAGCGCCTTCATTGTCATCGAGACTCGGAGCCGCTTTCATGTACTCTGCGTCGTCAAGAACGCCAAGATAGTCCGCCGTTGCTTGAATCTGCGGATAGCTCATACCGTCTCCGATAAAGAGGAACACATATTTGGGGGCCGTGGTCTCAAGGGCGGATATCGTTTCAACTTCTGTCGAGGGAGGCACTGTCGTGCTGGCGACGGTCGTCGCAGCTGCGGTTGTGGCGCTGGTTACGGGAGCGTCAGGAGAGACACTCTGGCATCCGGCCAGAGAAATCGCGGTCACAGCCGCCAGGAAGAGAGATACTAATTTCTTCATGAATAACCTCCGTTTGTTGTCTTCTTACATTCGTTTACCCATGAATGAGTCTAGTTGACGGATGTTATCCGCCGGGGATGGAGAGGATAAATTCTTTGTAATGATCAGGTTAATAGGCGTGAAGTACTCCTCCATATCCTTAGTGTAGATTCAGAACATGAAGAATTCGGACAGTAGAATTGAACTCTTTGTAAGCGTTTTTCGTGCTGTGTAAGCTCTCGCCAAGGGAAAAGAAACTGCGGCAACATGCGTGCTCTTGTAGGTCGCTTGAAGAGAAAATTTCAAGTAGTAGATTAATTATGGAGGGCGCGCGGGACAGGCCGGGGGCAGGACAAGCCGGGGGCAGGAGCGCGGGACGGGGTGCAGGAGCGCGGAACGGGGTGCAGGAGCGCGGAACGGGGTGCAAGAGCGCGGGACGGGGTGCAAGAAGCAAAATGAACGCAAAAGCTCAGGATTTAGCAGCTCCTTGGTCATACGCGAAGCAGAAATGAGCGCCGCCAGCCGAGATTATGGGCGAAATGGATGGTCGGGGTCGGTTTCGCCCATAAAGTAGAGAAGAGGAGTATGGGCGAAATCAGGGGAAGCGGGTCTTTTCGCCCATAATTCGGAGGATGTGGACGCGCGGTGAGACGGCAGAGTATGGGCGAAATGGATGGTCGGGAGCGGTTTCGCCCATAAAGTGCGGAAGAAGAGTATGGGCGAAATCAGGGGATGCGGGTCTTTTCGCCCATAAATCCCTGCGCCACCGGCACCCCGCGAGGATTCTCTTCATGGCAACCGATTTCGCGATTTGACCTGCTATGTTTGGCGAGGCTTGTGTTATTATTTCAATCTTGCGGCCATTAATGGCTAAATCATGCACAACCGTTTCTGTGTCTGGTCTCTTGGCGGCGTTACGTGGCATAATGTGACGTAGAGGCGTTTCAGATTTGCAAGTGTACAGGAGGAAGCGTTATGAAGCTTGGCGTTATTCGCTGCATGCAGACCGAGGATATGTGCCCGGGAACGACGGATTTCGCATGTATACGGAATAAGAAATGTGCTTTCTCCAATGTTGAGGGAGATATTAAGTTCATCGAATACACCCACTGACAGGCGGTAAATATGCGACTTCTGATTGTCCGACACGGTGACCCCGATTACGCGAACGACACATTGACGCCTGCGGGACGCCGCGAGGCGGCGCTCCTGTCGAAGCGCCTTGCGATGATTTCCAATGCGCACTTCTACGTCTCGCCGCTGGGCCGCGCGCAGGATACCGCGAGACCGACACTTGCCCGGACAGGACAAACCGCCGAGACTCTGCCATGGCTACGCGAGTTCCATGCGCCGATTCCCGATCCCGTGACGGGCGAGCCGAGAATTCCGTGGGATCATTTGCCCGCGGACTGGACGACAATTTCGGAATATTATGACAAAGATCTCTGGAGCGTAACCGAGGTAATGGCCGGAGCGAAGGTCGGAGAGGAAGCGGACCGCGTAGCCCATGGTCTCGATGAGCTTCTCGCCCGACATGGCTACCAACGCGACGGCGGCATCTATCGGGTCACCGAAGCGAACGAGGATTCGATTGTTCTGATTTGTCATTTCGGTGTCGAGTGTGTTATGCTCGGACACCTTCTCGGAATTTCGCCGATGGTCTTATGGCACGGATTTGTCGCGTTGCCGACCTCGGTGACGACGCTGATCACGGAAGAGCGCCGGAAGGGTGTAGCGGCCTTTCGCGTACAGGCATTCGGAGACACCTCGCATCTTGCGGCGGCGGGGATCGCTCCGTCGTTCTCTGCGCGATTCTGCGAGAGATTCGACAATCCGTACGAGCGGCACGACTGAGCTGCGCCGACCTTCGTCACGCACAGCGTGTAGATCGCAATTCAAGGAGATAAACTGAGCTGCGCCGACCTTGGCCGCTAACGATGCGCGCCTCATATAAGGAGATTAAATGGAGAGACAATGGTTCCTGCCGGTATCAAGGCAGGACATGACGGACCGGGATTGGTATTATTATGATTTTCTCGTCGTCTCAGGCGACGCGTATGTCGATCACCCGAGCTTCGGACCTGCGGTAATTGCGCGAGTTCTGGAGCAGGCGGGCTTTCGCGTCGCGGTTCTTGCGCAGCCTGCCTTCGGCGACGCCGAGGCTTTTCGTGCGATGGGACGTCCGCGCTACGGCGTCATGATCGGATCGGGCAACCTCGACTCGATGGTCGCGCATTATACGGCCTCGCGAAAAAAACGCAGCGAGGACTTCTACTCGCCGGGACGTAAGACGGGGCTCCGTCCGGATCGCGCAACGATTGTCTATTCGAAACTGGCACGCGAGGCATTTGGCGACGAGACGCCGATCATCATCGGCGGCCTCGAGGCGTCGTTGCGACGTTTCGCGCATTACGATTACTGGGATGACCGCGTGCGCCCAAGTATTCTTGTCGACGCGGGAGCGGATCTCCTGATCTACGGGATGGGCGAGCGGACGGTTCGTCTCATTGCCGAGCAACTTCGCAAGGGAACAGCCGTCGCGGAGATCACGAATATTCCCGGCACGGCGTTCGTCACGAGCGACGCAGCACCATATCTCGGGAAGGGGATTTTGAGCCCTTCGTATGAAGACGTTTCGTCTTTTCGCCGCGTGTTCGCCGAGGCGACGAAGCTCCAGTATGAGGAGCACGATCCGGTTCGCGGGCGAACGCTTCTTCAGAAGCACGGCGACCGTTTTCTCGTTGTCCGCCCGCCGGCGATGCCGCTGACCCGAGAGGAACTCGACGCGGCGGCCGAATTGCCGTACACACGCGAGGCGCATCCGGATTATGACGAGTCCGGCGGTGTTCCGGCCTTCGATGAAGTTCGGTTCTCGATCATCCATAACCGCGGCTGCTTCGGTGCCTGTAATTTCTGCAGCCTTGCCTGGCATCAGGGTCGCATGGTCACGTCGCGAAGCGCCGCATCCGTCGTCCGTGAGGCGCGTCAACTCACGGAACACAAGGACTTCAAGGGGTATATCAACGATGTCGGCGGACCTACGGCGAATTTCCGCCGGCCCTCCTGCCAGGGACAGAAGACGCGCGGCATGTGCCGGTCCAAGCGTTGCCTGACGCCCGTGCCCTGCGAGAAGCTCGAGGTCGATCACTCCGAATATCTCTCGCTTCTCCGGAGTCTCCGGTCAATTCCCGGCGTGAAAAAGGTCTTCGTCCGTTCGGGCATTCGTTTTGACTACCTGATCTACGATAAGGACCCCGCATTCTTCCAGGAACTCGTCGAGCATCACATTTCCGGCCAACTCAAGGTCGCACCGGAGCACTGCGCCGACAACGTTCTCGATCAGATGGGCAAGCCCCGCTTCGAGGTCTACCGGCGTTTCATCGAGCTCTACGAGAAGCAGAACGAGAAGGCTGGGAAACGCCAGTTCGTCGTCCCGTACCTGATGAGCTCGCATCCGGGCAGCACGCTCGCCGACGCCATCGCGCTCGCCGAATACCTGCACTCGATCGACCGCCAGCCCGAGCAGGTCCAGGATTTCTATCCGACACCCGGGACAATCTCGACTGCGATGTACCACTGCGGTTATAATCCGCTTACGATGGAACGCGTCTATGTCGCGAAAACACCGCACGAAAAGGAGCTCCAGCGAGCACTTCTCCAATACAAGAATCCCGAGAAGCGCGCTCTCGTCGCAGAGGCCTTACACAAGGCCGGTCGCCCGGATCTGATCGGTCACGACCCGCGGTGTCTGATCCGTCCGCCCGCGAAAGGGGACACGACAAGGGCGTCGGGAAAACCCACTTCGCGTTCAAAAGGCGGTACGTCGACGCGCGCGAACACGAAAGCGTCGTCTCGCCCGGACAGTAAATCCGGAACGCGGTCCGACAGCAGATCCGGGACTCGCTCAGATAGTAAATCCGGAACGCGGTCAGGCGGCAAGTCATCCTCTGGTGCCGCGAGTAACAGCGGAGCACTCAGGAAGCCAACCTCCGGTGCCGCAAGAAATGGCGGAGCAGCCAAAAAATCATCCGACAGGAAGCCAACCGACAGGAAGAAGCCTGACAGCCGGGGAAGAGGCTAATCCGCGAGAATAGGAGTAACCGATGCGAGAATTCACCTTCGAGAAACTCGATGTATTCACACACAAGGGATCGGCGGGAAACCCTGCTGGTCTCGTTCCGATGACTCCCGGCGACATGCTCTCCGAAAACGAGATGCAACAACTTGCCCGGGAGCTTGGCGGATTTGTCAATGAGACTGCGTTTATCCATGAAGCGGAGGACGGATTTCACTTGCGATTCTTCTCTTCGGCGTGCGAGGTCGCCTTCTGCGGGCATGCCCTGATCGGAACCTTCTATCGCTTGATTACAACAAATCCGCGCCTGCTTGACCAACCGGAGCTGACGATGCACGTTCGGGCAGGAGCGCTTACCGTATACAATCGCGTGTCGGAGGAGGATGCCGTCTATATCGCCGCGCCCGCCCCGCAATTTCTCGAACGCGAGATAACGAACGGAGAGATCGCCTCGGCGCTCGGCTTTGATTTTTATACACCGGACCGATGGCTCCCGGAGGTGGTCGACGCGGGCCTTCGCACCCTGATCGTTCCGTTGCCGAGCCTGGCCGACTGCCTCTCGACAAAGCCGGTTTTCGCGACGTTGCGTGATTTCTGCGCCGCGAAAAACATCGATATCGTCCATGTTTTCGCGCAGGAGACGATCGAAAAAGACGCGGAGTATCACACGCGCGTATTCGCGCCGAAGTTCGGGTATCTCGAGGATCCGGCGACGGGTTCCGGCAATGCGGCGTTCGCCGGATATCTGATCAAACGGGACGCGATGCCCGAACATCTTACCATTGAGCAGGGAGCGGACCGGGACCGTCCGAATCGCGTGAAACTCGCGCGAATTTCCGTAAACGGAGCCCAGATGATTCTCTTCGGCGGGCGCGCGGACACGACGCTCACCGGCACCTATCGATTGCGATAAATAATCATGAATATATATTTACAGGAGGATCTCATCATGACCAAACGCAGCTGCAACCCTTTCCTGCCCCCGCGCGAGTACATCCCCGACGGAGAGCCGCATGTCTTCGGCGACCGCGTCTACCTGTACGGCTCTCACGACCGTTTTGACGGCTACGACTACTGCCTCAACGACTATGTCGGCTGGTCGGCACCGGTTGACGACCTCTCGGATTGGCGTTACGAGGGTGTGATCTTCCGCCGCGTCGACGATCCGTCGAATCGTGACGGCAGCCAGTGTCTTTTCGCGCCGGATGTCGTGCAGGGGCCCGACGGTCGCTACTATCTCTACTATGTCCTCAACAAGCGCTCGGTCGTTGCGGTCGCCGTCTGTGACACGCCGGTCGGCCGCTACGAGTTCTACGGACACGTTCACTGGCCCGACGGCACGGTGCTCGGTGAGAAGCCGGGCGACATGCCGCAGTTCGATCCCGGTGTTCTTCGCGAAGGGGACCGGACGTATATGTACACCGGTTTCTGCTGGCCCACGGATCTCTCGCGAAAAGGTCCGACCGTTACGGTCCTCGGCCCCGATATGCTGACGGTTATCGAAGACCCGCGTTTCATCGCTCCGAGCAAGGCTTACTCGGCCGGCACTGGCTTCGAAGGTCATGAGTTCTATGAAGCGCCCTCAATGCGCAAAATCGGCGACACGTATTACTTCGTCTATTCCTCGATCCGCTACAGCGAGCTCTGCTATGCGACCAGTAAGTCGCCGGTCGAAGGATTTGTCTATCGCGGCGTCATCGTCTCGAACAATGATTTCAACATCGACACCTACAAGCCGGCACAGAAGCCGATGTTTTACGGCGGAAACAATCACGGTAATTTCGAGAAGGTCGGCGACCGCTATTACATCTTCTACCATCGCCATACGAACGGGACGAACTTCAGCCGGCAGGCATGCGGCGAGCCGATTGAGATCTTGGAAGACGGATCGATTCCGCAGGTTGAGATGACATCGAACGGTTTTACCGGCGTTCCTTTTGCGACGGGTGAGACGATTTGGGCTTATACCGCCTGCAATCTTTTCGCGACGACGGAGCAGGCCTATACGGGCGATCCGGGCAGCTGGCTCGACGCGCGTTTCCCGAAAATCACCCAGGAGGGAATCGATGACGAGGGCGAGCCGCCGTATATCGCGAATTTGCGGGACGGAGCGACAGCCGGATTCAAATATGTCGATTGCAATGGGGTCAAGAAAGTCCGTCTGACCGCGCGCGGCGGGCACGGCGCGTACTCGATCCTTACCGCGTGGGACGGCGATGTTCTCGGACAAGTTCCGGTCGGCAACAGCACGGAGTGGGAGCCGGCCGAGGCGGAGATATTGATCCCGGACGGCGTCCACGCGATCTACCTGCGCTATGAGGGTCCGTCGTTTTCGAGCCTTCAGTCATTTACTTTGCTGAACTGAGGCCGACAGCGGCGATAATCGCTTAGGCCTCTGACGCTTCGAGCAAAAGCGGGGAGGATGAACTCCTATGTGGAACATCGTTTTTCTCGGACTGATCAGTTTCTTCATGGATGTCAGCACCGAGATGGTCTATCCGCTGATTCCCGTCTATCTGACGACGGTTTTCGGCGCGACCCCGGTTCTTGTCGGAATGATCGAAGGCATAGCCGAGAGTCTCGCTTCACTCCTCAAGGTGTGGAGCGGGTACCTCTCGGATCGGTTCCGCAAGAAAAAGGCGATCGCGTTCGTCGGCTATTCGACCGGACTCCTCTATAAGGTTGCTCTGCTCCTCGCCGGTTCGTGGGGCGGCATTCTCGCCGCGCGCGTTGTCGACCGCTTCGGCAAGGGAATCCGCACCGCGCCGCGCGACGTCATGGTCAGCGAGAGCGCCGTGCCCGGCAAAGAAGGGATGTCGTTCGGCCTCCACAAGGCGCTCGACATGGCGGGCGCATCGCTCGGCATCCTGCTCGCATACTTCCTTATAAGCGCCGCGCCGACCCCGGCTGACTACCGGAATATTTTCCTGTGGTCAGCCGTTCCGGCGGTTCTTGCGCTTCTGATGTTTGTCTTTGTCCGCGAGAAGAAGCATCACGAAAAGCGCGCACCGCGCGCCCCGATCTCGCTCGCCGCTTTTCGCGAGGGCGGACGCCGGATTGACGGACGTCTGAAGCTGTATCTTGCCGTCGCTTTCCTGTTCACGCTCGGTAATTCGTCGAACGCATTCCTCTTGTTGCGCGCGAAAAACCTCGGCTTCGACGACCGGACGGTGATCCTTCTCTACTTCCTCTACAATATCACGGCGGCGCTCCTCTCCATTCCGGCAGGTCGCCGCTCCGATAAGGTCGGCCGCAAGCGCGTGCTCGTCGTCGGTTACCTGATCTTCAGCATCGTCTATGCGGGATTCGCCATCGTGTCGCACCCGGCGATCCTGGTCGCCCTATTCATCCTCTACGGAGCCTATACTGCCCTGATCGCGGGCGTCGAGCGCGCGTTCATCGCCGAGATCTCGCCGCCGGACCTAAAAGGAACGATGCTCGGCATGCACTCGACCCTCGTCGGCATCGCGCTCTTTCCGGCCAGCGCCATCGCCGGCCTCTTGTGGAATCAGATCGGCGCGTTCGCACCGTTCACTCTTGGCGCGATTCTGTCGCTCGCCGCCGCGGGACTTCTATTCTTCTTCCTCCGAGGGCCGGGAAGACATGGAGAGATCGTAAACGAGGAGCCGAAGTAAGGGCCGTGAAAGAATCTGATTCCGGTATCGAGGATTCGAAGTGAGGGGGCGGCGTATATTCTGATTCCGGCATCCAGGATTTGGAGTGAGGGAGCGGCGTATATTCTGTCGAGGATACGTAAGGCCCCGATGAATTCGTCAATTATGAGTCGCGGTAGGGGAGCATAGTGTTTCCGAGGCGCCGTCGAGGGTCCGAAAAGGAGAGCGTTGTATTACAGATGCGGTAATGCGGAAATACCGTGTATCCGGACGCTCATTCTTCTGTATAATGACATCAGAATATCTTGCGAAGGGACTTTGATCCTTATCGCCGAAGAAAGGCCACAGCATGGAGCTAAGTCGTAAAACCACAATCACGATTCTTGGAATCTGCTTCGCGACCGTCATTCTCTATGTCGGACTCGAGCATTATGCCGATCTGCGCGCGGCTTTTCAGACCGTGCTCTTTGTCCTTACACCTTTCCTGATCGGAGCGGCGCTCGCCTTCATCCTTAATGTTCCAATGCGCGCAATCGAGCGGTTCTTCCGCAAGATCGCCTCCAAGAAGAAACGCCCTCTGCCGGACGGACTCTATCGTGGCGGCGCACTCTTTATCACCGTGATCCTGTTCGTCGGCATCATCACTGCCGTGCTCTTCCTCGTCATTCCGGAAATCGGTCGTACGATCGCGGTCATCATCGACAGATATCCGACCTTTGCGGAACGCACACAGACGCAACTCAACGATCTCGCACTCCAGTATCCGCAGATCAGCACCTATATCAAGAGTTACACAATTGACTGGGAGCAGCTCGGCGAGAATGCCCTGAACTTCATTCGCACGGCGGGCGGTGATCTCTTCGGATCCGCCGTCGGCTTCGCCTCATCAGTCGCCGGCGTGATCATCAACATCCTGATCGGCATTGTTTTCGCGGTCAACATTCTCCTGCAGAAAGACCGCCTCAAGCGACAGGCCAAGAAGATCGCCTACGCCTACCTCAACGAAGAGAAAGCCGACCGTCTCATCCGCATCGGCCGCCTCTCCGACGATACCTTCTCCCATTTCCTCTCCGGCCAGTGCCTCGAATCGCTGATCGTCATCTCGATGTTCTTGCTCTCTATGACCGTCCTTAGCATTCCCTATGCACTTCTCGTCAGTGTCCTCCTGGGCGTCATGGCCTTCATCCCGATCGTCGGCCCCTTCATCGGCTGCATGCTCGGAACCTTCTTCATTCTGACCGTCGATCCCGTAAAGGCCCTCTGGTTCTTCATCCTCTTCGTCGTTCTGCAACAGATCGAGGGCAACCTGATCTATCCGCGCGTCATGGGCAATTCGATCGGACTTCCCTCCATGTGGGTCCTCGTCGCTCTCGTCATCGGTGCCTTCTTCACCGGCATAGCCGGCATGCTCTTCTTCATCCCCCTCGCCTCCGTCGTCTATGTCCTATTCCGCGAGGCCGTCAACAAGAGATTAGTGGCGAAGGAAATTCCCGTCGAGAAGACCGACGCAAGTCCACCGCCTGCGGGGAAGAAATAAGAATCCTATTAATGCGTCATAATCTACGAAGGGGCTGTCTCAAAACGAAAGTTGAGAGACAGCCTTGTTTTGTTCTTAATGACGATGGTGCAGTCTCACATATTTCTCGCTTCCGTACATCTAGAATCTTCGAGCCTGTGGAGGGGTAGCTTCTATTACTCGCACTCTGTGTAATGAATAACGAGAAATGATGGCTGTCGCAATTTATTGTAACGTTATTTCGCTAGACTGGACTTATATATCATTGGTGCACATACGAAACAGGCTCCTTCCCGGGTTTTCGTATGTGCGCGGGGATTCCCGGAGCGGTTATTGCTCATTGATGCACATACGAAACAGGCACTTACACGGGTTTTCGTATGTGCGCGGGGCTTCCCGGAGCGGTTATTGCTCATTGATGCACATACGAAAATGGCACTTACATGGGTTTTCGTATGTGCGCGGGCCTGTTCGTGGCGGTTATTCGTCATTGATGCACATACGAAACAGGCTCCTAACTGGGTTTTCGTATGTGCGCTGAGCTTCCCGGAGCGGTTATTGCTCATTGATGCACATACGAAAATGGCACTTACACGGGTTTTCGTATGTGCGTGGGGCTTCCCGGAGCGGTAATTGCTCATTGATGCACATACGAAAATGGCACTTACACGGGTTTTCGTATGTGCGCTGGGCTTCCCAGAGCGGTTATTTGTCATTGGTGCACATACGAAACAGGCTCACATGCGGGATGCCATATTTGTGCATGTTCATCCAGCCTTTTGTTAAAGATTGTTTTATGGAGATCGTTAAGTATTTGAGACAGTATATTGGTATTGTTCTCTCTATCAAGCAGGTGTTATGACACAGACCATTTTTAAGGTTTTGATGATATCGTTAATCTATGATTTCTGAAAGACAATTGAATACTGTCCTGTCACATCCGCCGATACCAGAGCTTGCTGCAACAGTGGTCGTCATAGTACAAAGAGTCCAGCCATTCGCGGCGTACTTGTTGATTGTGTTATCAAGTAACCCAGATTTATCGCGTCATGTCCAATGAATTTTTAGAGATGACTTTCTTCCTTGCATATTGTATTTCGTCCACAAGAAAGGCCTAGCCGGGCGCCGACTGCCTTGGTATTTGTGGACGAAATCGGAGGCTCTTAGCATTTTCGTCCACAAGAATGGCCTATCCGGTCGCCGGCACCACCCCTGTAATTTATGAACGAGACGCTCTCCGCGAAGCTGCCGGTTTTCGTGTTTTTCGTACGCTATCAATTATTAACATGCATAAGCCAAGGCGTAAATTCAATCGCTTTTCCCACATGTAAACGCTGTATACCGCAGCTTGCCTTTACATTGGAAAAACAAAACACTGTGCTTTTCGCGAAAAAGCGAAAATGCCCCTACCCCTCTTCCGGGCCGATCGGCCAGCGACCGCACTCTTTGTACGGGCAACACTCGGCAAGGGTTAGATAACGAATCTTTGCGTCAAAAGGCAAGAATCTCTCGCAAACAGCCTTCACCGCATCGCCGACACGGTCGGGATCGACGTTGATCGCCACCGAGCAATGCGGCACCCAGATCGGCTGCAGGTAATACTGAACAAATTCTTCGGCGACCGGAGAGAGGCGCTCGACAATCTCGTCATGGATCGCGAGTAGATCCTTGGTCACGACCGGCTGAAGGGTCACAACCCCCATCGGCGTGTTGAATATCCCGATACTCCCGAGGTGGATCGTCATGTCCGGAAAGTTCGTGGCGAAATCCGCAAGAATTACCTTGGCGGCGGCGTAATCCTCGGCAAGAAACATCGCCAGCGTGATGTGCGGGAGCATCCCATTTTTCTCCATAAACGTGTTGTCGATTGCCGTCGCCACGTCATTCTGGAGCTGATGGAGTTCCTCTTCACTTGCCCGGTCGAAACCGAGAATCACCGCAAACTGATGCATCGCATACCTCGAAGGTTCCTTTGGTAGTTCTATCTTACCATATCACCCGGGACCTATCGTCGCGAAATCATCTACCAGGGGGATTAAGAGGACGTCGAACAATCGGAATTATAAGAGCGAAAAGGCAGGAATCTTTTGCCAAGGAGTCTCAAATGAATCATATCTGAATTATGAGATCGACTTGCATTTCCGCATCTCCCATCTGCGAGTCTCAAAAATAAACTAATATTCTATTGACACTTCCCTTGATTCTGATATGATCACTAAAGGGTGGGTGAATGTATGGATTTCTCGATGTTTCCATTAAGTGATCGATATTATAGCGGCTCAGAGAAGAAAGTCGGTATCCTGATCAATGGATCTCACTATATGCTGAAGTTCCAGAAGAAGACTCCCTTTGGCTTGCGATTCAATCATATTTCAGAATATATCGGTTCTCATGTGTTTGCTTTGCTAGGGTACTCGACACAAGAGACATATTTAGGGCTCTATAGAGGAGAGCAGGTTGTAGCCTGCAAGGACTTTGTTGAGCCTGGAGTACAGTTTGTGCCATTTAACGATGTTGGGGAGAGTTCGCTGGACCAGGATAAGGAGAGATATCAATACTCGTATGAAGACATCATGAAGATGCTTGAGGATAATTCCAAACTGACACAGGTGCAAGCAACGATATGTTCGTTCTGGGAGATCTATATTGTGGATGCTCTTCTTGGTAACTTTGACCGACATGGTAGCAACTGGGGCTTTATTAAGGCAAGGAATACCTATTCACTTGCGCCGGTGTTTGACAATGGATCCTGCCTGTTCCCCAGCATGACGAACGAAGATGAGATGGAATCTGTCATGGGTTCAGAAGAAGAAACGCGGAAGAGAGTCTTCACTTTTCCAACCTCACAGATCAAGCTGGACGGAAAGAAGAGTTCGTATTACGAAGTGATTCATAGCTGCGCTTTTCGAGAATGCAACACAGCACTTGCTTCTGTCTATCAACGGCTCGATATGAAGCGCATATACGACGTAGTAGATGGGACGCCATTCATCAGCGAAATACGCAAACGTTTTTACAAGCACATGCTTGAGGCTCGCTATTCGCTGATCATTAAATCAACCTACGACTTGTTGGCGAGGGACCGGATATGAATCAAATTGTAACGACAGGAATGATATGTCTGGATGATCCTTTGGGATTCACCTACAGAATCTCTACGATCGAGTATATTCTGCGTGAAGACGAGAGTTTCTCCTATATCTTTACGCCGAATTACTGTGTCATTGACTTGCTGGACTGTGATTTGTTTCAGGGCATTCCCGGATTGAACATTGATCTCCGCAAGACCAGGTATGTTCGGGAGAATATCACACCCGTATTTATCAGCGAAAGAACACCCGCCGAGAATCGTGAAGATCTTTGGGAATTACTGGCAGCCGTCAAGATGGAGTATTTGAATCAACTGGAATGGCTGATCCGAACAAATACCAGATACAGTGGAGATCGCCTCTACGTTGTACGGTGGAATTCCGATGAAGGTAAGCATTGCGAAGACTATAATCAGATTGAACGGGCACAGTCAAGGTCGGCGGCTACCATACAGAAACTCCTTACAATTATCTGTGCCGGCGACGATGTTGCGGCAGCTGATTTCGCGATTGACGACAGCAACCGAAGAGCATATTACTCCCTTCTGATGAGCCTTTATCGTAAGGAGAAGAGTTATATCGAGAAGCAGCGTTTGCTCGGCATCAAGGAATCAGCGGCTCAAGGCAATTACCGTGGCCGGACCCCGGTTCAAATCGATGATACGAAGCTCTTTGAAGTGATAACGAAATACAGAAGCGGAAAGATTACCGCACAGGAAGCTTACACCGCGCTTGGGGTGAGCAGAAGCACATTCTTTCGGAAACTTAAGAGGTGATAACGTTTTTTAGGAAGCTTCAAAACGCTCCGAAAAATTTTCGTCTTTGCAATTTATCACATAGCTTCATCTGTCTGTTTCCTGTATTTCGAAAAAACTCATTGAATCCCCAAATACAGGGAGTATAGTAATTATTAAGGGAATTATTGCTTGCAGTTTATGACGAGGGATGATTGACAATGAGACAGCATTCGAGGAATGTAAGTGACTCGAGTAACGGATTTGTGAACGGCCCTTTTTCTCAGGAGTTCTGGGTTCTCGAGACGATTTGTTTTCGATAGTGAGGATCGACAGATGGACGTGTGGAAGAAGTCAATATATACACGTAGTTTCGAGGGAAGTATTCATGTAGATGATCTTCTTTACTTGTATGAGAAGATTTGGGTCATTGCCTTCCTGCGGTTTCCCGATTTCAAGAAGATTGAGCCTCGCTTCGATGTCCGATCGGAGAAGGAAGAGAGCAGAGATCTCACGCTCCAAGAAATAAAGAACGCATTCTCCCCGGACGAGGCATTAACCGGCTGCAGCTTTACACTCCGTTTACCCCCTTCCGAGAATCGCGAACAGATCGTATCGTCCATAACGTTGGCCGGGGATAACCGGCACAGCCTCTTGATCACGGTGGAGGGTGCGGATGAGCCCCAGGTTGCCGCAACCGCAAATACGATCATTTACAAGATCAATCCCTATGTCGCCACGATGAATCAAGGGAGACAATCACCGACTCCGCATCTGGAGAGGCCCAAGATGGTAAGTTCGGAAGAGACTCGAGAACCCAAGCCCTATCTTGGCAGGAATGTTTACGAAGCTCCGGTTGTGCAATCGAAACTGACGGACAAGGTCAGGGAGCAGCTCGAGCGTGATTCGCGAAAAAACACGAAATATATACTGTTAGCAATTTTGGCGGTTGTTTTGATTGGTGCCATCATTTATTTCATTGTTACCTTACAGGGAGGGAATTTATGATTGACGCGGTAATTCAATGGATGAGCCAATTCGGACCGATTCAACAAGCCTTCATCGCAACGCTTTTCACATGGGGAGTCACCGCTTTGGGCGCGGCACTCGTGTTCTTTTTCAAGAACATAAACAAGACCGTACTAAACGGCATGTTGGGGTTTGCGGCCGGCATTATGATTGCGGCGAGCTTCTGGTCCTTACTTGCGCCGGCAATCGAATTGGCCGATCAATTGGGTCAAGTGGCATATCTTACCGCGGCGGGTGGTTTTCTGTGCGGCGGTGGATTCCTTTTTCTCGTTGATAAAATTCTGCCGCATTTGCATATGGGCCTCGAAACATCGAAAGCAGAAGGAATCAAGACATCTTGGCAGAGAAGCATTTTATTGGTCCTGGCGATAACGCTTCACAATATCCCGGAAGGACTTGCGGTCGGCGTGGCGTTTGGTGCGATTGCCGCCGGCACGGGATCCTCCGCAACGTTGGCGGGAGCCATCGTATTAGCCATCGGTATCGGATTGCAGAATTTTCCCGAGGGAGCCGCGGTGTCAATCCCGCTTAGGCGCGAAGGTTTCAGCCGGACAAAAGCATTCTTATATGGACAATCCTCAGGCATCGTAGAACCCATTGCCGCTGTGATCGGTGCGTATGCCGTCACGAAAATGCAGCCGATGCTGCCGTATGCGCTGGCCTTCGCCGCGGGCGCGATGATCTACGTTGTCGTCGAAGAGCTGATCCCCGAAGCGCAACGAGAAGAGGGCGGTTCGAGAACAGATGTTGCCACCATCGGAGCCTTGGCGGGTTTTGCCGTTATGATGGTACTTGATGTGGCGTTGGGGTAATGAGGGTACAAAGTTCCCATGTTTTAAGCGGCAAGCACGAAAATGCGAATATGGAAGTCAGCGACATGGATATCTACTGGACAGTGCTTTCGCAGTTCAAGAATAAGATTGGTGTATAAAACGCGGCCGCCTGCTAATCAATACGTGGGGAAGACGTTGGTGGAAACATGAGAAAATCCGTAAGAGCACGAATCCGATGGATAATTCCGGAAAACGGCGGAAGAAATCGTCCCGTTCCATCGGGTGTGAGATATTGCCCTATCGTCAGATTTCTCCATTGGCCAACCGATGATTCGGTGACATGGAGTGCGGACTTCATTGCCACGGAATTGGATGCGAACCTCGAGATGATTGTTGTTTTCTCATTTCTCTCCGACGAGGCACCTTTCGATTGCTTGTCGGGAGCAAATCAATTTGAATTATTTGAGGGTAGTAAAAAGGTAGCAATGGGGGTTGTCTTAGGGGAAGTTAAAAGCTGATTCCATAGAGAGCTGTTTGGGACTGAGGAATATGCTCATACGTTGACCCATGTCTTAAAAATACACAGAAGTATGCACGTTGCCTTCTTATCCATAGTATCGCGCGCTGGATTACGGGCTAGAAAACCGCTCGCTGGGCTGTATTCTCACGCAGATCACGTTTGTCTGGGCGAAATGAAGGGTTGAGGGCGGTTTCGTCCAACGTTTGGGGGTGCACTTCAATTCTGCCGTTCCTCCCTTCATTATATTCTTATCCGGACAAGCGCTCTGCCGCAGAGGTTTTCCGCGTACTCCGCGTACAATTAATAGTTTCTCCATAATTTCTTGATAAAATTTTCATGAGATCTTGAATTTTACGCATCAATGGCGTGATTGAGAATATTGAAAGGAGAACTCGTATGGCGGTAATTACTATTTCACGAGAGTTCGGCAGTGACGGGGATCGTATCAGCGAGACGGTCGCAGAATCTTTGCAGTACTTATTCGTAGACAAGAGTGTGATGGAGAAGGTGCTCGTCGAGTATGGATTGGTCATGTTCAAGAGCGTCTATACTTCGGGTCAGAGTATTTGGGATCGGTTTGATCAGGACAAGACGGAGATGGTTTCGTTATTGAACCAGACGATCAAGGCGTTTGCGAGCAAGGACAACTGTGTCATTGTCGGCCGCGGCGGGTTCGTCGTTCTCAAGGACTATGAGAATGTGCTTCATGTATCGATCACTGCGCCCTTTGCGAGTCGCGTGAGCAATATCATGAGGACCCGTGGAATCGCGGATCGCGCCGAGGCGGAGGCGAGAGTGCGAGATGGCGATCATGTGAGGGAGAGCTTTCTCAAGACCTTCTATAATGTGAAGCAAACCGGGCTGGATGCGTTCAGCCTGTCGATCAATACGGATCAGATCCCGGCTGATGTCGCCTGCAAGTGGATTATCGAAGCGGCCGAGCTTGTGGATAAGAAGGTTGTCGACGCCAAATCAAGCACGGCTTCCATCAAGGTGAATTCCGTACTTGAACATACGGTGGCGGGAATTATTGCATAGGAATCAAGCCGATTGAAGGGGGATAATGATATGAGAAGAAGCAGATTCACATTCGTTCTGGTCCTGATGGTTCTGGTTGGCCTCTTCGCCGCCTCCTGTTCCGCCGCGGGGGAGTTCGCGACGGATGCCAATGACATCCTCCCGGTCAAGAACACCATCACGGTGCAGGGGACGGCTAGCATCACCGCCGAACCGACGATCGCGTATGTCAACATCGGCGTTGCGACGTTCGACAAGGAGGCTTCGAAGGCGCAGGATGACAATGCCGAGAAGATGAACCGCGTTTATGATGCGCTGGACGGACTGGGCATCGCCAAAGAGAAGATCAAGACCGTTTCCTACTACATCTACCCCCGCTACGATTATGATTACGATGATAACACCAGTGATTTGATCGGATATGACGTCACCAACTCGATTCAGGTAACCGTCGAGGACTTGGATCTGGTCAGCAAGGTGCTGGACATGACGGTCGATGAGGGCGTGAATCAGGCAAGTTCCATCTCTTTCGCGATAACCGATCAAGAGAACGAGGACAAGTACCTCGAGGCGCTGGCCATCGCCGTCAAGAATGCCGAGGCCAAAGCCAACGCACTCGCGGCCGCTTCCGGTGTGACCGTGGATAAGCCGCTGCAGATTATCGAAGGCTCCGAGACCCACGCGATTCCCCTCTATTCCTACACGGCAGATGCGATGATGGAGTCCGCGGGCGCAACCCCCATCTCCGGCGGCGAGCTGAAGGTCGTGGCGAACGTCACGCTGGTTTACAGCTATTAAGAGCTATGTAAGGATGAAGCGTGTTTCTTTTTGAACCGCGTTACAACATCGCGAAAAGAATCGACGATTTGAAGCAAGACCGGAACGGATCATGAGAGATTCCGTTCCGACTTGCTTTTCTCTGCTTGACGAGCAATAATGTAAGAAAGTGTGATGAAAATCACATAATTGCATATAAAAGTGTGATGAAAATCACATAATTATCAAGAAACGTGTGAAGTCGTAGGAGAGGAGGTTCGTGATGGAACGAAAGATCATGCAAGACTTGGTGAAGTGGAAAGCTTCGCCGTATCGGAAGCCGCTGATCATAAAGGGTGTCAGACAAGTAGGAAAGACGTGGATTCTCAAAGAATTCGGGCGTCGGTATTATTCGAATACCGCTTATTTTAACTTCGACGAGCATCCTGAGTATAAACAGTTTTTTGAGACAACCAAAGAGGTCGAGCGTATTCTGCAGAATCTGATTCTAGCCGGAGGCCAGAATATTGTGGCTCACGACACGCTGATTATTTTCGACGAAGTACAGGATTGTCCTCATGTGATAAATAGTCTGAAATACTTCCACGAGAACGCTCCGGAATATCATATTGTATGCGCAGGCTCGCTTCTGGGTATCGCACTCTCCAAACCGTCGTCGTTCCCTGTGGGAGCCGTGGATTTCCTTCAGATGAACCCGATGACTTTCTCAGAGTTCCTTATGGCGAATGGTGATGGGAATCTCGTCAAATATCTCGAACAGATCCATGAGATTCAGCCAATACCTGATGCATTCGCAAATCCGCTTCAAGAGAAACTGAAAATGTATTTCATCACCGGTGGAATGCCGGAGTCCGTGAAAGTTTGGACGCAGAACCGCGATAGTGAACAAATGCAAACCGTACTGATGAATATCATCGGTGCCTATGAGAGAGACTTTGCCAAGCATCCTGATCCTAGAGACTTCCCCAAAATTTCTCTGATATGGAAATCTATTCCTTCACAGCTTTCCAGAGAGAACAAGAAATTTCTCTACAAGGCAGTGAAGGACGGAGCACGAGCACGTGAATATGAGACGGCCCTACAGTGGCTTGTAGATGCTCAGCTCGTATCGAAAATATACTGCAGCGCGGCACCGGGATTACCGATCTCGGCATACGATGACCTATCTGCCTTCAAAATTTACATGGCGGATATCGGTATACTTCGCCGTTTGTCTCTTCTCTCTATTTCTGCGTTTGCGGAAGGGAATCGATTGTTTGTGGAATTCAAAGGAGCTTTGACGGAGAACTATATTTTGCAGGCGCTCCAGAACCAGTTTGAAGCAACACCTCGATACTGGACCACAGAAAACCCGAGATATGAAGTTGATTTCCTGATCCAAAGAGAAAATGAGATCTTTCCTGTTGAGGTGAAAGCTGATAGTAATGTGGTGAGCAAGAGTCTCAAGAGGTTCAAGGAGAAATATGGGGACAAAGTAAAGCTCCGAATTCGTTTCTCGCTCAACAATCTGAAGCTTGATGGGGATGTTCTCAATATTCCGCTTTATATGGCCGATGATACGGATAAGCTTATCGGATTGGCGCTTCAATCAATGTGAAGAGAGCTTCTTCTCGCCTCGGCAGACGGATCGGGAATGGACGGAGCGATATCTGTTGTAACCTTTTCGATGTTTTCGCATCCAACGTGTGTAAAGCAAAAAGAGGAGAATCTTGCATGGCGGAATTCGAGGAGATTTATAGCACCTACGCCCGCCGTGTGTACCGGTTTCTTCTTGCGCTTACAAGGAACGCGTCTGCCGCGGAGGAGCTGACCCAGCAGACATTTTACCAGGCCTTTCTGCACATCGGACAATTCGAGGGCAGGAGCAGCCTTTATACCTGGCTGTGCCAGATTGGGAAGAACGAGTGGTTTCGCGAGTGTCGACGCTCGCGAAGATTTACCGACGAGGACGCGGATGAGGTTCCCTGCGAGAGTGCGATGGACGAAGAATTCTGCCGCAGGGAAGAGACCGGTCGGGCAGTGCGCGCGCTATGTGACCTCGAGCCGCCGTACCGGGACGTAGTGATCTTACGGATTTACGGACAGTTGCCGTTTGCCGAGATCGCGGCTCTTTTCGCGAAAAGCGAGAGCTGGGCGAAGGTAACATTCTTCCGCGGCAAGGTAAAGCTACGGGAAAGATTGGAGGAGAACGATGATTTCATGTGATGTAGCGAAAGATATGCTGCCGCTCGTGGCGGCGGGGGATTGCACGGACGAGACAAAGCTGATCGTCGACGAGCATGTCGCGACATGTGCGGCATGCCGGGCCGAACTTGCGATGATGAAGGATCCGGCGATCGCAGCCGAGAGGACTCCCGAAGAACCCGGCACGGGCGAGATCTCGAGGGAAATGACGTTCGAGAAGGGCTTCCGGAAGATTCGTCGTATGTGGCTTGCCTCGATCATATGCGTACTCTGTATCCTTCCGCTGAGCGGCCTTGGCGTTCTTGGCTTCAACGACGCCCGGGGTGAGGGCTACGCGTATTCGAATCTGGGGGACGCTATCACGCTTCGCGCCTATCTCGAGTGTCTGAAGAATAAGGACTATGAGGGTGCGTTTGCGTATGTCGACACACAAAGGATGTATGAATCGGCTACGACAGCAAGGGAGGATTATTATGCGTTTGACACTACCAATTTTTTCCGGGCAACCGTTGGAGGAAAGTCATATTATGTCTCGAATTCGGGAGTTCTGGCAGCGTATTCCGGTTATGGCAAAGAAGGCGCGGATACGGAGGTCTGGGCGGAAGTAATCTGTAGAAATGTTGATGGGTATTATGCTACGCCAATTCCTGAGTATGTTTTTGCCGACGCAGCAGAAATAGCTTCGGAGATACTCGGCGAAGAGATCGTCGTACTTTCTCTGGACAGTCAAATTGAGAACACAGAATACACATATATCAAGACCGTCGCGTTGGATGGAGAATCGTACTATGTACCTACACGAGATGGACGAGCGAATGGACCGGATTGGAAACAAAATGCTGAATTCATTCCGGAAAAAATCTACACCCTGTTGAGCATTGATCAACAGGAAAGGAATAATAGAGAAATAGCAAGGATGGATCAGTACAGGAAACTTGGAGTTGAAGGATATACCCAGCTCATGAAGGAGAAGTATA
Organism: Bacillota bacterium; assembly: GCA_023397475.1. Classification (GTDB taxonomy): domain Bacteria; phylum Bacillota; class Clostridia; order Saccharofermentanales; family Saccharofermentanaceae; genus Firm-13. The sequence goes on from JAEWUD010000050.1 coordinate 34,768, forward strand.
TCACGGCGCTGGAAGCGTTGGAGGCAAAGGGTGTCTATCTGGAGAGTTACTCCATAGGAACCCCCAGAAGGCAAACTTTCTATTACACGAGTGAAGGCGAGATTGATTTTTGGGACTTCACGATTGATTTTACTTTGTCCGGTGAGGCAGAATATCCGACAGAACAGTTCGGTGCGGTCGTACAGAATGGGAAAATCGTAATCACGAGTGCAAGCATTTTTGTATCAGATACGAGCGTTTATGATGAGACAAACTACATCAATTATATCAATCCATATCCGTATATCTTCGAAGATACGGAAGGGTTGGCAATCTACTACTTGGGCTGGTAACGGTTTCATTTATTCGAAAAAGATAGGGCTGTCTCGCAACGAAAGTTATGAGACAGCCCTGTTTTGTTTTCAAATGACGATGGTGCAGTCTCACTTATTTCTCGCTTCCGAAGATCTAGAATTTTCGATCCCACGGAGTTGAAGCTAATCCTATCCTCACATCCTGTGTAATGGATACTTAGAAAATGAAGGCTGTCGCAATTTGTTGTGGCGCTAGTCGACCAGCCAGGGATTATTCGTCAATGATGCACATACGAAACATGCTCCTTCTCGGGTTTTCGTATGTGCGGCGAGCTCTCGACGGCGATTATTCGTCATTGATGCACATACGAAACAAGCTCCTTCACGGGTTTTCGTATGTGCGCCGGCCATCCCAGCGCGGTTATTTGTCAATGATGCACATACGAAACAGGCCACTTCACTGGATTTCGTATGTGCGCTAGCGGTTCTGATGCGGTTATTCGTCAATGATGCACATACGAAACAGGCTCCTTCTCGGGTTTTCGTATGTGCGCCGGCCATCCCAGCGCGGTTATTTGTCAATGATGCACATACGAAACAGGCCACTTCACTGG
>JAEWUD010000023.1 GCA_023397475.1 Bacillota bacterium
GTACGTGTGGGAGAGAGAATCGCCTCCCCTACCGTCTGCGTCGATCCGGGAAGCGGATCCTCCAGACGATACTTCCCGCAATATACCTTATCTACCGGAATGGTCTCGGATACGGATTCCGGATACTTGGCGTAATAGTACTTCGAAAGTAGCATGTGGCGTGCCGCGGTTAATCCATTCGAGGAGATTCCGGAGTTCTCCTTCTCCTCGTAGGAAGCGCGACCGAAGGATGCAAGTCCCACGATCACATGGCCGGGAGCGATATTGGCCGCACAGATGGCATCTTCACGCTTCATGCGGGCGACGATCGTCGAATCAACGATGACCGTACGGACAAGATCCCCAACGTCGGCGGTCTCTCCGCCTGTCATCTTGATATCGATTCCGAAACCGTTAAGCTTCTCAATCATCGCGTCGTATCCGCGGATAATCTCACCGATCGCCTCACCGTTAATCCGGTGCGCATTACGACCGATCGTATTGGAGAGCGAGAGCCCGTAAATGGCGCCGACACAGGCCAAATCATCGGTATTCATAACGAGAGAATCCTGTGCGAGACCGAAGAACCAGGAAGTGTCACCTGTCTCGCGATACGCGAGATACGCCGCGGAAGACTTTGTTCCGGCTCCGTCGGCATGCACGGCAAGACAATAGTCCGGATCGCCCGCGATGTCCTCGACCAGTTTGCAGAAAGCACCGGGGGCAACTCCCGCGGACTGCTTGGCTACGGCCTTCTTCACATCGTCTTTGGTGGGGGAAACGCCTCGGCTCAAATAGGATTCAGCAGACATGTGTTCTCTCCTTCACATACGGCCGGCAAAAGAATCTCCGTCGCCGCAACCTGTGTATCTGATACCCACTCTCGCGAATATCCCTTCGGCAATTCTTTGCCGTTATCGGAAAAATAGAATTCTGAGTAAACCTGTAAGCCGGGTTCTGTATTTGACGGTCATCTATCCAGGCTGATCATCTCTGAACAGCTCAAGCCGCCTCCACGAGACCTGCGGACCACAGTATTGTCTCTCCACGGCGTTGCTCCGGGTGGGGTTTACATGGCCGGAATGTCACCAAACCGCCGGTGGGCTCTTACCCCGCCTTTTCAGCCTTACCGACCTCCCGAGGGAGATCGGCGGTATCTCTCTGTTGCACTTTCCTTGAAGTCACCTTCACCGGGAGTTACCCGGCACCCTTGTCCTATGGAGCCCGGACTTTCCTCATGCGCGGCCTTTCGGCGCTGCGCCCGCGATCGTCTGGTTTACTCAGAAAACGTTACCATTATAAACGAAACCCCTCGCAACCGCCACCCCGAGACCGGGAAAATTCTCACGAAGCCTCTGTGCCAGCGGTTCGAGAATGACGCGCTCCGAGACATCATGCCCGACCGCAAGAACGCGAATGCCATGATCCAGAAGGTCAGCCATGTCGTGGTAGCCCGCTTCACCCGTAACGACCGTATCTATCCCGTCGGCAAAAAGCGCCGGGAACAACTCCGAGTCCAGTGCTCCGCCGCACACGAAAACCTTTCGAACCATCGGATCTCCCTCTCCGATGGTTTGAACGGAACCTGCTCCAAGATCTTTGGCGATTTTTTTCGCGAAAAGACGAAGGCGGGTCTCATCGACATAGCCGGCCCGGCCGTACTCGGCAGCTTCGAGTGCCTTGTCCTCAGATAACCCAATGGCGGCAGCCAGCGCCTTGTTAACGCCAAGATCGGCTTTATCAAGATTTGTATGCGCGCTGAAAACCGTTATTCCGTCACGGATAAACTCGCGCAGACGACGCCCTGCCGGCGTTTGATAATCGATCACCTGCAATGGTCGGAAGATCATCGGATGATGGGTAACCAGAAGATTTGCCCCCGTCTTCCGGCATTGGGCAAGAGACTTGTCATCCGCGTCCAAGGATACGACGACCGATGTAGTGACCTCTTTACGATCGCCGATCATAAGGCCGACGTGGTCCCATTCCGCCGCGGTCTCGGGCGGAGCCTGAATCTCCAGGAAGCGAAAAACATCTTCATGAATGATCGTATTCATCTTGACCTCCATCACAGCGTCGCGTGGCTTATCGGATCGATCATTCCGTCGATTCGACGGATAACCTCCATAAGTTCCGGCCTTGCCCGCATATGCTTCTTCATGACATTTCGTTCATGTCGCAGGTATTCCTCAATCTCCACAGATTTTTTTCGCAGAAGGATCGGTCCCAGAACCGCCTCATCGATCGCGAGCTCGGGGTACGGTGTCGCTGTGTTCGTCGCGAGAAGAATGACATAGAACTTATCCCGGTCGATGACAACCGATTCGTCGTCGATCGCAAATCCCGACGCGCATAGATATTGTCGGAGTTCCTCCGCCGATCTCTGCGGTTGCAGAACGAGACGTATTCCCGTCGGCATTTCTTTCGCTGCCGCACAAGCTTCCTGGAGTATGCGGATCATCTCGAGACCGCCGAGGCCGGAGATGACGACTGTATCACCTTGTTTCAGTTCAACGCCGTGCAACCCGTCTGTTCGGATGACCTCGGCATTTCGGATTACCCCTTGACGTCGCAGATATTTTCGCGCAGTTTCCGCGGGACCCTCGTGAATATCCGTCGCGATGACACGCGGTACTCTGTGGTTCTCGAGAAGGAATGCGGGGATCTGTCCGTGATCCGTTCCCACGTCGATCACACGATCGGACGATGGGATCATCGCGGTGATCGCGGCAAGACGCAGAGATAGTTGCGTAGGTTTACCGATGATTTCGCGAGAAATATGCGGAGTTTGGCTCGAGGACTGTTCCATGGATCAGATCTCCTTCTGCTTTTTCCGGATATACCGGAGATATTCGGAAATCTGCAACAGATTCTTCTTGGTGGCTTCCTTATCGGGGCTCTCCGGCATCGTGTCCAGAAGTTTAGCGAGAAAGGCTTTGCGCTCGGTATAGACACGTATCCTGAGCTTATAGATATAATCAAGAATATGGCTCTTCCTGAAGTCACTGTTGGAAACCTTCTGCGTTCGCATAAGATATTCCGATAATACTTCGCGTGCAGGGCGCCCGTTGATCGATTTATCTTCTCCTAAAGAAAGAAAGGCGATCGGGGTGAAATGCTTCTCTTCCAGGAGGCGGATCGACTCGGTAGCAATGTCGCGCATGACACCCGCAGAGAAATCGCTCGGAATCGGTTTCTCGACCAACGAATGGTACTCGTCGCCAATCTCTGCAAGCAAGCACAAAAGCGCCATCTCTTCTAAGGTAGCACTCTCCCCTTCATGAACCTCAGGGGTCAGTGTCGCCTGTCGTTCAGTCTTCTTCATCGTATCGCGAAATTCGGTCTCGACCTTCTGTTCCTCGACGCGTTCTGCCTCCGCAAGGACGCTGGCGACGGATACGGAGAGTACGCGCGCAGCCTCAGCGGCGCCTCGCTCGCGAAGCACTTGATTGGGCTCCCAGGAGAGGTACGTACACGCGAGATTCTGATACGTTCTCGGGTCAAACTTACCGTCGACCGTACTCTGTCGCTTGGCGGACATCAGTAGATAGTCCATTACGGTAAACGCGTTAGCGACGATTTGCCGGAATGCGTCCGCTCCGTGCTCGCGAATAAATTCATCCGGATCTTTGCCGTCCGGAACCATTGCGATGGAGATCTTCGTCTGTGTAGCCGTATGACGTTTGTCGCGGGATATCAGCATCTTCAGGCCGCGGAGAGCCGCCGCTTGACCGGCGTTATCCGAGTCATAGAAGAGGACAATCTCATCGGCATAACGGGATAAGAGATCGAGCTGACGCTCGGTAAGGGCAGTTCCCAACGAGGCGACCGTGTTGGTCACGCCGGCCTGATGCATGGAGATTACGTCCATGTATCCCTCGACGATAATCAAGCGCTTCTCTTTAGAGCTTTTCGCGAAATTCAGGCCATAAAGGTTTCTCTGCTTCGAATAAATTGCGGTCTCGGGCGAATTGATATACTTCGGATTCCCGTCGTCCAGAATACGACCACCGAAAGCGATAACCTTACCCATGACGTCGAAGATCGGAAACATGAGTCGTCCGCGAAAAAGATCGATCATTTCGTTCTCTGATCTCTTGCCCTTCGTGAAAAGACCGCAATTCGCAAGAACATCATCGCTGAAACCTTTCGATCGCAAATGTCGGCTCAGGCCGCCCCACTCGTCCGGTGCATAGCCGAGGCCGAACGCTTTGGCAGTTTTTGCCGAAATCTGGCGCTTCTCGAGATAAGCTCGCGCGCGACTGCCCTTCTCGCTGTTCAGGTTCTGATAGAAATATCGGGCGGCTTCGACGAGAGCTTCGCGGATCTGGTCGCGCTTCTGGGCTTCCTTGCGATACGACTCATCCTCCGGCTCCGGAATTCGGACCTGCGCCCTCTCGGCCAGAAGTTTTATCGCGTCGATATAGGAACATTTCTCAACTTCCATGATGAAATGAATAACATTACCGCCCTTATGGCAACCAAAGCAGTAATAGATCTGTTTGTTGGATGAGACGGAGAAAGACGGTGTGTCCTCGGAGTGAAACGGACAGAGTCCGAACAGGTTCTGTCCGGTGGTCTTGGTGAAACGCACGTATTGACCGACAACCGAAGCGATGTCGTTTCTCGCGATAATCTCGTCGATAATATTTTCGGGGATACCGCCTGAGCGAACGGCCACGGGAAACCTCCGTTTTCAAATCAAAATTGTCGAGAATCCTTATGCGGGAGAATTCGATCAGAGAAGTTGTGTATCGTTGATAAAGAGCTCAAAGGTTAATCCAAGAAAGGATGCTGCATTTCTGCACATCTTCATTCGGTTGAGAAAGATCTCGAAATAATCCATCACCGGGCAGATCGATGTATCGATCTCAATATTCAATCGGGCCTTCCCGTTCTCTACCTGCAGGGTCGACGTGGTCGCCGCATAATTCACGCGATCATGAATATCGAAGGTCGCGAGTACGCGGTTTGTCACGCGGCTCCGGTGCACGTCCGCTTTGTCTGACAAGATCAGAGCGGCCGCGATCTTGGAGACGGGACTTCCGACACCCTCATCGTGATTGGCGATCGCCATCATAATCGTGGCCGCATCCTCGTACGTCATCCCCTTGCGGATAAGCATGTCATACGCGAGGAGTGCACCCGACATCGCGTGCTGATTCCGGTTGACCGCGTTGCCGATATCATGGATATACCCGGCGATCTTGCCGAGCTCAATGACGTCCTGAGGTTCTCCGATCTTCTCTAAGATCTCGCCGCACATATTGCTGACAAGACGGCAATGGCGAAAGGAATGTTCGGTATACCCCAAAGAAGTCATTTGTGTGGAAGACGCCATCAGCAGCACCTTCACCTCTTCACTCTTCTGAATTTCTTTACTTGTGATCGGCAGAGACATAATCTTCCCCTCCCCGGCGATACATTTGCGCCAAACGAACATATTCCTCTGCATTCTCTTCGATGATTCCCTGTCGGTCCGGATCAAGCTTCTTCTTGAAAACGGCCGGAGCCCCTGCATACAGTGACAAAGGTGGAATAATCTCTCCTTCGCGCACGACAGAACCTGCCGCGATAATCGATCCGTGACCGATCACCGCTCGATTCAAAACAATGGCTCCCATACCGATCAAGACGGCATCGCCTACATCACAGCTATGCAGAATAGCGCTGTGTCCGACGGTGACACGCGAGCCGATTCTCGTAGGAATCCCACGGTCACAATGCACCACCGCGTTATCCTGAATGTTCGAGTGATCGCCGACAAGGATCGGCGCCTCGTCACCGCGCAGAACCGCGCCGAAATAGCATCCGACATTCTCACCGAGTGTCACATCACCGATGACTGCCGCCGTGGGCGCGACAAACGCAGAAACCGGAATCTGTGGTACTTTCCCGTCAAAACTTCCGATCATACTTCCTCCGACAATATTGATAATACTTATCCTATTCTAGCACATCCGACGTGTCGTTTTGGAGAACTGTCAGCCATAATGAACACTCCAATCGCTTCATCGCGAGGCGGCAACCGATCTCATTTTGCCCGTCAAGAGAACCCGTCTCATGATACGCGTTCGCGGGGCATCCGCCGCCGCAATGATATCTTGCAAAGCAAGACGTACAATGCGGCTTATTCGGGATCAATCGATCCAGGAAAACTTTTCTCGTCTCCGGGCGGATAATCTCGTTCACATGATGCCCGTCGATCAGATTCCCTTCCGGCGTCAGAAGAGGCGACAAATCGTGTACATTCCCCATCAACCAGGCTTCATCCCCCGTGAACTGGTGACACGGGTAGATGTCTCCGTTCGGCGTGACAGCGCAATACTCCGCACCGACGCCGCAGCCTTTGAGGCGCTTATAAACACAAGGCCCTTCATTCATATCCATGATGAAATGGAAAAAGTGAACGGCATCACCGGATTGACGCGTTTGGTGAATATATTCCGCCAGGTCCTCGTATTCCTTCTCGATCTCCGGCAAGTCCTCAAGGCGTATCGAATACGGCGCGTCCTTGGGTGCAACCACAGGCTCCACGGAGATATGTCGAGCACCCAAAGCATCGACAAAATGCTTCACATCTTCAGCAAAGTCGAGATTGTGACGCGTATAGGTTCCGCGAACATAATGTTCGGAGAAGCAGGAATCCGGAGCTGTCCGTGCTTCGACAAAGGTCTTGATACGCGAAGCGACCTGTTCGTACGAACCCTTACCGCCAGCATTCGGCCGCATATTGTCGTGTACCGAGGGGCGACCGTCGATACTAAGTACACAGTTCTTCATGTGGCGGTTGATATATTCAGTCTTCTCATCATCCAGCAACAAAGCATTTGTTGTGATGGTCAACCGGATATCCTTGCCGCTTTCCGCGCCGCGTTTCTCACAGTACTCGGTGAGCGCCGTGACCACCGTCCAATTCATCAGCGGCTCCCCGCCGAAGAAATCAATATCGAGATGGTGGCGTTTCCCGGATGCTGCGATCAGGAAATCAACCGCCAGACGACCCGTCTCCAGGTCAAGCATCGAGCGCGTTCCCGTACCGTAGTCACCGGTCCCTGCAAAGCAGTATTTGCAGCGAAGATTGCAGTCGTGGCAGATATGAAGGCACATTGCCTTGATTAAAGGTTCCTCCGGATACAATTGCTCCGCAGCGACTTCGGGCGTCTCCGCAAACAGAGAACCGTCGGATATTAAGGAACGAATATCCTCGTCACACGCGAGAACTTCCGACGCATCATATCCTTTTCGCGCGGCGAGATCCCGAAGATTCTCCTCCTCCGGAGAAGCTCCCTCATTATCTATATATAGGCGAAGTATGTCGTAAGATATCTCGTCCAACTCATGAATCGCGGCCGATTCCGAATCATATGCAATATACCGGCCCTTCATTGTAAATGCATGTACCACTCTATACCCCCGAAAATCTCAATGCTGTCAAAAAAATAAGGTGAAGACAGCATACGCCATCTTCACCTGTCCGGCTGATCACTGTCCGTCGAAATCAAAAGCCTTGCTCAGCGCTCGCTCTCGCACTTCTGGTTCGCAACCGTGCAGCTTGTCTTACAAGCTGACTGGCAGGAGGTCTGGCATTCGCCACAGGCCTTGCCGGATTTCGGAAGCTTCACGCATGCCTTCTGGATCGTCTTGATGTGTGTCATAATCATTCTCCTTACATCATTGGTATTCATGCCATTATCGGCGGGCTGATTACTTCTCGCGAGGAATAACCGTATTGATCGCGCTCTTCTTGAAGGTGATCATCGTGTACGCGACGCTCGTGGAAATCGTAACTTCGTCTTCCTTGATGTTCGCGATTGTTCCGGAGACCCCACCGATGGTCACGACCTGATCACCGACTGCCATCTTGGAAACCTGCTCCTTCAGTTCTTTGTCACGCTTGCGCTGCGGACGGATCGTGAAGAAATACATGGCAACAACAAGAAGCAGGATGAATCCACCCATCATGAGTGTGTTCGTCATCGGGTCAATCTCGGCACCTGTCGCGCTCGTTCCTGTCGTCGCAGTGAGTAACACGTTAAGGAAAATCATATCTGCCTCCATACGGCGCTTAATCGCCGTTTCTATCATAAAAATGCTAGTCTATTCTATCATTATCCGTTTCGACAATGCAAGAAGATTGCGAAAACGATCCTTAAATCTTCTTCTTATATCCGAAAGTTTCAAAGAATTCATTGCGGAAATCTAAGAGTCGGTCGTTACGGATCGCCTCCCGGACATCCTCCATCAATTTCAGAAGGAAATGGAGATTGTGCCACGAACACAGTCGAAGTCCGAACATCTCGTCCGCCTTAAGCAAATGGCGGATATACGCACGGGTATAATTCTTACAGACGTAGCAGTCACATTCATCTTCGATGGGTGTGAAATCACGTGCGCATTTCGCGTCGCGTACGATCAGGCGGCCTTTTCGCGTGAGAACGGTACCGTTACGACCGATACGGGTCGGAATGACGCAGTCAAACATATCGATCCCGCGAATAGCGCCCTCGATCAGGTAGTCCGGGGTACCGACGCCCATCAGGTAACGTGGCTTATCCCATGGCATCAGCGGAACTGTCTCCTCCAGCATGTCATACATCAGGTGCCCCGGCTCACCCACCGATAATCCTCCGATCGCGTAACCCGGCAGATCAAAGGACGTGATCTCGCGAGCACTCTGGCGACGTAATTCTCCGTACGTGCTTCCCTGAATAATGCCGAACAACGCTTGCGTCTTCTGTGTATCGTGCGAGCTAATACAACGTTCAAGCCAGCGCGTTGTGCGCTCAAGTGAACGCTTGGCATAGTGGTAATCGGCAGGATACGGTGTGCATTCATCGAAAGCCATGATGATGTCAGAGCCAAGATCGTGTTGGATCGCCATCGATTTCTCCGGGGTAAGGAAGTGCTTGGAGCCATCGATATGAGACTTGAAATGCACGCCCTCCTCAGTGATATCCTTCGGTTTTGCCAGAGAAAATACCTGAAATCCACCGCTGTCGGTGAGGATCGCGCGTTTCCAGTTCATAAAACGGTGCAATCCGCCGGCCTCTGCAACAATCGAGCTTCCGGGTCGCATCCATAGATGATAGGTATTCGACAAGATGATGCCTGCACCCATCCCGGCGATTTCTTCCGGTGACATCCCCTTGACCGTCGCTTGTGTTCCAACCGGCATGAACGCCGGCGTATCGAAAGATCCGTGCGGCGTATGCATACGTCCGAGTCTTGCGCCGGACTGGGCGCAGGTATGAATATGTTCGTAATAAACAGGCGGTCGGTTCTCGCTCTTTGTCATGATTTGCTCCTTATATTGTCTTCTTCTCAATGAACATCGCGTCGCCAAAACTGAAGAAACGGTAACGCCGGCGAATGGCTTCCTCATACGCAGCCAGAACGTGCTCCCGACCGGCCAGTGCGCTGATTAACATAATCAACGTCGACTCCGGAAGATGAAAATTTGTAATCAATGCGTCGATGGCTCGAAAAGAGTATCCGGGATAAATGAAGATATCCGTCCATCCGGACGCGGGCCGCATCTCGGGATCTCTCGAAGCGACGGTCTCGAGCGTACGGCAACTCGTTGTTCCGACCGCGATAATGCGTCCGCCGTTTTCTCGCGCTCTTCGAATCTTCTGCGACGCTTCTCCGGAGAACTCGAACCACTCGGAATGCATCACATGTTCCGTAATCTCCCCGCTCTTGACCGGGCGGAATGTACCGAGCCCGACATGCAGGGTCACCTCACAAATATCTACCCCCATGCCTCGAATGGTATCGAGAAGTTCAGGTGTAAAATGAAGACCTGCCGTCGGCGCTGCTGCCGATCCGGGGTCTTTGGCATAAACCGTCTGGTATCGCTCGCGGTCCTCCAGTTGCTCATGAATATATGGCGGCAACGGCATCGATCCGGCCTTATCCAGAACTTCCTCCCAGATACCCTCAAAAAAGAAACGGACGAGACGATTTCCTGTTTCCAGAACCTCCTCAATCCTCGCGGTCAAGATACCTTCGATGAAGACAATCTCATGTCCGACGCGAGCCTTCTTGCCGGGACGCACGATTGTCTCCCAGAGATCTCTCTCTTTACGGTGCAAGAGAAGTATCTCAACCGCGGATCCGGTATCGGCTCGCACTCCGAGAAGGCGCGCGGGAATCACACGCGTGTTATTAAGCACGAGACAGTCACCGCACTTAAGCAGCGTCGGTAGATCGCGGAAGTACAGATGCTCCGTCTTCCCTGTATCGCCGTTAAGCGTCAGAAGTCGCGAATCCGATCGCTTCTCGAGAGGATGTTGTGCAATCAGTTCTTCCGGTAAGTCATAAAAAAAATCACTCGTTCTCATAGGATGCAATTATAGTATAGAATTGACGCCTGTGTACAGTAGATGCTATGATTTATTGATGTCCGAAAAATGGACATTTTATTTTTTCATAACGAATGAAATGGAGGGAATAACATGAAGAAGCCTGTTTTTGTCGGTTGCGCCACTGCGATCATCACACCTTTTTCGAAGGAGGGCGTCGATTATAAGAAACTCGCGGATCTTGTGAACTTCCAAATAGAGAATAATGTCGACGCGATCGTCGCGTGCGGAACAACGGGGGAAGCCTCGACGATGCCGGACGCCGAGCATCTCAAGGTCATCGAGTTTGTCGTACGTGAGGTAAACGGTCGTGTTCCTGTCATCGCCGGTACCAGCAGCAACGATACGCGCCATGGTGTTGAGCTCTGCAAAGAGGCGACCGCTCTCGGCGCCAACGCTTTACTGTCGGTAACACCTTACTACAACAAGACCTCACAGGAAGGGCTTTACCGTCATTTCGCCGCGATGGCCGAATCGACGGACCTTCCGATCATCCTCTATAACGTACCGTCCCGTACAAACCTCAATCTCAATCCCTGTACGATCAAGCGTCTCTCCGAGATCCCGAACATTGCGGCGATCAAGGAATGTAATCTTTTACAGGTTCCTGAGGTTGCGCGTCTTGTCGGTGACGATTTGGTTCTGTATTCCGGCGAGGATGGACTTGTCGTACCGATGCTCTCACTTGGCGCCGTAGGTGTCATATCTGTCGCATCCCATATCATCCCTCGCGAGATGAGCCGGATCGTGCATGCCTTTCTCGAAGGGAAGGTCGAAGAATCCAGAGAGCTTCAGCTTCGCTATCTTCCTCTCATCTGCGCTCTCTTCTCCGATGTCAGTCCGATTCCCGTCAAGGAAGCACTGAACCTTCTCGGCTGGGATATCGGCCACTGCAGAATGCCTTTGGTTGACATGTCAGACGAAGGCAAGAAGAAACTTGCGGATGTTCTGTCTTCGTACGATCTCTCGCAATATACGCGATAATTTTCGCGATCGGAGGATCCTCTATGTCTCCTGTACGAGTATTCCTGAACGGCTGTAACGGCCGTATGGGCAAGGTTATTGTCGACATGTGTTCTGCGGACAATCAGATCGTTATCGTGGCCGGTGCCGATCCGAATTCGGCAAATGCGTCTTTTCCCGTCTACGCGACCGCTACGGACTGCGTTGAGGATTTCGATGTTATCATCGACTTTTCTCACCTGTCTGCACTTCCGGGCGTGATGCAATTAGCGAAAGATCGCAAGAAGCCTCTCGTTCTGTGTACGACCGGTCTCACCGAGGATCACAAGAAGGCTTTGTTCGAACTATCTTCGGAGGTTCCGGTCTTCTTTTCGGGCAACATGTCTCTCGGAATCAATGTCTTGATTCGACTCGCCAAGCAAGCGGCTGCGATTCTTTATCCGGACTTTGATATTGAATTGATCGAAGCACATCACAACCAGAAGCTGGACGCACCTTCGGGTACAGCCTTAATGATTGCTGATGCGGTCAATGAGACCCTCGATCACAAACTCGAATACGTTTACGATCGTCATGCGGAACTGAAGAAGCGTGACAAGAAAGAACTCGGAATTCATGCGATACGCGGCGGCGGAATTATCGGAGAACATTCGCTGCTATTTGCGGGTCCCGAAGAAGTCCTGACCATCTCTCACAGTGCGTCAACGCGCAATGTCTTTGCCCGCGGCGCTGTGGCGGCCGCCAAATTCATGGCCGGCAAAGCTCCCGGACTTTATTCCATGACGGATCTCGTCGCAGAGATCTAATCAAGTCTTGATCAACAAAGATAAAACTGCCCCGGGGTACAATCCTCGGGGCAGTTTCTGTTCAATCCAAGTTGCGATAAATAAGACGAATAACCGGAACTCTGATTAAGATTCTTCCCTTGCATCGTCTTCGAGATCTTCGACTTGCATCGCTTGCTCATTGGCGACTGAAGTCGATTCGTCTGTCTCGGCATTTGTGTCGGTGTTGCTGTCAGAAGCATCATCGGTAGATTGCGATTCATTCTTCGAAAGAATGAATCGCTCGATTTGACGCCAGACGAATAGCGTATTCAGAAGATGTACCAAAGAAAATGCGAAGAAACCATAGAAAATAAGAGCAGCGATAAGTCCGATGCTTGAGAAACTGAAGATCATAATTCCCGGAATCAAGCCGAGAATTACGATATCAATGACCACGACTCCGATCGTCTGGGGAAAGCGGGCAATAAACAAAAGCGCTGCGTTCCGATAGACCTGAGTCAGTTTCAAGTTCACAGATGCGATTAACGGATAAACATAAATCTGAACACACATCAGAAAAACAAAGAGCACAGAGAACACGGAAAAAAGAATCTCCGTAAATGTATTCTTCTCCAGTGTGTTGTAAAAACCGATATTAAAAACTAAAATTACCGTCAGAATCAGCGATATAAAAGTCGCTCCCATAGACTGCTTCCAGTCTCTCTTCAGAGCTGTGAGAAAATCGGACCAGAGCATCGTGGGCTTCTTCGCGACGAGATTCCGATAAACATAGGAAAGAGCAGACTGGATCGGCCCTACACATACCAGCGTCATGCCGACGACAAAAAGAGAGACAAACATTACCAACGAAACATAGATCTGTGTCGTAACATCCGTACCCGGTGCCGTTTGTTCCGCTACGGTAGCGCCCAGAAGGGTAACAAGTTCCTTGATTCCCGAAGGAGACAACTTACTGTTGATAAACGGTAAAGTGAATACTGTCGCAATATACACCGCAGCAAGAGCAGGTATATTTGCCACAAGAAAGATAAGGTTCATGAAAACATTCTTGCCGAGTTTGGACCAATAAAGGTTAAGATACGTTCCTGCCGGTCCTCGCTTCTTGTCCGGAATATCCCGTTGTGGTGCGTCAACATCCATGAAGTTAAAAAATCCCATATCTTACCTCTCTACGTTAAAACTCGATCCTATTATACATCTTCCCCGAAAAAGCTTACAAACGATTTGCGTAGATCCCGCATTACGTCAAGTGATCGTTCGGCGTACTTCAAATACTTCTCTTTCTTCCCCTTCACACGATAGTCAAGGGGTCGTATCAGACCGAAATTCGCATTCATTGGCGAAAAAGCGCGAAGGCTCGGGTCCGAGATATAGGCGGCCATCGCACCCATCATTGTCTCATCCGGGAAAGATCCCGGTACGGACTCGCCTTTCGCCTGTGCCGCCGCATGAATTCCGGCGAGCATCCCCGAGGCAGACGATTCGATATATCCCTCGACACCGGTAATCTGTCCGGCGAAATAGATCCTCGGATTGGATAACAGGGAATAATCAGAGCCCAGAAGCCCCGGAGAATTCAAATATGTGTTGCGGTGCATGACGCCCATTCTTGCGAATTCTGCCTTGGCTAGTCCCGGGATCATACGAAAGACCCGCTCTTGCTCCGCAAACTTCAAGCGTGTCTGAAATCCGACGATATTATACATCGAAGCGGAACGGTCATCCTGACGCAACTGAATGCAAGCATAGGGTTCACGACCCGTTCTCGGGTCGATGAGTCCAACGGGCTTCATAGGACCGTAACGCATGGTATCCTTGCCGCGCTTTGCCATTGTCTCGATCGGCATGCATCCTTCGAATACTGTCTCTTTGTCAAAATCCTTGACACTGGCCAATTCAGCAGAGATCAGGGCATTCCAGAAAGCATCATACTCTTCTTCATTCATCGGGCAGTTCAGATAGTCGTCTCCTCCTTTACCATAGCGAGACATTGCAAAAACAATCTCCCGATCAATGGACTCAGAGAAAAGAATCGGAGCGGCAGCGTCAAAAAAATGGAGTGTTTTATCTCCGATAAGCTTCTTAATATCTTCAAATAAAGCTCCGTCCGTCAAGGGCCCGGTGGCGATGACAACAATACCTTCGGCCGGTACCTGTTGAATCTCCCCATGCATGACCTCGATCAGCGGATGGTTTCGGATCGCATTTGTCACTTTATCCGAGAATTCCTCGCGATCAACCGCCAAGGCTCCGCCGGCGGGAACCGAACTTAGATCCGCAGAACTCATAATCAATGATCCCATGATTCGCATCTCTTCTTTCAGAAGACCGACGGCATTCTCCAACTGATTGGATCGAAGCGAATTACTGCAGACCAATTCGGCAAACCCGGCCATATGATGTGCGTCTGAATATCGGATCGGTTTCATCTCATACAGCGTCACAGGAACGCCGGATCTTGCTATCTGCCAGGATGCCTCGCACCCGGCCAACCCGGCGCCTATAACCGTTACCCTTTTGTCAGGCATGATTTCCTCCGTCGAGAGTTGTTGTAGAAGTTCGTGTCAATTCAGCAGAACTCGATTTACTCTTCGCTCTTGTCCTCGATGGTCTCTTCAGCGACTGTCTCACCCTTATTCTTACGAGCGTTCGTAGGACAATCGCGATTGCCGCATTTCGGGTAAGTCTTGCCGCGGAAACGCTTCCACACCATGTAACTTCCGCAAGTCTGACAGGTCTTGCCTTCTACCGGAAGATCCCAACTGATAAACGGACACTCCGGGTCAGAACCCTTCTTGTCACATGTGTAGAAAATTCTTCCTTTAAACTTGCGCGATGTATGTGAGACAAGTCCAGAACCACACTTCGGGCATGTTCCGTTAACGGAGATATCGAGATTCTTCGTATATTTACAGGTGGGAAAATTGGAACAAGCGACAAACTTGCCGAATCGACCTTCCTTGATCAGAAGCTCGCCTTCATTACAAACTGGGCAAGTCTCTCCTGTCTTCTCCTGACGAATCTCTACTTTCTCGACGGACTCGCCAGCATGAACAACCTGATCGTGGAAGGTTGGGTAGAAATCCTTGAGAACATCGATCCAGTTCTTCTTCCCAAGCTCGATCTCGTCAAGAAGACTCTCCATATATGCGGTGAACGTCGCATCGACAATGTTGTCGAAATGATCCGCCAGAAGTCGAGTTACAACGGTCCCCAGCTCTGTCGGGTGCAAATACTTCGACTGTTTCTCTACATAGGTTCGCTCAATAATCGTCGAAATTGTCGGTGCATAGGTCGACGGTCTTCCGATGCCCTTCTCTTCCATCGCCTTAATCAGCGATGCTTCGGTATATCGAGCGGGCGGCTGGGTGAACTTCTGTTGCGGAACAAGCCGTTTAAGCAAGAGCTCCTGTCCTTCCGCCAGATCCGGGAGTTTCTCCTTGGCCCCTGACTTCTCATCTTCTTCGCTTGTGTCTTCCGCAATATCTGCATAAGCTTCGAGAAATCCGGAGAATCGGATTGTCTCTCCTTGCGTGCGAAAAACATGCAGACCGGCTGCGATATCTAACGAGACAGTGTCAACCTCGGCCGAAGCCATTTGTGATGAGATGAACCGATCCCAGATCATTTTGTACAATCGGAATTGATCCGGTGACAGCGATGCGTGAATCTTCTCCGGAACAAGATCAAAATGTGTCGGCCGGATGGCTTCGTGAGCATCCTGAGCGGCATTCTTATTGGCATATTTACGCCCCGTACGCGGAAGAAATTTCTCTCCGAAGCGTTCTTTGATATGTTCGCGTGCCATCACGACGGCATCTTCAGATATACGAACAGAATCCGTACGAATATATGAGACAAGGGCAACCTGACCCTGACCCTGAATCTCCACACCCTCGTATAGTTGTTGTGCAACACTCATCGTCTTGCGAGAGGAGAAGCTAAGTCTTCGAGAAGCTTCCTGTTGCAGTGTACTCGTCGTAAAAGGCGCAAAGGGATGTCTTTGTTTACTTCCCTTCTTGATGTGGGTTACGGTAAATGTCTTGCCTTCTGTCTCATGGAGAACCTTGTCCGTCTCTTCCTTAGAGGTGAGCTTGATCTTCTCGATCTTCTCACCCTTCTTACGACCGTGGTATCTTGATCGAAACGGAAAATCCTCCTGCATCGGACTTAGTTCGGCAGTAAGGACCCAATACTCTTCTTTAACAAATGCAGTGATCTCGCTCTCACGATCCACAACCATCTTCGTTGCCACGGATTGAACACGACCGGCCGATAAACCCTTCCGGATCTTCTTCCACAACAGCGGGCTGAGTTCATAACCAACCAGTCGATCGAGAATTCTACGCGCTTGCTGAGCATTTACAAGATCCAGGTCGATTGATCTGGGAACGGATATCGCTCCTTGCACAGCCTTCTCTGTGATCTCATTGAAGCTGATGCGACAATGTGTCGTCGGATCTACGCCAAGAACGCCGGCAATATGCCAAGCAATGGCTTCACCTTCACGGTCAGGGTCCGTCGCGATCAATATCTGTCCGCAGTCCTGTGCAAGATCCTTCATTTCACGAATGACTTTCTCTTTGCCCTTCATGGTGATATATGTTGGCTTAAAATCACGCTTCACATCGACGCCGATCGTGGAAGAAGGCAAATCGCGAATATGACCGACCGATGCGGTGATTCTATACTCCCGGCCCAAATATCTTCCTATGGTCTTCGCTTTTGCGGGTGACTCGACAATGACTAATTTTCTTTCCATTCGGTCTCGCTTCTTCTATCGCGCTGTTGGTGTCGCGCGTTATTTCGTTGGAGGAATTTCTGATAGAACACCGGAAAACCCATAGTTTCCGACATTCTTTACCATTATATACTTGAAGGACGTGGAAAAGTCAAAGCAAATCTTTGTCGTTCTTCTTGAATTGCACCTCCGAGCTCCAGCTCGGAAAGTACAGGAGCAATTTCGCGAAAAGAAACACCGATCGACTGAGACAGTTCATCAATTGTCTTCTCACAGATGGTTAGTTCTTCCAAAATCATCTGCCTGACATCTTCCTCGCCCAATGTTCCGGAAGTATTCTGACGTTTCTTCTCCCTGCGTTTACGTTGCTCCTGTGCACTTATCTCATCAATTTCTCGATAGAACGCGACACCTGCCAATCTTGCGAGAATGTCTTCCGCACTGATCAAGAGTTCTGCCCCATCCTGCAGAAGACGCAAGCTGCCTCGATAAGAATTCTGATAGATTCCTCCGGGAAGCACAAAGACATCTCGTCCTTGTACAGCGGCAAAACTGGCCGTATGAAGTGTCCCGCTGAATTCGCCTGCCTCCATTATGGCTACAGCATCGGATAAACCGGACAGAATGCGATTGCGCGCCGGGAAAAATTTCCTTGTCACGATCGCCGTGGGAGATAGTTCGGAGAGCACAAGCCCTTGGGAGGCAATCGTTTCACAAAGCTCGGCATTCTCCGGCGGATATACCTTATCAAGTCCGCCAGCGAGAACCGCAACGGTCTTACCCTGATTTCGCAACGTCTCTTCATGGGCAACGGTATCAATGCCTCGAGCCAGCCCGCTTACAATGACAACATTGCGATTCGCGAGATCGCGGGTTATCTCGCGCGTAGCCGCTATTCCATATGAACTCGGATGTCGACTGCCGACAACCGCGACCACCGGAGATCTCTTCTCCCCCAAGAGGGAGAAATCACCGATACCATACATGATCAGCGGCATCCCTTCCGGTCCGAGAAGTGATTTCGGATAATCCTCGTCCTCCCTGTTAACGGATCGGACTCCGCGTCGATGATAAAGTTCGGCATCCCTCTGCGCTTGGTCCCTGCGCGTCGAATCGAGAAGAAGTGATCGAATCTGCAATAACTCCTCCGGATTCCGAAATTCTTCGGCGGCAAGTTCAATTACCTCGGCAGAGGTCAGTCGATACAAGTCTCGAAGGTTCTTCAGAAGACCCGTTCCAAGGAGCGTTCGTATTCTTCTGCCGCCCATCCGGTGATCCAATATGCAACCGGAGACGTACATATCTGCCACCATCATCTCCAGAGAATTGTTCGATCGTGATAAATTTTCCGGAACAGGTCTTGGTTCAGCTGTGATCATTCACTCGTCCTCCTGAATTGTAAAGCTTCGGCAATATGGGACTTCATCACATCCGGCTCACCGCCAAGATCCGCCGACGTGCGCGCCACACGCAAGAGTCGGTTCAGTCCTCTAGCGGAGAATCCGAACTGCTCCGATGAGCGTACCGCCATTTCCATCGCGCCCTCGGTTACTCGAAAAAAGTCCGCCGAATCACGTATAGACGCAACTCCATTCAAGGTCGCCGGCAATCCTGCGTCAGTACAACGATCAAATTGCCTTTGCCAACATGCCTCGACCTGTTCTCGAAGGACAGAAGACAGACCGGAATCAGCGCCGCGGACCGATTGCGACAGTGCCTTCGCGTCGATCCTTCGCATCTCGGAGAAGATATCGATTCGATCCAGAATCGGTCCGCTGATACGATTCGCATATTGTCTTCGTTGTGCCTCGTTACAAATACAGGCTCTACGCTTCTCGAGAAGGTTGCCGCATTTGCAAGGATTCATCGCTCCAACAAGAAGGAATTGTGCGGGATACACCACGGACAGTCCGGCTCTAGTAAGCGTGATCTGTCGCTCTTCAAGCGGTTGGCGTAGAAGATCTAATACACGCGGCGAGAATTCCGCCATCTCATCCAGAAATAAAACACCCCGATGTGCGAGAGACATCTCGCCGGGCAAAAGAGATTGCCCACCGCCGGCCATGGAGGCCATCGTACAGGTCTGATTCATATATCGAAAAGGTCTCCTGTCTAAACCGATATCCTCTTTGTGAAGAACATCGTTGACATTATGCAGCATCAGCTGTTCAATCTTCTCCTCCTTCGTAAGTGGAGGCAGAATTCCGTGAAGTATCCGTGCTGACATGGTCTTGCCGCTTCCCGGGCTGCCGGAGAGAAGAAGATTGTGAAACCCGGCCGCAGCAAGAAGTATCGCTCGTCCGGTCTTCTCCTGACCTTTGAGCAGGGAAAAATCCAGAGGTTCCTCTGGCTCCCGTATATATGTCTCCATGTTCATAGGCAAAGGCTCATAAGGTATAGGTGCACATGGTTTCCCCGTCAGGATGCTGATTGCTTCTGTGAGAGAAGAGACTCCCGTGGCCTGTGTCGATAGAATACCCGTACCGGAAATATCGGAATGCGGAATCAATATCTGGTCAAAGGAAGTCATGGCGGCGCGCACTAGGTGAGTAATGCTTCCCGGAACATCCAGAACGCGACCGGTAAGCGTCAATTCGCCGAATGCATAGATTCGGGTTCCGGCGCGCAATCTGATCTGTCCGGATGCGATCAACAGTCCCAAGGCCAAAGCAAGATCTACGGAGGTGCCGGACTTATGCAGATATGCGGGAGAAAGACTTACGGTGATCCGACCGGTCGGAAACTCCATCCCCGAATGTCGTATCGCCGACCGGACGCGATTCCTGGACTCCCGAATGGCGGGATCGCACAGACCAACAATATCAAAGGTAGGAAGTCCGGAGGCAATCGAAACCTCTATCTCCGTGAGGATGCTGTTGATTCCGACCAGAAATCCGGTAGTGACGTTGGCATATCGTAATTTGGAACCCATATCGGCCTCCTTTCATTTGAAGCAAGTATACGAAAATGTCTTGACGGATTTTTGATGACTTTTCGACAATAACTACCTAAAGCTCGACAAAGTATTCGAATGATAACGGCGATTTTTTCGCGTCATCCTTATGTATTTACGTTTTGAAAGTCGTGTTATAATGATTTGCGTGAAAAAGTGACCCGAAAGAAATGAGGATCTATATGAAGCTTGGAATTGTCGGTCTCCCGAATGTCGGAAAAAGTACTCTGTTCAACGCAATAACAAAGGCCGGGGCAGAATCCGCCAATTATCCCTTCTGCACGATCGAGCCCAATGTCGGTATCGTTGCCGTTCCTGACAGTCGTTTGGACCGACTTGCCGAGATGTACAATCCGGAGAAATACACCCCGGCTGTAGTCGAATTCGTCGATATCGCCGGTCTTGTGAAGGGTGCCAGCAAGGGAGAAGGACTCGGAAATAAGTTCTTATCCAATATTCGCGAGGTTGACGCGATCGTCCATGTTGTGCGTTGTTTCGATGACTCGAATGTCGTCCACGTCGACGGAGTCACTAATCCCGCGCGCGACATCGAGACAATCGATCTGGAATTGATTTTGTCTGATATGGAATACGTGGAACGACGAATCGACAAATGTCGCAAGATGATGAAGGGCGGCGACAAGCGTTATGAAGCGGAGCTTCGCCTGTCAGAGCGAATCTACGAGACGCTGGAAGCCGGATGTTCTGCCCGTACTCTCTCTTTTGATGAAGAAGAGCAAGTCATGCTTCGGGACCTTCCGCTATTGTCCCTCAAGCCGATTCTTTACGCCGCAAATATCTCCGAGAATGATATAGGCCAAGAGGAACCGGCATACGTTCAGATTGTTCGCGATTTTGCTCTACGCGAAGGTGCTGAAGTCGTTGTCATTTCGGCAAAGATCGAGGAAGAAATCGCTATGCTGGACGACGAGGAAAAGGCTGTCTTCTTGCAGGATCTCGGTCTGGATTCGTCCGGTCTCGACAAAATGATCCGTGCCTGTTACAAGCTTCTCGGACAGATATCTTTTCTTACCGCCGGCCCAACCGAAGTTCGGGCGTGGACGATCAAGAACGGTACGAAGGCGCCACAGGCCGCTGGTAAGATCCATTCAGATTTTGAACGGGGATTTATTCGGGCGGAAGTTGTCGCTTTTGATGACCTGATGGCAAATAAGACCTACGCGGCGGCGCGTGAGAAAGGTCTCGTTCGTTCCGAGGGTAAAGAGTACGTGATGAAGGATGGCGACGTCGTTCTCTTCCGATTCAACGTCTAATATCGGAGATAAACGATCAACTATTTCTCGTTCCATTGATTGAACCGTATTACGAAAAGAGCCGTAACGATCCTTCGTTACGGCTCTTTATTGTCATGTTTCGGCGATCCGGCACCGGGGTCTTCCGGTCCATTCTTCGTGACAAAGATCACGAGTCCGCAAGTAAACGCATAAATACCAAACACAAATATCTCCGAAATCCAGACAAAGTTCGGAGGTATGGTCGGACGAAGAGTAGAGATCAGGAAAATAAGAGCTGTCCCGCTGACATAGAAGCCCGTTCCGATACGAATAAAGCGTTTGCGGATACCTGTGAAAATCGGAACAATAAACGTGAGAATCAGCAGGAGAATTGACCCTGCGAAAACAGCAGTCGATACGATCTGATGCAGGGTCATATACGTATCCCCCGCTTGCCGAACTCTTCCTTCATGTGGCGCAGAACCGCAGCGTGCAGTTCCTCCTCATCACCGTCGTTTACGATGACAATATCGGCCAAAGCCTCGTACTCTTCCCGTGTCATTTGCATGTCCATACGCCGAATCGCGTCGTCCTTGCTCATCCCACGCTCCGAGAGACGGGCGAGACGGATCGCGTCGTCGCAACTGATCACCCAGATCTGATTGCAGATATCGACAAATCCTCTCTGTACAGGGATTGGCACGTCGAGAACGATTACTTTTGTTCCCTTTTCTCTTTCCAGCTCAAGTTCCTCGCCAATTTGCGCGAGAACCTCCTTGTGAATAATCGCAGAGAGTTTATCCAACAACGTTCGGTTGGAGAAGACAAGTGAAGCAACAAATTTACGGTTCAAACCGCCGGAAGCATTGACCGCTTTATCTCCCAAAAGCGCGCGTATCGGCTCGATCGATCGACCGCTCGTTTCCGTTATGTCACGGGAAATCGCATCAGCATCCAAAACTCGTATCCCCAGATTGGCAAATACAGAGGCGGCGCTGGATTTTCCCGAACCGATTCCACCCGTGATTCCGATTACAAACATAATGAACCCCTTATCTGTTATCCATTTTTGCAGGCATACCAATCCGGCCCGACACTGATCTCCGCTATAAGAGGAACATCCAGTGCTACGGCACGCTCCATCTCACGCTGTAAAACCTGCGATGCTTCCTGAACCTGGTCTTCTCTGCATTCGACCAGGAGTTCGTCATGGACTTGAAGGATCAATCGCGCATCGAGATTCTTTTCGCGCAAACTATCCGTGACCTGAACCATCGCGATCTTGATAATATCGGCAGCCGTTCCTTGAACCGGTGTATTCATCGCCGCCCGCTCGCCGAACATGCGGAGATTTCGGTTCGGCGACTTGAGCTCCTTCATAATACGTCTTCTTCCGAACATCGTCTCGACATAACCCTTCTCGTAACCTTGTGCCTTGAGAGAGTCAAGATATTCTCGAATGCGAGGGTACTGATGATAGTACTGCTCAATGTAGTGATGTGCCTCTTTGAAGGAGACGCCAAGATCCGTCGACAATCCGAAATCGCTGATTCCATATACAATGCTGAAATTCACCGTCTTAGCGGCCGATCTCATATAGGGAAGAACCGCCTCGCGGGCAACGCCGAATATCTTCATGGCTGTGTTGGTATGAATGTCCTCGCCCTGCAGAAAGGCTGTCGTCATATTCTCGTCTCCGGACAGATGTGCCAGGAGCCTGAGTTCGATCTGAGAATAGTCCGCATCGAGAAGCACATAACCCGGCGGCGCTGTAAACGCCTTTCGGATCTGACTTCCCGCCGCCGAACGAATCGGGATATTTTGCAGATTCGGCTCGGAGGATGACAGGCGA
The DNA here is from genome assembly GCA_023397475.1 of Bacillota bacterium. Classification (GTDB taxonomy): domain Bacteria; phylum Bacillota; class Clostridia; order Saccharofermentanales; family Saccharofermentanaceae; genus Firm-13. The sequence goes on from JAEWUD010000023.1 coordinate 22,879, forward strand.
CCCGTATTTGTCATTGCTTGTGAAAAATTCGAATGAACCCGGCCGTCACTCTCTTCGATGACCTTGCGAAGTCCGACGACAAATGTCGAGTCAAGCTTCGAGATCTGTCGGTACGTAAGGACCTCACGAACGACGGGATGTTCGTCGATCAGTCGTTGGAGTTCGTCGGAGTCCGTCGAATACGTTCCTCCCTGGTTCTTGCGGCCGGACGCAAGACCTAACGTGTCAAAAAGAACCGTGCCGAGTTGTTTGGGCGACAGAATGTTGAATCTTGTGCACGCCAATGTGTAAATACGCTCGGAGACAACATTCATCTCTTCGGCAAACGATGTGTGAAGGTCATCGAGTACCTTCGCGTCGATATGCACGCCGACACGCTCCATAAGGTCCAGACGCAACACCAGAGGCATTTCGATGTCATATACCAGCCGGTTCATTGCGGTATTCTCAATCTCTGTCATCTGCTCCGCAGCAATGCGTGACATCAGGTACACACGGATCGAGCAAGCGCGAATCTCCTCGCGACCTGGTTCGCTGTCAGACATATCCTGAGGGCTCAAACTTGCCATCCGTTCTAATTCTGTGAGAAATGGATCAACGACGAGAGTCTGTGCATCCGACGGAAATGACGGGTAAGGTTCTTTGACGGCATGCTCGAAAAGCATCATAAACGAAGGATTCGAGCCTTCGATCTGGTTAAGTAAATAACCGGCGATCTCAACATCGAAAATCGACGCAAAGGGCAAGACATCGTTGAAAACCTTGAAACGGTTCTTCACACTGTACCCAATCGGAAGTTTGCGCTCCTCTTTTGGGTTCGTGCCCAATCCCTCCCGATAGATCGAGAGGAGAATTTGCGATGCGATATCTGACGGAAACAGATAGATTGCCTGTCCATTCAAGCACAGGAGCAGGTCGAATAATCCGTCACCGTAGGTATCGGTTACATCAAGACTCAAAGAAAAGTCCTTCTCTTCCAATGCCTTCCTCAATTGAAGAAGAAAATCATCGGGAGATACGTCCTTCTGAATGTCCGGGAGCGAATACTCGGTCTTCACTTCTCCGGCACTCGCGGCATCGGAAGCAAAGGACTCGGATTCGGGCAGATTCAGCTTCTTCAGCATCGCCCGCAGGCCTAGTTTTCTGAAGAAATCCGCTGCCTTCGCAGTATCCGGAGGAGCCGAAGCGAGATCATCGAAATCAAGCTCAATCGGAGCGTCACAGCGGATGCGCGAGAGATCATAAGAGAGATACGCCATCTCCCGACTCTCTTCGAGTTTTTTACGCGTGCCGGCCGGGACCTCGTCCAGATGTTCATAGATCGAGTCCAACGTATGATAGGCTGTGACCAGATCCTTCGCTCCCTTTTCGCCGATACCTTTGACGCCGGGGATATTATCGCTCGGATCTCCCATGATTGCCTTCAGCGCAATAAACTCTTCGGGGGTCATGTCGTATCTTTCGGACATTGCCGCAAGATCATACGTCTCCGTCGTAGTTTTTCCGGCCTTGGTCACAGGCATCAAGACGACGGTACGATCGTTAATCAATTGAAAATCGTCTTTATCCCCCGACAGAATAAATACCGAAAAACCTTCCTTGGTGCCGCGACAGGATAACGTCCCGATCAGATCATCGGCTTCATACCCGACAAGCTCGATTCTCGGAATGCGCAGCGCATCAAGAGATTCTTTGAGAAGAGGCATCTGGGCGGCGAGATCATCCGGCATCCCTTTACGCTTCGCCTTGTATCCGTCATACATCTCATGACGAAACGTCTTCTCTTTGCGGTCAAACAGCGTACATATATGGGTCGGCCGCACTTCTTCGATATACTTCAACATGATGTTCAGGTACGTGTTCAGCGCACCGGTAGGCGTGCCGTCAGGTGCGGTCAGCGTGCTTCGACCGGCCAAAGCAAAATACGCCCGGTTAATAATACTGTTGCCGTCAATTAACAGTAGACGTTTATTGCCTGTGGGATCTTGCTGCATAACTGCCTCCTGATTTACATCTCACCCGCGACGGGATCTGTCGACCCCGAACCGGTTTCTCTTGAAGTAACCGGCTTCGCGGCCGAATGATTCTGCTCTCTAGGCTTCGTCTTCCCGTGCTGTAAATGGGCGGTACTGATCATCAGCTTAATACGATTCAATTGATTGGCTTCACTTGCTCCCGGATCATAATCGATCGGTACAATATTCGACTCCGGATACTGGCGACGAAGTTCCTTAATCATACCCTTACCGGTCACGTGATTCGGCAGACAGGCAAAGGGCTGTGCGCAGATAATATTCGGTACTCCGCTCTCAATGAGTTCAATCATCTCGGCGGTAAGAAACCATCCCTCGCCACATGCGTTTCCGCAAGAGAGCACGACTCCTGCCTTCTCGGCCATCGCACGAATATTGAGTGGCAACTGGAACTTGCCCGTCGCTCGCATCTTGCGGACAATGTGTTTGCGGTACCCTTCCAGAAGATCGATCCCACGCTCGGAAAGCCACGCGGATTTCTTCGAAGTACCGAGATTCTCGGACTTCCACGTCGGATTGTAGAAGCAATAGAGGAAGAAATCGAGGAGTCCGGGAACTACCGCTTCACAACCCTCCTTCTCAATGACATCGATCGCATTATTGTTCGCGTCAGGCTGGAATTTGACCAGGATCTCACCCACAAGTCCAACACGCGGTTTTCTCGGGATGTCTGCCATCTCGAACCGATCAAAGGATTCCACGGTCTGATCGACCAGATGGCGGAAGCTCTTGATGTCACGCTTGAGAGCCGCCTGTTCTTCATACTTCTTGCGGGCGACGATCGCCTCCGGTGTGCTCGGATCGCGAAAAGCCGTCGGCATCGTATATACGGCGGAAAGATCCGAATAACGTCCGGTTCGATTAAAATGCTTGATCGCGATCTCGTTCCAATAGCGGTACAGTTCATTTGCCGAACCGGGAACCGCTTCATACGGGCGCACGCGAAGAAGAAGCGTCGACAACATGTCTCCGTAACATATCGCCTGCATCGCGTGATGAATCATCGAAGGTTTGAACACCATTCCCGGGTTTCCTTCGAGCCCCTGTACTGACAGCGCTACAACCGGAACTTGAGGATATCCGGCCTCTCGCAGCGCTTTTCGCAGGAATGCGACGTAGTTTGTGGCGCGACAACCGCCGCCGGTTTGTGTGATCAGAACCGAAGATCGATCCGGATCGGCGCCTCCGGTGATGAACGCATTGACGAGTTGTCCGACGACGATGATCGTCGGGAAACACGCGTCGTTATTGACAAAGCGAAGCCCGCACTCGATATCGGAAGCGGTTGCCTGCTTGAGGAGCTTCATGCGGTATCCGTAATGGCGGAATACGGCCTCGACAAACTCAAATTGGATGGGTGCCATCTGCGGCGCAAAGATCGTGTGGTCGGCGCGGTGCTCCGCGGTAAACGGGACACGGGCGAGAGCATAGGACTTCTTGGGGAAACCCTTCGCCAGATCCGAACGGCTCTCCCTCTCATCCATTGCGACCTTCAATGAGCGGATGCGAATGCGAGCCGCACCGAGGTTGCTGACTTCATCGATCTTCAACAAGGTGTATAACTTGCCCTTCGACTCCAGAATCTCCTGTACCTGGTCCGAAGTGACGGCGTCCAACCCGCAACCGAATGAATTGAGTTGGACAAGTTCGAGATTGTCGCTCTCAGCGACAAATGCCGCCGCCTCATACAGACGGGTGTGGTACATCCATTGGTCGACGACTCGAATCGGACGCTCGAGTCTGCCGGGAACAGCGACGCTGTCCTCCGTAAGTACGGCAAGATCCAGCGCCGTAATCATCTCTGGAATTCCGTGATGGATCTCCGGGTCTACATGGTAAGGCCGGCCGGCGAGAACAACGCCCTTCTTACCCGTTCGGGACAAGTCCTCCAGTACCCGCTGACCTTCGGCGAAGATATCCGCCTTATACCGGTCATACTCCGCTTCGGCAAGCTTGATCGCCGCGAGGACTTCACTCTTGGTGAGTCGCTCATCCGCGAAGGTCTCGCAAAGCTTACCCGCCAGCTTGTCGGCGTGATCTAACGGAAGGAAGGGATTCAGGAAACGAATCTTCTTGCGCTCGATATTCTCGAGATTGTTGCGAATGACTTCCGGATAAGAAGCGACAATCGGGCAGTTGAAATGGTTGTTCGCCTGCGGGTTCTCGTTGCGTTCATAGGGGATGTCCGGGTAAAAAATGGTTTGAACACCCTTCTCTATCAAATCCTCGATATGTCCGTGAACGAGCTTCGCCGGATAGCAAACACTCTCCGAAGGAATCGAATCCATACCTTTCTCAAAAAGCTTGTGATCCGATCTTGCGGACAGCAACACCTGAAAGCCCAGTTCTGTCAGTAAAGTAAACCAGAACGGATAATTCTCGTACATATTCAGAACGCGCGGAATACCGACACGCCCTCTCGGCGCCTTATCCGTTGACAGCGGTTTATACGAGAATGTCCTCTTGTATTTATACAGGAAAAGGTTCGGCGGGGTATCCTTCTTATCGGTAATTCCCTCGCCTTTCTCGCAGCGGTTACCGGAGACAAAGCGCCGATTATCCGGGAACGTAGAGATCGTCAGTTTGCAGTGATTACCACAGAACTGACAGACCGCATTCTCGGACCTCATCTCAAAGCTCAGAAGATCTTCGGCGGCAAGAAGTGTCGGCGCATCAGTTTTGCCTGCCGAGCGCTGTCGTGCAATCAAGGCAGCGCCGAACGCACCCATGAGACCGGCGACATTCGGGCGAATGACTTCCCGACCGGAAACGATCTCGAAGCAGCGGAGAATGGCATCATTCAAGAAGGTTCCTCCCTGAACGACAATCTTCTTGCCCAACTGCGACGTGTCGCGAATCTTGATGACCTTATAAAGTGCGTTGCGAACCACAGAATACGAAAGGCCTGCGGAAATATCACCGACCGTCGCGCCCTCCTTCTGTGCCTGCTTGACCTTGGAGTTCATAAATACAGTGCAGCGGGTTCCGAGATCTACCGGATTCTCCGCCGTAAGAGCTTCGACCGAAAAGGAATGTGCATCCATCTTCAAGTTCTCGGCAAAGGTTTGAATGAAGGATCCGCAGCCAGAAGAACATGCCTCGTTAAGCATAATGGAATCAATGACGCCATTGCGGATTCGCATGCACTTCATATCCTGTCCGCCGATGTCGATGATGAAATCGACATCCGGACAAAAAAACTTCGCCGACTGGAAGTGCGCCATCGTCTCGATCTCACCTTCATCAACATGAAGCGCCGCACGGATGATGTTCTCCCCGTAGCCGGTTACGCATGAGTTGGCGATATACGCCGCCGCCGGCAATTGTGCATACAAACTGGTAAGTATCTCCACCGAACTGCGGACCGGGTTACCCTTGTTCCCGCCGTAATAGGTGAAAACAAGCTGTCCGTCCTTATTGATCAAGACCGCCTTCGTCGTCGTACTGCCCGCATCAATACCTAAATAGCAAGGTCCCTCCTGACGAGACAGGTCATGAAGCTCAAGCGTCGCCCGGTCATGACGTTCGTCGAAGGCTCTCTTCTCCGCCTCATCGCGAAAAAGAGGCGGAATATGCTCGATATCCGACGAGTATTCTCTCGTCTTCTGGAAGTCTGCAAGAACATCGGTAAGAACGACTTTTTCGCGCGTCGCATTGAGCGCCGCACCGATTGCCACATAGAGCTGTGCGTTCTCGGGCATGACAAAAGAGGAAACTTGATCCCGCAGCGTTCTCTCGAATGCTTTCCGCAATTCGGAGCAGAAAAAGAGAGGTCCGCCGAGGAAGGCTACATGACCGCGGATCGGACGACCGCAGGCAAGTCCCGCGATGGTCTGGTTGACGACCGCCTGCAGGATGGAGGCCGCAAGATCGGCTTTGGACGCACCCTCGTTGATTAACGGCTGCAGGTCACTTTTCGCGAAAACACCGCAACGTGAGGCGATCGTATAGAGGGTCTGATACTTCTTGGCAAGGGCATTCAAACCATCGGCGTCCGTCTGCAGAAGCGTCGCCATCTGATCGATAAAAGCTCCGGTACCTCCGGCGCAGGTTCCGTTCATTCGCTGTTCGGGAATCGGATGAAGATACGTGATCTTGGCATCTTCTCCTCCGAGCTCGATGATGACATCGGTCTGCGGATAATAGCGGGAGATCGCTCGAGTCTCTGCGATAACTTCCTGTACAAACTCGAGATCCAGCCATTCAGAAACCGACAAGCCACCGGAACCGGTCAGCGCTACGCGCGCCTCAAGGTCGGGAAACTCCTCGCTCACGTCCATGAATGCGCGAACGAGTTCTCCGCGGATATCCGAATGATGTCGTCTGTATTGCTG
>JAEWUD010000030.1 GCA_023397475.1 Bacillota bacterium
GCCTGTTTCGTATGTGCATCATTGACAAATAACCGCCACGAAGAGGCCGGCGCACATACGAAAACCTGTGAAGGAGCCTGTTTCGTATGTGCATCATTGACAAATAACCGCCACGAAGAGGCCGGCGCACATACGAAAACCTGTGAAGGAGCCTGTTTCGTATGTGCATCATTGACAAATAACCGCCACGAAGAGGTCGGCGCACATACGAAACCCCGGGAAGTAGCCAGTTTCGTATGTGCATCAATGAAAAATATCCGCTCCAGAAACCCCGGCGCACATACGAAAACCCGAGAAGTGACCTGTTTCGTATGTGCATCATTGACAAAAAACCGCCACGAAGAGGTCGGCGCACATACGAAACCCCGGGAAGTAGCCAGTTTCGTATGTGCATCGAGCTTCGTGAAGAGGCAACTCGGCAAGATACTTGATCCTTTGTTGCTGTCTTGTAGATTTCTCGTGACGCAGATTATGTAGATATGCCATATCTTGGCGCAAAAGACTCCCCCAAAGCTACCAGACGCAATACAAACGTCCGAAAACCTAAGGGGGAGCGCTTCTATTCTGTTGCCTTGAAGTTGTAGATCGGTTTGATGCGTTTTACGATGTCGACGGTCGGCGCGATTTGCGAGATGATGTCTTCCATGCTCTTGTAGGCCATGGGGGATTCGTCCAGTGTAGCATCGGACACGCAGGTCGAGTAGATTCCTTCCATCTCGGCCCGGAACTCTTCGAGGGACAGCCTGGAGAACGCTGCTTTTCGACTCATAAGGCGACCCGCGCCGTGCGGTGCGGAGCAATTCCACTCTTTGTTTCCTTTGCCGACGCACAGGAGACTGCCGTCACGCATGTTGATCGGGATCAGGAGCTTCTCGCCTTTTTTCGCGGACACTGCGCCTTTGCGAAGGATCATCTCGTCGGTGTCGATGTAGTTGTGGATTGTTGTGAACCGTGATTTTTCCTTAAGCTCCATTCCGGTCAGTATGACTTCACTCATCGCGATTCGGTTCAGCGCGGCAAATTGCTGCATGATCTGCATGTCGTGAATATAGTCCTCGAAAAGACCGCCATCCAGATAGGTCAGATCTTTCGGGATATCTGCCGGCAGTTCGCGTGACGCCTTCATCTTCCGAATTGTTCCGGAGATCTCCTGATCCCGCCCCTCGGCCTTGAGCTGCGCGATGACATCCGCGACCTGGAACTTCGCGTTGCCGAGCAAGGAGTTTACCGCTTCCGACTGATAGTACTTCGCGACCTCGTTGCCAATATGGCGACTTCCGGAATGTATGACCAGATAGAGCTTCCCTTCTTCGTCACGGTCCACCTCAATGAAGTGGTTACCACCGCCAAGGGTTCCAATGCTGCGTCTGGCGCGCCCGAGGTTGACATCCTTAATGCAACGAAGTTCCTCCAGATTGATCTCGCGATGCAACGGATGCGGCTCATTGCGCACCGAGAACCCGCTCGGAATTCTCTCGCGGATCAACGCGTCGAGCTTCCGGAGATCGATGGTCTTTTCCTCCAGACAGACGGTCTCCATGCCGCAACCGATGTCCACGCCGACCATGCCGGGAACGACCTTGTCGATAAGGGTCATTGTGGTGCCGATCGTGCAGCCCATGCCGGAATGCACGTCGGGCATGATGCGGATTCGGGACCCGGAGAATTCCTCCCGGTTGCAGACCGATAGAATCTGTTTCTCCGCGGCCTCTTCCAGCTCTGCGCAGTAGCAGACCGCTTTGTTGTATAAGCCGTTTACTTCAATCATCTGATTCACCTACTTATGTATTTTCGATGTTCCTCGCGCAAGCTTGTCGCGTGCGCAAGGAACAATTCGGAGGGTCATGTGCTCTTGCCCCGAAGGATCGAGGTCAGTTGCGTGAGAACATCGCCGTTCCCACCAAGGCTAATATTCCCGACATTCTCAAAGATGCGCTCGACGTACTCAAGCTCTTTGAGCTTGAAAAGCGTCTGATTCTCCTCCATCAGCTTCGCGGTATTGAGGAGTGAGCGCGTCGAGGCGACCTCCTCCCGGCGCGTGATGACGTTCGCTTGCGCGCGCTTCTCCGCGACCAGTACCGTATTCATGATATCGCGGATCTCTCCGGGAAGGATGATGTCCTTGACTCCGGCAGCTGTAATCTCGATGAAGAGCTCCTTCTCGATCATCTTCAGGCGATCCAGAATGAACTGAGACATCTGGTCCTTATTCTCAAGAAGCTCGTCAATTCTGTACTTGCCGACATACTCGCGCAGAGCCAGCTGCGCCGCGACATGAAGCTGTTCTTTGTAGTTATCGATATCGTTCTGGATTCGGATGAAGTCAACGATACGGTAGTTGCAGACGAAGGTGATGCGAAGCTCGACCTTGTCCTGCGACAGAATCTCCTGCCCGGAGATCTCCATCTGCGTAAGACGCGTATCGACACAGGTAACCTCGACCTTAACCTCAGTCTTCCAGAAATAGTACGTGCCGGGCTCGAGCAAGCGGACGAGCTTCTGGTTAAAGTATAAGCGCCCCTTCTGGTACTCGGCTACCTCGAACTTCTGGAAGAAGTTGAAAGGTATTCTCGCGAAAAGATACTGCGGCACATCCATAGTAACCTCGGGCGTCGAAATGTCGACGAGGGTAAACGTATGCTTGACGTAAATGGACCAGAAGGCGAACTTGCCCTGACGCAGTACTTCGCTGAATTTCCCATCGACAAAGTGTATTGCCAACTGGCAGTCCGCGACGTCAACAACGACCGAATTGTCTGCAAACGCCTTATCCTGGAGCAAGGTCTCGAGACTTGCCCCTCTTGACTGGATCATCTGTTCCAGTCGAAGTACCTCGATCTCATGGTCCCCCCAGAAGGAGTGTCTGCCGGGCTCGAGGACCTTGACATAGCGGCCGTTCTGGAAAAGCAAGCCTCTCTCGTTCTCGTGAATTGTAGTTCTCATATTCATAACCCCCTTTAAGGTTTTCTCGCGATTTGCAATCATCCGTACTGCGGTGACGGGCTTCGGTCTTTAGGAAAGGCGTCGGTAAGCGGGATCAAGATCTGGCTTGCCGACGAGTTCTTCCGATATCAGACCGGGCGCAAAGCCCCCGGAATACTGCTCATCGGATCTCTCTTCAGCCGAAGCCTTGATTCCTCCTCTGAGCGGGACAATTGCAAAGGACAATTTTTACCGAAACAGTCGCTTCGGCTTCTCCTGTCCTTCCGACAGCTGTTTACCAAACCATGCAGTTCATGCATGTGCAGGAATCGAACCTGTCTAACTGTGATGGGACACGACATTTCTGTCACATGCCCCTCATGAGCAATGTACCGGCATACGCTTCGGAACTCCTCGCGCACCGCCGTGCTTTTCAAGCACAAGCCTCAGGTAACCTTGCACGTTCATCATGCCAGAGCTGGATTCATGGATCACGGAAAAAAAGCTGCGAACTCTCGCGGGAGATGTTCGCAGCATAGTGATTATGTGTTTATAAGATTTTCGCGAGAATCAGAACAACTACCGCTCCCTTTGTTTCTGAAGACGGCAACGAATCTGTTCAACAAAGCTCTCCGGTTCAATGACCTTCGCAAAGGGTCCGAACGAGAGGACGCGGATCAGGATCTCCGTCTCGTCTGCCTGATCGTACTGTAGTATGACGCGATAGCGTTCGGGATCAATACGCTCCGCGCGTTTCTCCAGATGTGCGAAATGAAGGAGAAGCCGCTGCATCGCGTTGCGCCGGTCAACGAGTTCAAGAGTCAGACTGCAGGTCTTCCGGGATGGTGTTCGCCCCAACTCTGACCCCGAATCCGCACAAGTCTTCACAGAGAGAATACGGGACAGGTTAATCGTGCCGGCGTATCGGCATCCGGTCGTGATCAGGCGGAATTTGTCATCCTTCTCCGAGTACTCAAGATGATCCGGTCGCACCTTCATGTACATCGGATTGCCTTTGCGGTCCAGGATCTGGATGCGGAGGGGCAATCCGTCACGGAGGGCCTGACGAATGATCCGGAAGTGCTTGATATAGTTCTCATCGGTATAATTGTCGCCGTCGCCGAACCGATCGAAGACTACATAATCTTCGGATGTGAACAGCGGCTCGACATCGGAAAGGTCCTCAAAGTCTACATTAAATAACGCCACACGAGGATCCATAGAGATGGCCTTGAGCCACCTTTTCTGTATCGTGGTGAGTGGCATCGTTGGTACGTGTCGAATCGGCGTTCGAAGATCCTTCGTCAGAAGCTGCCATCGCGATTCCTTCAGCGAGGGCACAATGGTAAGAGGACTCTCCGCGAAAGCATTCTCCGCGCAGATGCGACGCATCTCTTGTTCGGTCAGATCCCCGGCGACAGCACGGGTGAGGATTCTCGCAACGGTCTGGTAATACGCTCCATAGATCTCACGAAAGATCACAGATCATCACCTCCATCCTCTGCAAATTCCCGAGTCAAAGGATCCCGATCGATTTCTTCCTGCGCGTCTACGGAGACCATCGGATCATTCGATGAAGGCTTGACCCCGTACATATCATACATTGCGTTGAGATCCGACCGGAACTGAGCCTCCAGTCGACGGTCGGAGAAATGTATCTTCTCGATGCGGCACAAAAACGTCCGGATCCACGGAACCAATTCCGTCGCGTCATATACGTCCGCAGTGAACCGGTAGGTATGCGCGTCCACTCTCTCGACGGTTCCGCTGCGCTTCTCTCGCTCCAACCGATTGATAATATATCCCTCATCCGCCTCGACATGGATATCGAAGGAGACCCTCTCTGTTTTTGCCGCGTCCTTGCGCGTCATAACACCCCACATGTGTTTCCGCATGTGTTCGAGCTTCTCGCGCAACGCATCAAAGTCCGGACATGGCTCCCCCGGGAGCACATTCTCCAGATAATCCACACGACAGACACGCATCTTCTTCTGTCTTCGATCAAAGCAGAGCAGGTACTGACGCCCGGTTTGCGCACTGATAAAAATACGGAGCGGGACGACAAGAATCCGGCTCTCATGACCGGTTCGGCTCCGGTTATCGATCTCAATCTCTCGCTTTTCCCGCATGGAGAGAAACAGATCACATAGCACCTCGCTATCGAGCGCTTGGGTGATGTAATGGTGTTTGAAGGTAAAGATCTCGTCCTCATGGCGTCCCTTATCGAGCAGGAAGGATCCGATGACGCCGCAGGGGTCCATCTCGGAGAAGAAATCCAGAAGATTCGCATGTTTCGAGAGGTCCGTATCTCCTGCTCTTCGGTAGGTGATCTGCTTACCGCTTTTCCCTGTGACCAGAAGGCCTTCGTCAACGTACTCTTTCAGCTTTTTTCGCAACGTAGACTCATCCAGGGACATCGGCTGCTCGAAAAGAGTGAGATAGTCCGTGCAGATCGTATCCATAATTTCCGTGATCGTCAGCTCAATGTCAGACGAGTGAAGGATGTCGAAAAGGATGAAATGCAAGGTGATGTCGCCATCGGTAAAACTTCTCGATTTCCAAGCCTTGTACAGGGGATTATGCTGCGCGGCACGGCTGTCAATCGACAGGAATACCGTCTTTCCCTCAGCTGTCTGGGTGAATCTCATATAATCGCCGAGCCAACTCTCGATGCGCCTCTTCTCGTCGTCGTAGGAACGCGCGCTCTTGCGCGAGAACTCCTCTCGACTCTTGAAGCCGAAGACATAGAATTCCCGCATGTATTCGCGGATTCGCCCGAAGTTCTTGATTCTTTCGTTATAGGCCATACGATTTCCTCAATCTGATCCGGGATGCTGCCACAGTCATTGATGGCCGTCTCAGAACCTTCCCGATTCCCACAGCTTTCAGATTCTTCTCCAGCACTTGTCCTTCATGAATGTGACGATTCCCTTGTCCTCTTTCCGTTCGTAGTACTCCACCAGCATACTCTTGAACGTCGGCACTTCCTTCTCCGGGATAACAAGAAGTCCTCCGCTTTTCGAGATTAAATAATGGTTTGCGAAAAGAACGGCCGCCCGCTTATTTCCGTCATTGAAAATTTGCGCCCTCATACAGTACAGGCAAAGATGAATTGCAACATCGATAGTAGATTCTTCTTGTCGGGTTATCTCTCGCAAAGCATCCTTGACGGTTGACTCGATTGGTAACGGAGGAATGTAGGATGATCCACCAATCTTCACCGGTACACCCCGAATTCTACCGCCGTCTGTATAGAAGCCTTCATTCACAAGCTTGGCGATATGGCTGAGGATGTGATAATTTGAGTCGCATTGGATAACATCCCGGTCGAGAATAAATTCCCATGCATGCTTGAGATTCAGTATCTTCTGAACATCCGTCGCTGTCATCCCACTGATCTTACCGTTATCAATGATGTCTTCCGTTTGTGGGAAAGTGGTTGCCACACCTTCGAGGATCGCCTGGTCATAGATGTTCGATTTCATATTCGCCCGGGCAAATTCCAGATTAAAAATTACCTCCGGCGATAGGTCCTGTTCGATAAAACCATGATTTGCCAGTTCCTTCTCTATACGACGGATGGATTTCTTGAGTTCTCTGGCCTCCCGCGCATTGCGCAAGAGCAACTGATACAGTGTGTCCGAATAGGCATCCACATAGGTGGATGTAAGGCGGCTCCCGACACGCTTGCGAATATAGAGATACTTCCGATCTCCCAGTTCCTTGATCTCGGGCGATCCATCGTACGGCAACTGGTTCAAGCGAGCTTGGAATTCCGCTCTTTTTTGCAAGAGGTTTTGTATTTCTGGGAAACTGCCGTCCATTGGGCACCTCCATAGGGAACATTGCTGACAATATTTTACAATAAAGTTCCCTATATAACAAGATGTTAATAGGGAACTATTTCTCTCGATTTTCTAAGGAATGTTCCCTATTTTTCTGAACGCGTTCAACTTTGTGTTGACATTCCACGCTTTTCGTCACATACTGAACATGTGCAGTTTTCTGACAAAGGGAGGAACAGATGAAAGACGGTCGGAACAAAATCTTAGCGGCGGCTTTCGAGATCCTATGTAAGGTTAGAGATCCGGAGAAGGTAACCGTACGCGAAATTGCTAAACGCGCGGGTGTCGGAACCGGTCTGATTGGTTATCATTTTGCAAGCAAAGACGCAATGCTGATGGAATCTGTGGGGCATGCGCTTTCGGAGATGGCTTTGCGTCAGAAGGATGAGCCGGATTCAATCTCCACCGATCCGCGCCGTCGACTCCGTCATTTACTGCGAAAATGGATGACCGTTGGTGCGGAACAGTTTTATTTGATTCAACTGGCATCACGTTTTGAGCTGACGGAAGGTGATGTAAATACACCGCAGCTTCTACTTCCTCTCGTTCTCGAGATAACAAACGGCGAGGATCGCGTCGCCCGTATGATCACGTTCTCCATAGCAAGCAATATGCAGTCCGCCGCACTTCGACCGAAGCAATTTCATGAGTATTCGGGTTACGACATCCTTAATCCGCTCGACCAGGAACGGTATATCAAAGATTTAATCGAGAGCCATCTGCCGTTGTGACAGAAGCTTTTTGCGGAGGACAATGTATGAAGATTCTTCTAATAAACGGCAGTCCCAGAAAGACCAGCACAACATTTCGCGTTGTACAACAGATAGCAAATGTGATGCGTGAAGGAGATTTTCCCGTCGAATTCGATGAAGTTCATCTTTGTGAGATGAATCTCCGGATGTGCAGGGGATGCTATCAATGTTTATCGGGAGATGAGAGCATGTGCCCGCTCCAGGATGACCGGGCACTTCTGGAGAAAAAGATGACGGAAGCCGATGCGGTGATCTTCTCAAGCCCGGTTTATGTTGCGAATGTATCCGCGCTTTTCAAGAACTTTGTCGACCGCTTCGCCTACTGCTGCCACAGGCCACGTTTTCATGGCAAGTCTGCGATGGTCGTCTCTTCCGCCGGGTCCGACGGTGCTGGCATCGTAAATATCCTAATGACAATGATGATCGAGACATGGGGGTTCGATGTGGTAAAGAGACTCGGCGTCAACCTCGATCCCAATCTCTCAGTCGAGGCGAAAACGCGACAATGGAAGATCAACGAATTAAAGGCTCATAAAGCAGCGCTCGCCTTCGATAAGAAACTGCAACGCACGCGAAAACCCGTCGCAAAGTTTGCGAAGTTATATGCCTTCCAGTTGCAAAAAAAAGACTTTGCACATACCGATAAGACACGAGCGGACTATATCTATTGGAGAGACAATGGTTGGCTCGCCCCCCGGAAATCCTTCTATATCGACGCGTCAATCAATCCAGCGAAACTCATTCTCGCTAGGCTTCTCGCAGGAATATCACGAAGATCGTGACAAAGTCATGTCTCCACCCCAACCCCACGAAGCCAAGCTTCAATCTCTTCTGTCTGTGCTGCACCATTCGTATCAAATCCCGGCAACAAATGACAACCCGGACATTCCTTTGCTATATCCGCTTCCATCTGACCGAAACCTCCGCCACCGTGCGCGCAGAATGGAACGATGGTTTTCCCGGAGAAATTGTGCCTTCGAAGGAAGCTCAAGACAGGTGGCGCGAAGGTTGCGAACCAGTTCGGGGATCCGATGAAGATCGTATCGAATGCATCGATTGACTCATTGCCTGTCACGAGAGGCGGACAATAGCCGCGCGCGATTTGGCTGCGAACTTCTTTGGCTGCTGTGTTGTAATCAAAGGAGTAGTTCTTCTCGGGAACCAGTTCCCGCAGTTCACCGCCTGTAAGTATGGCAATTTCCAGGGCAAGATTCTCCGTTGTTTTGAAGAGAGAATAGTAGACAATAAGTGCGTTCATTTTTCGAATTCGTTCCTTTGCGAGATAATAACTCTTATAAGAGATATCTCCACCCATCTGAACTTTGTCAATTCAAATGCGCGAAAAGTTACTCCACACCCAATAATAACATAATCTCTTCCAACTCATCAAAGGTTGCTAACGGATTCGTCTGTACAAGCCTCGTCCGCGGATCGAGCTTCTGTGTCGCGATAAACGTGCCGCCAATCGCGAAGCTTCCATCCTCATATACAGGACCGAAGGAGAGAAACGCGCCGTCATCTTCGTCCGATCCTTCCATGTTGAAGACGATCTCGTAGACAATATTTTCCTTCGGATCGGACAGTGTGGTTGTCGTATGTATGACCGTCAGAGACCCCAGAAACGGCTCGAGTTGAGCGATTTTCTCCTTGTCCTTAATTACGACAGTGCCCATGTCGCCATCGTCGACGTATTTGCGCACGGTCACCGAATAGATATCTTCCCAGTCAATGAGGGCCAGATCTGTAACAAGCTCATCGGATACGATCAAGCGCCCTTCCACAATGTCCGGCCCTGTCGGCTCCCTGGCGGATTCGGTGGTCGTCGATGATGCTGGGGGCGTTGAGGAGGCAGGGGTCACACCTAGCGAGCAACCGGTTGCCACCAACAAGATAGCTAGTGAGAAGGTCAGAAACACATTGATTTTTCGCATACTATCCCCCCTACCTTCAGGGTGTCACGAGCCACTACGGATCGATACGTCGATTCACCGCGTCATACAGAAGAACCAGTGCGGAGCTCAAGAGAACGCTGCCCAGAATATCCGTCATCCAATGAACGCCCGAGAGCAGGCGCCCGATAACCATTAAGGCGGCGAACCCTCCGGCGAGCCCGTTGACCGCCACCCGTAATGTCTTGTGTCGGATCAGCCGATGAAACTGCATCATCGCGGTCGGTATGATACACAGGATGACTAATGTGGTCGACGACGGATAGGACGCCTCCAGAAAACCGTCGATCAGTACCGGCCGGTAGTTAATTACATTATACTCGAAAAATACATATGC
Source organism: Bacillota bacterium (assembly GCA_023397475.1). Classification (GTDB taxonomy): domain Bacteria; phylum Bacillota; class Clostridia; order Saccharofermentanales; family Saccharofermentanaceae; genus Firm-13. Next base: position 9,806 of record JAEWUD010000030.1, read on the forward strand.
GAAAATCACCACGAGATAGAACACCCCCAGGGTCAGAATGCTGTGATCCACCTGAAGGAATTTCCGTCTCCGGATCCATTGCGTAAGTCCCATGATCGCGAAGCCTAAGGCAATGATGAGCGCCACGAGACCGAGCCAATCCGTAATCTCATACAGGAGCATGGACACGCCGAAGAAGTTATGAACGGTTTGGTTGATACTTGCGAATCCGACAGAAGAGTCCCTCGGCCCGAGTCACATCGACGACACGAATCGTATCGCAGATATTTTCGCGCGCAAAGACCCTACCTATTTTGTTAGTACCGCACAATAAAGTGCGTAATTGTTCTATGCCCCTCCGAACGCTAGGATGAGAAGGAGCATTCAATCCGCATATTCGTAAGGAGCAGTACATATGAATAACGTTATCGAGACAATCCTGACGCGCAAGAGTGTCCGCAAATTCACACCGGAGCCGATCACAAAGGAGACAATCGAGCTCTTACTGGCAGCAGCCATGCAGGCTCCCTCCGCCTGCAATCAACAGGCTCGGCACTACATTGTCATCACTGATCGAGAGAAACTTGGTCAGATCTCCACACAACACAGCGGTGTTGGCTTCGTCAAGGATGCGTCCCTGGCAATCCTCGTATGCGGGGAGCCCGACGCCGCGATTCTCGATTTCTACTGGGAAGATGACTGCGCCGCATCCACGCAGAACCTACTTCTGGCCGCACATTCGCTCGGACTCGGCGCAACCTGGACCGGGGTCAACCGCAAAGACCCGGAATCAATTGCCTTCTTCCGCCGGTACATCGACCTGCCGGAGCAGAACATTCCCTTCGCACTGATCCCGATTGGCTATCCCAGCGAGCAACATTCCGCGAAAAGCTACTACGATGAGAAGAAAGTTCAATGGATCGGTACTATTCCGCAGTAACCGCTCCTCTTCGCCCAAAGAAATCTGCATCTCCGCGCATAGATGGAACGGATACATTAACGCGGCAGAATCGGTGCGCCGGCTTCCCAGCGCGTGTCTATAATCACTGATGCACCGACGAAACGGGCCGCAGACTGCTTTTTCGTCGGTGCGCCGGCTTCCCGGCGCGTGTCTAAAATCACTGATGCACCGACGAAACGGGCCGCAGACTACACTTTCGTCGGTGCGCTGTCTTCCCGGTGCGTGCCAATAATCACTAATGCACCGACGAAACAGGCTGCAGACTACACTTTCGTCGGTGCGCCGGCTTCCCGGCGCGAGAATTTGACAGGACATTTTTCACTTGACAATCGAATGCCCCGCGCGTATTGTTGATTTTGCAACTGTTGAATCTTCATCTGTCAGGAGATGTTATGAATTACAGCAAGATGAACATGCTGAGTAAGTTAGGGCGCGAATTCGTTCGCGATCAAGTGCGCGACACAGGTCTCTCCGACACAGAGCATGCAATCTGCACATTTCTGTGCTTTCACGAGAACATCTCACAGGACTTCATCTCCGAAACGCTGCTTTTCGATAAGACGACGGTCGCCAAGGCTCTCGCGGCCCTCGAGAGCAAAGGCTTGATCGAGCGCCGACAGAATGAGCAGAACCGCAGAAAGAATGTCATTCGCATCTCCGAATCCGGTCGACTTTGCGTCGCGGAGAGCGTCGATATCTATGATAAATGGCTGGATGACGTCTGTTCCTGCCTTAATGAGTCCGAGCAGCAGCAGTTGAACGATTACTTCGACCGCATCATGACGCACGCGCTCGAACTTCGCCAGGAGAAATCACACAACAAGGAGATTTCATGATATGAGTACACAAACATCGCCCGCGGGAAACAACACGGGAAATATCTTCGGTAAAATATGGCGCGGCCTCAAAGGTTACCTGACCGACCGGCGCAATCTTCTGGGCCACGCGCTCGTCGGCATCCTGTTCCTGGCTCTTGCGATCTGGGTCCCGATTCCGGGCTGGATCAAGCTGATCGTCATCGCCTGCCTGATCGCGTTCAACATCGTACGCATGCGTATCAAGGTGCGAAAAGTAGCACAGACGGTTCCTGTTGAGGAGAGCGAAGAGGACTGAGACCCTTTGACTGGTCCTTACAATTCAACTGATCCAAACATCTCGCTCGTTATGTCGAGAATATCCTCGATCGGTATTTTCTTTGCGTTGCGAAAAACGAGCATCTGCTCCACCGCGTCAACTTTCTTAACAACGCCCGTATACGTGACGTAAGCGCCGCCGGACTTTTTTCGATCGTGTTGAAAATACGTGACTGTGATTTCCGGCTGATCGAGAAGATGTTCCTGAATAAGGTTCAGCTTCTCGTTCAACTCCTCCTGGCTGTGCTCGTCGAGTTCAATTCTTCGATCCGTCAGGCGAGCCGCCTCGGCGATGGAGGAATCGTAGCCAGTGAGCGCGGCGAAAGGGGCGAATTGCGCAGCCCGATCGTGCGTCGACATTCGCGGATGTTTTTTCGAGGTGGGATGCGGCAGATGAATGATATCTTCATAGGGATTCTTCATGCCTTATGCCCTCCGATCTGCCGGTTGCGGGATGCAGTGGTGGCGCCTTCTTCGAGGTTCATTCCCTTGAGAACTGCGTTCTTCCCGAACTTCTTCTTGATCTCGATGACCGCCTCCTGCATTCGTTTCTCGCGGGCCAGAGCTTCGTCCTCCTCGGCCGCTTTTCGCAATTCCGCCTCGTAATCGGTAAACATATCCAGCTGCCGGGGAGCGGCCCTCTTCTCGATCGAATTCTCAGCGACCACATGATTAGCCGTGACATTCACCCTGCGGACGAGCAAGTTCCGATCCGCGACACGGTCGAACAGATCCATCACCGCCTCCATGATCAGCTTCGTGGAGGATGTCTGGCGGCTCAGGTTTGTCGAGCCATGTCCATGCTTGGGAATCTTGCGACCATAGTGGTCGGTTGTCACTTCGCCGCGATAGGACTCGCGTATTTCTGGATTCATGAGGTTCTCAATATCGTAGCCAAGCGTCAGGACCATCTGGTCGGTCACCAGCTTCTTGTCCACCAGATCCAGAACGAGAAGATCGGTCATCTCGCGGACGATCAATTTGGCTTTATCGAACGTATAGGGATGCGTCAGGACCTGCCCGGAGCTGATGCTGTTGGAGCCCGGTTTGTACGCCTTGATATCGGCGATCGTGCAGGGTTCCCAGCCCCAGGCGTGGTCGATCAGAAGCTCCGCATTGATCCCGAAAAGCTTATATAGAAGCGCCTCGTTATTGTAATCTGTGGCCTTGCCGATCGAGCAACGCGCGACATCTCCCATGGTGTACATCCCGTTCTGCTCGAGTTTCTTCGCGTAACCGTGTCCGACGCGCCAGAAGTCCCGGAGCGGTCGATGCGTCCAGAGAAACTCCCGGTAACTCATCTCATCGAGTTCGGCGATGCGCACACCGTCCTGATCCGGCTCGATATGCTTCGCCTGGATGTCCATGGCGATCTTCGCAAGATAGAGGTTCGTCCCGATGCCCGCGGTGGCGGTGATCCCGGTTGTCCGTAAGACATCCTGAATCATCATCATGGTCATCTCGCGGGCGGTAAGCCCGTTCGTATTCAGATAATCCGTGACATCCATGAAGACCTCATCAACGGAGTAAACATGAATATCTTCCGGAGCAACGTACTTCAGATAGATATGGTAAATTCGGGTGCTGTACTCCATGTAGAGCGCCATTTGCGGAGGCGCAACGATATAGGAGATCGCGAGCTCCGGTGAGCTTCGTAACTCACGATCATCGTAGGATTCTCCCGTGAAAATGTGCCCCGGAGCCTTCTGTTGACGAAGGAGATTCGCTTCCTTTACCTTCTGCACAGCCTCGAAAAGCCTGGCCCGACCGGAGATTCCGTAGGCCTTGAGGGAGGGAGATACCGCCAGACAAATCGTCTTCTCTGTGCGGCTGGGATCCGCGACGACGAGGTTCGTCCGCATGGGGTCAAGGCCGCGCTCCATGCATTCCACAGATGCATAGAAGGACTTGAGGTCGATGGCAATATACGAGCGGGGTTTCTCTGTCACGTCATCTCACCTTGCGTTGAATCAAATTCGATATCTTCCTACTCTATCGATTTTACACCGGTGAGTTAAGAATATCGAGAAGCACCGCTGCTTTCGCTTGAATGGAAATCTCCGTCTTGATTCCAAGGATGGAGCATGCTACTATTATGTCACACGATATATCGAGGCGCATAATAGTCAAGAAGAGATTGAGGTGATCGTCATGCCTCCGGAATCAAGTCCGATGACCGAAGCCATGTACTATGTTCTGCTGGCCCTGCTCCATCCGAATCACGGCTATCAGTTGATGGCCACGATCAAAGAGGTCTCACGTGGTCGTATGAATATGGGACCGGGCACTTTGTACGGTGTTCTCACTCGGATGCAGAAGGAGAAACTCATCCGCGTGGTTTTCGATGATGGAAGAAGAAAGACCTATGCAATAACGAACGAGGGGAAGAAGGCGCTTCGACAGGAATACGCAAGACTTTTGCACCTGGTAGATGACGGCGCATCAATGAAGGGGGAAATCGAGAATGGGTAAAGTGGTAAGAAAGTTGCACATTGCAAGTCCGTATCAGATCGGCCCGTACGAGAGTTGGCTCTCCGATCTGGCTGGTCGCGGCCTCTTTCTGAAGAAGACCGGACGCGTTTTTGCCACGTTCGAGAAACGAGATCCCGCCAACATGGAATATCGTATTGACATTGCCAAGGGGAAATTCTCCGAGGAGCGCAAGAGAATCTATGAGGAAAGCGGCTGGGAGTACGTCAGCAGTGTTCTATGGGCACATTTTTTTCGCGCACCTGCCGAGGCCGCAAAGACCGAGGTTCACACAGATGCCGTGGAACAGGGCTTTACGTTGGACAGTCTGCGTAAATTTCTTGTGGGCCCAGTGATTACCGTCGTTCTGTGTACACTTCTCATCGTGATGGTCAACTGCTGGAAACTTTTTTTCCGTGGTACTCCCCACCTTAACTTGATTGATAGCAGCGGGTATGAAATTTTTGTGACTCTGTGTTATATCCCTACTCTCATTCTCATGATCAAGCAGTTTATCGACGTGCGTGCGCTCAGCCAGACTCTTTTCAAGGGCAAGACGATTGACCACCATGCTTCGTATGCGAAACACAAACGTTTCAATACGATCCTGTCGATCTTCGCAATTCTCATTTCCATATTTACATTCGCAAATATAGGCGTCATGATCGTAACGATCAGCGATATAGTAACAGCGGCCGACAGCTTCAAATATGTTGAGAGAACGGAAGTACCATTCCTACAGCTCCGAGATCTCGAGAATTTGGATGACGCCTACTACCGCGTCGACTTTTCTGATGACGATGAGAAAGCGGCGATTGAAGCCATGCCCGAGGGCACAATTGTCTTTTACGGCTACGGGCGGATCCGCAAGAGCCTTCTGGCACCGGACATGCGAACCACATCGGAATCCTTCTATATCATCGGAGAACAGAGCGATGCGAGATTGGACGTCGAGTACTACAGGCTTACATTCGGATGGATGGCCGAAGGATTGATGAAGGAAATGATGGACAAAGAAGTGGAGAAATATCAGGATCGCAATGAAAACGCGATGGACCTTCGCGAAGTCACCATCGAAGCCTTGGATCAAGCCTTTGTCGCATCGGACAGTTACTCTACAATTCTCTTCGTTCGCAAGGGCAACCAGGTCATGATGATCGAGTATTCAGGAGATAGGACAGAAGAGGAATTGCTCGATGCCATCGTCGCGAAAATCGAGGCAAATTAAGTCAATAGATATACGCCGTCATTTTTCTTTGCTGTTAATAGACAATGATTTAGGATTGTATTAGAATGCAAAAAGAATCTGAAATTCCATCCGCTGATCGACGAATGATCGGGGAGACAGGAGCATAGAATGGATGACAGTAAGAATGGTGGCAAAGCAATCGCATCACTAATTCTGGGAGGTTTCGGCATCGTTGCATGGATCATTCCGTTTTTCGGATTTCCGGTAACCATTGTCGGTCTCGTTCTCGGAATTATGGGTATGCAGTCGAATCGGCGAGGAATCGCAATCGCCGGCGTTGTACTCTCGATCTTGTTCCTCATCTTAACCATTGGCAACTCCGCCGTTGGAGCGTATATGGGGGCTATGAGGGCATTGCAGCAGTAGAAGAGAACAGGAATGTCAGAATCTTTTCACGAGAAATCGGTACGAAAACACAAAGGGCTGTTGCAAGACGAACGTAAAGGTTCGAGATGCAACAGCCTCTCTTTCTTGCGCAAAGCTGAAATGAGGCGCCACCTGCCGTGATTATGGGCGAAAACACAGCTTATGGTCGATTTCGCCCATACTTCTTGAACGCTGATTATGGGCGAAATGGATGGTTAGGGTCGATTTCGCCCATAACTCTGGAGTCGGGTGTATGGGCGAAAATGGCGTCTTGGTTCGGTTTCGCCCATACTATCGTGTCTTTGGATTCTCATCACAGTGACGGTTTATGGGCGAAATGGATGGGTTGGGTCGGTTTCGCCCATAAAGTGGAGAAGAGGAGTCTGGGCGAAATTGGGGGATGTGGGTCTTTTCGCCCATAAAATGCGTGGTGTGATCGCGCGGTGTGAATGCTGAGTCAGGCGAAACGGATTGTTGAGGGCGGTTTCGCCCATTTCGCCCATACTTTTTGAGCACTGATTTTATATAAGCATGAGGCTGTTACGCCAGTGATTATTCAATCACTTTTGCAACAGCCCCTCTATATCCGATTCCTTGTATAGGACTCTTACCCGATCACCCGATCACCCGATCACCCATGGGTTCTCAATCGTGCCGTCGCCCGCTACACAATGGTCGGTATTCAGATTCACTGCGGGCAGAACACCACCGGAGCCCGTGCACGGATAGACGCCGTAGAAGACATGATAGTTGTAATAGAAATTGCCGGCGCCAAAGGTGGATAGGTCTTTCTCATCCGGATCAGTTCTCGTCGATGAGCGCATGAAGCACCACCATTCGATGCTCTTTCCCCAGGTCATGTCGTACGTGCAATTCTCCGCGGCTGCCTCCGTCATGATCTGCATGGAGGCGTAGAACGGATCATCTCCCATGCTGATATATTTCACGACCTCGTCGTAGTTCAGAATATAGACGAGATCCGTGCAATTATCATGGGTTACGGGCATTAGCATGCCGCGTTCTTCCTGGGTCAGATTCGTGAGGAAACCCGCTTCGTCGGCATAGGCATTCTCGCCGTCGATGATCGCCTCGGCGACCGGCGGTTGCGTCGTATAGGTGACGACCGTCGCGTCACTGTTGAGCCATTCCCGAAGGTTCGACGTCGCCCAGACCTTGCTCCCGTACTGTTGCTCATTGAGATCCGTCGAGTACTCGCCGCCCTGGCCCAACCACGCTCCGCTCTCGGCGGCATCGTAGGCTTTGAGGGTTATGATGTTTTCCGACAGAAGCATGATCCCATTCTCCGGATCTGCTTCGACACACTTCCAGAGGATCGGCTCGCCGTAGTAGGAGCCGAAGGTCACAAAGTCATTGACCTCGATATTGCCCTCAATGGACGGTCGAGACGTGTTTGCAAACAAGACAAAGACAATAATGGCTGCACAGACAAGGCTCACCGCAATCAGCGCGGTAATAATCATGACTCTCGCCTTCATGGACACCTCTGTTCTCGAAAATTCGTTGAGCCTGTAACGTACAAGCCTGTGATAATTGTAAGTTTTTCTTTATGGAACGTCAAATCAATTTGGAATAAATAACACTTTATATTAGTATATATTATCGAAAAAACTGTCTCTACCGGCTATTTTACAATCCGGCAGAAACAGTCTCGTTGCTGAATGTGCTTTATGTAGCGGCAATTAATTACCGGATCGGCACCTGCAGCTCCGTAATAAACTCCTCCGGGTCATCGGTCATCCAATCTCCCTTATGGTAAATCTCCCGCATCGGCCCGTCCGCGACGTAGTGATTGTGCTTCATCCAATCGAAAAGCCGTTCGCAGGTTCCCGGTATCGTGGAGAACGGTCCCTTATGGACGATGCACGCCATCTTTTCGACCGGCGGAAGTGAATAAACCTGAACCTCCCCGTCGTTCGCGAAGCTCCTCGTCACCGGCTCGGCAACCTCCAAGTCCAGTGTTGCCTCGTCATAGTGCAGCAGAAGTTCCCCGATGTCCCACCACCCGGCGTGGTACAACATCATGCAGGGGATCGTTTTCTTGATTCCTTTATCATCGATGCATTGGTTCAGCTTCGGCCACATCTCGCTGAGACTCTCGTCGAAGCTACTTTTCGCAATTGTCCTTCGCAGGGATGCGATCAGAATGGGTTCAACTCTCTTAATCGTAATATCATTCATCTGTGGAATACCTCCGTTTTTGATCAGGAAAATGTTCGTGTGAAGTCGTCCGAGACGTTGGTATTCGTTGGATAAACTCTCCTCCAGATGTCGGGCCTTCTCTTCAAGCTTCTCGATCAATCTCGCGTTACTCGTTTCCGTGTGTAAGACGTCCGCAATCTCCTCCAGGGTGAAGCCTGCGTCCTTCAGCGCCAGAATTTTATTGACGCTAAGCAGCTGCAGGGCATCGTATGCACGATACCCCGTGACGAGATCCACCGATACCGGGATGAGTATTTCGAGTTTCTCATAGTGGTAGAGCGTGTCGGCCGTAAGGCCGCTGAGTCTTGCGAATTCACCGATCCGAAGCATTCTGTTACCTCCAACGAAGACGTTTACAAGTGTGCACCCTTGCCGTCAACACCTACTCTACGCCTTCGGGTTACCCGAAGGTCAACAGGTATTTCGTTTTTTTTCGCGAAAAGAAATTGCGTCGTGTTGCAGGATTTTTCGCAAGAAATCTCGCTACCGTATCAGAGACCTTCTTTGCGATCAGAGAAACTCATCCTTATAGAAGACTTTCTTCAACAAGTCAATATCCCCATTGAACTGCTCTTCGAGGTCCCCGATGGAATCGAGCGCTTCCGTAGCGCTAATTGCACGGAATTTGTCGTAATAGTTCTCGTAAACGCCCCGGGAGTATGCCATCAGAATGTGGATCGCGCGGGCCTTTCCGACTTCGGGCCGAAACGGCGTCTCATCCACGAGAGCAAGCATCTCCTCCCCTGACAAGCTCATCATCCCGGAGAATCTTGTCTCCATATCCGACTTCAACTCCTCGGGCACTTTCATGAATGCGTCATAGATGAACCGATACTCTGCCGGTCGATCGATGGCTACTTTAAGCTTTGCAACAGCCATTACGCGCAGTATCTCGAAAAGATCCTGGCTAATCGCGCCGCACTGCACAAAGATTTCCTTGTAAATTGTCTTCACCGTATCATCCAGAAGGTAGAGGAAGAGGTTCTTCTTGCTTCCGAAATAATGGAAAAGAAGGCCTTTGGAAATCCCGGCCTTCTCACAGATCGTATTCGTATTCGCTTTATGATAACCATGGAGGGAGAATTCGGACAGCGCGGCGCCCAAGATCGCTCTCTGCTTCTCCGTACTTATGGCCAGAAATTTCTCGTACATGCCGCTCTACTCGAAATCCTTTCTCGTATACAGGAATCCGGTCAATCCGGTTCCGACGATGATTATCCCTATTGTAACCGCAAGATACGCCGGCGTGAATCCGTTTCGGAGAATTTCGATGCCGTCAAACCAGTGGTAGGGCGTGAAATCGAGCAACGCCTCCACCTTCTCGCTGATCTTCCCCATGATGTCCAGGAAAAAAAGGACAAACACAAATCCAAGGGCAAACGGTAATCGTCTTGCCGGTTTCACGATGAAGTGACCGAGAACTAGTCCGATCGCAGTGAAAAGGAACATGAATAACGCAATTCCAATACAAAGCATCACAAGGCCCTGAAGGTCATATTCGTCCGCGACGATTTCCAGAATTCCCCATGTCCCGAGGAAGAAGAGTACCGCGGTGATCAACGCTTGCGAGAAAGCTGCCGCAATTTTGCTGACCACGATATACAGTCGCGTTATCGGTTGCGCATAGAGAAAGTCGATCGTCTGATCCGACTCTTCCTTGGAGATGATGGTGCCGCCTGTAAGAACGGCCAGCGAACCCATCGCGATCAGGAAATACGAGAACATGTAGCAGATGTAATCCATCGGATCGGTAAAGTCGATAACATCAAAGCGGAAGGCCTTGACCATCTCCGGCGAGAACCCCGCCATCATCTCGTCTAATGAGCTTCCCATATCCTTAAACGAGGGGAACATCGACATCGCGAACACCATGAATCCGACAATGCACACATTCCATACAAGGAGCGACTTCCACGCGCTCTTCATTTCAAATGCATAAAGTCTCATTTCTCTTCCTCCCGATAATAATGCATGAACACTTCTTCCAGATCCGGCTCAGTCACGGAGAAGTCCGCGATCTCATTCGCCGCCAGAAGCTTCGCCAGTTCCGCGGCGTTTCCCTTATGAATGAAGTGAATCTCGTCGCCCATCTCCTGAAGTTCGGTCAAGCTCAGATCCCCTTGCTGGAACGGTGTACCATTTGACATCTTGATCGAGACCTTCTTGTACTGTGTCTTCCGAAGCTCCTTCACATCCTTCTCGTCGATCAATCGGCCTTCCTTGATAATGCCGACCCGGTCGCACAGGCGCTGTACCTCAGAAAGAATATGCGAGGAGAAGAAGATCGTCGCCCCGCGCGACCTCTCCTTGCGTAACAGATCATAGAAATTGTTCTGCATCAGCGGGTCCAATCCCACTGTCGGCTCGTCCAGAATAAGAAGCTCCGGCTCGTGCATCATCGCGAGAACAATTCCGACCTTCTTCTTATTTCCGAAGGACAGGTCCTCAATCTGGCGACTCGTGTCGAGAGACAGAATCTCCGAGAGCTCCTTGATCTTCGATGAACAGTCCTTCTTGTGATATCCGGCCGCATACGTGAAAAGCTCCCGAACGCGAAGCCGGTCATAGTAATGATTCTCTGACGGCAAGTATCCGATACGATTCTTGACCTCGGCAAGCGACCGATCCGTACACGGCCGGTCGAAAAGATATAGCTCCCCCGACGTCGGGCGGAGAAGTCCCAAGAGAGACCGGATCGTCGTCGATTTGCCGGCGCCGTTCGGCCCGACAAATCCATAGATCTCTCCGGATTTAACCGTCAATGAAAGGTTCTCAACGCCCCGGTGTTTGCCGTAATACTTCTTGAAATTCACAGTTCTGATCATAAGATCACCTCAATTCAATCACGCTTCTCGCGTGGGCGGAACGTTTCTCGCTCCGTTATCGTGAATATATCACCGATTGACCCGCGGGTCAATTTCTTTTTCGAGAAATTTGAATTTCATTTGAAAGCCAGTTGAAAGAGAATTCGGCCTCTTCTATTCACTTCAAAGGCTGGGAAATAGATGCCACGTATCAATGTCAGCAAGCCGACCTACTAAAATGCACTCCGAGGCCGATTTAGTAGGCTTGTCATTGATAGAATGCCAACAAATGAATTTGCTTGGAGCCCCTATGTGACTACCGCATCCGATTTGATCCAAGGGGCGTGTTAATTTATCAGGACTAACAAAGATCCGTCGGACGGACCCATTTACGTGCGAAGCTCGGATATTTAGCAGTCTCGTACATAATCACTGATAAAAATCGGGAAACCAGCCTTCTCGAGTTGATACATGTGATGATTTGAAACCGTCGCCATGCAGGAATACAAAGTTTCCCGTCACTCCTCAACTTTCGCTTCCGCCAATCGCTTCACGCAATCCAGCGCCCTCGGCTGGCGATCTCGAAAAGTCTCGATCTGTTCCTCCGGAAGGTCCACATCAACCGTAAGAATTGTGTATCCACCCTTCTCCGCGAGGGTGTAGCTTTCCTCGCCTCCAGTCCATTCGTTCTCGCGCGCGGCATCTCCGAACGACATCGTATCGGATTGATGCCGGAACAGGACGTGCTCATTCTCTCTCAGCATATGCACGCGACTGGTGACGCCGTAACCGTTGATTGAAGAGATAAATTCAACGTCCCGCCCTTCAACCAACGATCCCTTCATGAACGTACCTTCGTCAATGATGTCCGCCCATTCGCGAAAAGTCTCATCTTTCCACAACACATTCCAGACGGTCTCTCTAGAGGCCTTGATCTCAATCGCAAAGCGTACTCTCTCCATAATCTCTCTCCCGCGGCTGAATCAAATCAGCCTATTCCCATACATAGGCGGTCATCGACAGAGACCCCAGTTCACAGGACTGGTTATACACCGTAACAGTGTCCTTCTCATCCGACGCACCAAGAGTATACAACAACGGATAGAAGTGATCCGGGGTCGGCACGGCAAGCCGAGCAACATCGCCCATCTCACGGAATTGCAGGATCTCCCGATGGTCACCCTTCATAATCTTCTCGTTTATCCATCCGTCAAACTCCTGTGCCCAGTCAAATCCTTGGCCGGCCATACTCCAGTCCACTCGCCGTAGATTATGGACGATATTGCCGGATCCGAGGATCAGAACACCCCGTTCGCGAAGCGCATATAATTCCTTGCCGATCTGATAATGTGTCTCCGGAGGCGCACCGGCATCAACACTTATCTGGAACACGGGAATGTTTCTCTCCGGATACATGTGAACCAACACCGACCAGGTGCCGTGATCTGTGCCCCAGGAATTATCGAATACCGTCTCTCGCGAGATGAGTTCCGCGGTTTTTCTCGCGAAAAGCGGCGAGCCCGGTGTGTTATAGGTGATCTTGTAGAGTTCCTCCGGAAATCCGTACATGTCGTATACGGTCCTGGGGTTCTCCCCGTTCATGATCCGGGTCCCTTGGGTGAACCAATGCGCGGAGACACAAAGGATCGCCGCGGGCCTGGCGATTCGCTCCCCCAAAAAACGCCAGGTGCGCGTGTACGAATTATCCTCAATAGCGTTCATCGGGGATCCGTGTCCTACAAAAACAACCGGCATCTTCGCCATCTTCTTCACGAACCTTTCTTTACCGCAGATCATCCGCCAATGGATTTTCACGACCCAAAATGATACGCCCTCATCACCGGAATGATCTTTCCAGAATTAACTTCTCCATCGAATTTCTCATTTCCTCCGGCATATACGATTCTCGGCACATCTCAAGGTATGTCGGCTGCATCGATATAATCATGTCCAACATCCTCTCCGCAGGTTTTTCCGGTATTCCGGATGCCTTTGCGAAGGCCAGAAAATCCTTTCTTCGAAGATTCGATTTCTTCCCATTTAGTGTAAGCGCCAACTGCTCCGTGTCCTCGGGTAGAACTACATTGGTAGGAAGCATATCGTAAGCATCTGATAATTCGTATTCCTGACTACCGGGGCTTGTCTCAATGAGGGAGAAATTCTTCAAATGCATATCGGAATTCCCGATTGCATACGAGAATGCGATCCGCAAGAACAACTCTGTAAGATCAAGCCCGGGATTTGTGGAGTATTTCTTAATCAGTTTTGCACAGCGTTCATAGGATCCGCGATACTTGTCTTCCGTCAGTCGTCCGTCCAATTGACAGAAGTCTTCCATCGCCAGCATTCGCGTTACAGACTTCTTACTTCTCGCCAATATACGATCGACTCTTCTCGTAATATAGGCATATCCATTATCGGCAGATTTCATTCTGATCAAAGCGAAAGGCACCGTTCGAATACCGGTTCTCGCGGCCATTTGCATCACAAGATATTCCGCTTCCGGAAGTGCTTGATATTCGGCGGTCTGGGGTTTCAAAATGAATCCTGTCGGGTAGTTTATGAGCGTCAGTCTCGGTTCTTTTCCCAGCTCCAAATGCAACGATAACTTCTTCTGAACACCGGGTACCGTAAACCCGCTCGAAGCATTCTCCGTAGCAATTTTCAGTATTGACTCTTCAGATAGGTCCAGATCCGGCATCATACTTGTGCCGAAAAATTTCTTCACGCATTTGGTATGCCATCCGCAGGATTTCTCCTGAATATCGATCGATTCGCGCAAAGGCAATCCGCAATATAAGCATTTCATACCCTCGTCCTCCGGATGCTGACAATGCCGATGCAGTCCTCGCATGCAACCAGAAGAAGCTGAAAGCGATCTTTCGGGTCGATTTTCCAGTTCTGAGTCACGATAGTAAGAAGCCAGCCCTCAGGAATCAGTCCATCAAAGAATGAGAACAACGTCCTGGAAAAATATTCCGCTGACTGCTTAGGAAGTGTGAGACTTACGGGTGGTTCCTCCGGATTCTGTAAATACACAGAATCGTATGCAAAGGTGTAACCGGAATCGGTTTCCTGGAGCATACCCGCATAGGTATGGCGTACATATATGTACGCGATCCGATAAGGCTCAGTCATTCTTCGTCCCTTCTTCCGGGTATCGCCTGCATGCCAAACATCGCAAGAGCCTGATTCACCTTATCCATGCGAACCGTCTCTTTGCCTTGCTCCAACTCACGGACAAAACGAAGCCCAAGACCTGAACGCAAAGCAAATTCTTCCTGCGTCAGTCCGGCCGCTCTTCTTTTTCTCTTAATAAATTCTGCTATCTCATTCATACAATAATTTTACACCCGATCGGGGATGATATCAACTTTTCGTAGAATTCTATACCCGATCGAGTATATTTTCTATTATATGTTCAACTATTACACCCTTTCGGGTATGTTTTGGAGATATTTTTCGTTTCTACAGTTGCTTAACATGATATGCTCGCGACGCTTCGCAATCCTCATTGCAATCGCCCCTACTCCAACAGCGACAACCAAAGTCTCTCTGATTCGTCGACAAGTCCCGCTACCATCTCCAGAAAAGGTCCGTAATTCATCGAGGTATGGGCCAGATCTAAAGCATCGAAATATCGAGCCCGATCTTCCTTCTTGATGATAACGGGAGGATATCCATTTCTCATGAGTTCAAAATTCATGAGCATCCTTGAAGTCCGTCCGTTTCCGTCAATAAACGGGTGAATCTTCACAAATTCTCCGTGAAGCAACGTAGCACGGATAATCGGATGATACTTCCTCCACTCATCCGTAAACTCTGCGATCAGCCTTTGCATGAGGTTTGCTACCTCATAATGCTTCGGAGGTATGTGAACAGCTCCGCTGATAACAACGTTCTCACTCCGGTACTTCCCGGCGTTCGATCCGTCGATTCCCTTAAGGATTAAGGAATGGATGTTGCGAATATTCCACTCATTCAGGGATTCCTTGCCGGCAATCAACGCCTCAAGAAAGAAAATCGCCTCACGATGATTCAAGGCTTCCAGGTGTTCTCGAATATTCTTGCCGCCGATTGTCAGTCCTTCGAGAACGACCCTTGTCTCAGACAATGTCAGCGTATTGCCTTCGATGGCGTTACTGTTGTACGTCCATTCAACAATCAACTTCTCTCGCAAGGAATCCGCCAGGCCGCTCGAAAACGGCCGGCAACGATCAATCTGCTCCTTTATTTCGTCGATATTGCGGAAGTCATATTCCAAGCCTATGTAATTCTCTCGATAGACTTCTCTCGCATCCAAGGGCTTTGTCGCATCTAGAGGGATTGACCAGTTTCGTCCGATTTTCATCGCACCTTCGATCCTTCCGGCCTCGCAAAGCACGCGAATTCGACGATCACTGATCCCCCATTTGTCGCTGGTTTCCTTGGAATTCATGTATTTCATTCTTTTCACCTCAGCATCATTATATTCCGTTATCGGAACAATAACAATTCCTATCCATCCAGCTTAGATGAAGAGAACTTCCGGTGTTTCCTTATTTCGCCTTATCCACGAAAAGGTGCTCCACCTTCCTGACAAGCCGATCCCCCCTCAAAATCGAGCTCGATGATATACGGCATCCAGTTCATGAACCGAAAAAAGTCTTCACAGCCGAAGCTTGGGTCATAATGCCCAAGGATTGCGCTCAGCGCCATGCCGAACCATAAACACTTTGATCATTTTGCGCCTACTTTCTCCTCTTGCAAAGGAACTGCGACTTTTTTTCGTGAATGCCTCGTATACAGGATGCTAATTACTGCGAAGGACAGAAGTTGCGCGATAATGATCCGCACGATCAGAAGATCATCCGCTCCGTCAGATGTAACTACGTGTACCAGATTGGACGCGATCAGATTGTTGAACAGGTGATCGCCGATTCCCATCCAAAGTGAGCCCGTCATCTTGTAGAGCATCCCCCACTTGAGGCTCATAATACCGGCGAGAACGACATAACCTACACCCAGAACGACTAGGTTCCCAACCGAGGACTCGCCGTCCATGTAGCTCCGAAGCGGCATGACCCAGTGCCAGACACCGAACAGAAGTGCGGCAAACAGATTGGCCTTCGCAAAGGAAACCTTCCCCGTTAAGATCTTCAAGTTCAACCCGCGAAAAATTCCTTCCTCCATCCATACGTTAATTAGATTCATCAGGATGCACAGGAGGACAAAGACGACCCCGGTCTGACGAATCGGCTCTCCGGATATGGAGAATCCACTGACGAAGAACTGGATCGAGGGACGCTTCTGCTGGGAGATCAATAGGATGATTTCCACCGCATAGGAGATCGCAAAGCAAACCAGACCGAGAAGCAGTCCAGCTCCTAGATTCCGGGCGATTTTCTTCTTCTTGAAACCGATATCGGAGAACTTCCACCGGAAGAATCTTATGCAGACAAACAAGACCGCGATTCCAAAAAGTTTATGGAGAAAATTCTCCGCCAGAGCCGTCTCATCGGTTCGAATCACAAAGCATTCGACCGCTCTTGCAGCCAGACAAATGAGAAATATCACAAAACAGGCCAGGTACGGGTGTTCCAGGATTTTCTTCTTCAAATCTTGTTCCTCATTCCACATACATCATCTTAAATCGTGCGACTTCCCATGTCCCGTTGATATACTCCATCTGGACCTCGAGACCTTTGCCGCCCGATAGAATCGGATAGGAGATATCCACAGACAGCACTTCGGAGGTCTGCTTCGTTTCTTCCTCGGCTACCCTCTTGATTTGGATTGCCGTCCAGTCACAACCGGTTGACATGTCCTGATAAACCTCGTATCCGTTCCGCTCCATATATTCTTCAGCTGCATCCAGGGTCCGGAGGACTTCATTCATCTCCGTGAAAACAAGGATGAGTGTCTTCTCGTCGGCATAGTTCTCCTGAACCCATTTCTTATAGTCTTCCGCCGACCTGTCGAACGCCGAAATATCGATAGTCACAAGTCGTCGTTCTTCTTGGGCCCCTGCGCTCGCGATGAATTCAGCTGTCGCAGCCTTGAGTATCTCCGTGTTGTCGGAGGTAAGCTCTTCTTGTACTTGAACAGATGTTTCGACGGCCGTTTGGATCGTCTGCGTTTCCACTTGCAGTGATTCCGCCGGACTTCCTACCCCGCACCCACAAAGCAGCAGGAGCGAACAACCGAGAGCGATCAAGCATTTTGCATATTTCGATAAATCTCTCATTCCGAACGTCCTCTCTTACAGGATCTTCTTGAGTCCGGGAATCCGGATCAATACAAAATACCCGATCGCGAAGCACAGCGGCACACAGATCAAGGCTGTCAGCAGAAATTTGAAGATCGGCATGATCGTAAGTGGTCTTAAAAGAAGGCAAGCCGTAATGATGATCGGCGGGTGGAACATATAGGTCGCGAATGCGCTTTTCGAGAGAGCTTGGCCAAGGAGCATGATCGCGGCCCAGAGACCAAACCCAACGGCAAGCGCGAGGATCAGACAACGCTTCCCTGTTCTTGCGTCAAGCCTCGAGAAACCATCTCCCCGATATGCGATGATTCCGGCGACGAACAGGACAATGTACTGCACGAAGTAACAGAACTGCATATTCAGAAAGTCCGTTCCGATCGGCAAGACGATACGGATCAGGAACGCGAGCAACGCGATCAACAGACCCAGGCCAAAGAGAATCTTCGGGGTTACCTTGACCGTCCTCGCGGAAGGATTCTTGCGAACGAGGCGGACCAAGGCATATACCAAATTGAACAGAAACAACGCCAGCACAAACCACATCGGGCCGGATCCCTCCAGCTCCCAAACACTTGTCATGTACTGTCCGTAATAATTCAGGAAGCCGGGCAACTCTTCACCGAGAAAGTCTGCCAGATAGTACGACATTAGCGGATTGATGATAACCATATACACGACGCCGGGTATCACAAGCCGGATCAGACGATCCTTCAGAAATTTGCCGAAACCCTTGCGATCATACGCCGCGGGAACGAAGTATCCGGAGATCAGAAACAGAAAACCCATGAAGAAGGCCTGCAAGAAGCTCTGGAAGAAGCCGAAAAGGATCATCTCCGCGACGCCGA
Source organism: Bacillota bacterium (assembly GCA_023397475.1). Classification (GTDB taxonomy): domain Bacteria; phylum Bacillota; class Clostridia; order Saccharofermentanales; family Saccharofermentanaceae; genus Firm-13. The sequence continues at coordinate 28,079 of JAEWUD010000030.1, forward strand.
TCTCCGCTCCCTCGTTATAATACCAACTGCCGAAGCCGCTGTACGTCACCGCCAGATGCATCAGGATCACCAGAACGATGACAAAGACCCGAATACTGTCGATGTACATGAGCCGGTCCTTTTTCTCGTTCATGCATCTTTCCTCCGCGAAACGTTATAGGCAACATTATACGGGCAAAAAGATCGTAAATATACATGACTTTCGTCATAGGCTGACTGCAATAAGTAATTATTTCTCCTCTTTTCCCTTTCTTGCAGCGAATTTGTACAGTGGCATTGCCTGCGGTGTTTTCGCGAAAAAATCATCGTACTCAGTTTCCATTTTGTTTGCCTTCAAACCGGTGATTCCTTTAAGCACGCATGAAAACGCGCTTTTTTTGGCCTAATTATAGACGTTCTTCACTTATTTTGACGATGAATCGACGCCTAACAGACGAAAGGAGAGCGTTCTGATCACTTCTTTTTTCGATACCATATCTGTCATCGACCTATCATGAACGACCGCGCTGATACCTGACAACAGAAACTCCGCCATCAGGTTAGAATCAACTCCCGGAAGCGGTGCTACCTCTCCCTTTCTCGCGTAGATATCAATCATATCAGCTATACAAGGCCGCAGAGTAACGAGCGTGTTGTGATGCAGAATTGCGAGTATTTGCGCATCCATTGCTTGAATATCCATTTCGGAATACGATGCTATCGAATTTTCTAATGCGGTAAGCAGGGTCTCGAAAACCCACGCGAATCTCTGTTCGCCAGATGTCTCGACAATCGTTTTTGCCTCTCTCACGTAATCCGCATTGAACTGCTCCAGAACCGCTCGAAAAATCTCATCTTTGGAAGCAAAATGATGATAGAACATCCCGATTTCGCCCCCTGCCTCACCAACGATGGAGCGTATCGAAGTCTTCTCATAACCCTGAGTAACGAACTGACGAGTGGCAATCTGAAGCAGTTCCTGCTTTCTCATTTCCGGTTGTTTTCTAGCCATGACATTCTTCCGCCTCTCTTACTAAACTCATCCATTTCTTACTGTTCTTCTCATAGTTTCGAATCCCCTTGCGGGTGACGAGGGGCATTACAATGCCGCGAAATACTGCATTACCCGGATGCAACCATCTCTTATGGTAAACGATTGGTTCAACCGGCCGATCATCGGACGGTTCCAACGATACTTCAACCACCGCATAGGATTCCGCGCTTCCCATTCGTGTCTTAGGCACCCCGTCCGATCCGGTGACCAGCGAGCCGCCCATCAGTCGGAAGTTCTCGTTGAAGTCTTTCACAAAATATCCACCGGCGAATTCGGGAAAGGAACCCACGGAATTAACAAAGACCGTCGGTCTTCGGAGATACTTCGAGTATACCGATGCGATCATCTCCGGCTGCTTCTCGAAAAGTTCGATATCCTTCCCGGATATTCTCGCGTTCGTCCGAAAAGGCGCCGGACTGGCATGCGGCATCAACATAAAATCAATATTAACATCCTTCATTCTCTTCAAACGATCCATGTAGTGATTATCGGCGCAGATCCCGATTCCTATCCTTCCGATCCCTGTATCCAGATAAATGTTGCCGCCGGACCGTTTGAAGCAGTAGGATTCTGCATCCTCCTTGCGGATTACCCCGCATATATTCCCTTCCGGACTACTGAGCAGGTAAGAGTTATAGAAATCTCTGCCATCCGTCTCGATGAACCCCGCACCGATATAGATGCCCAACTGTGCAGATAAATCGCAAGCCCAGCGTGCCGTCTTACCGTCGATAGGTTCCGCGAATTTCCAGATCGATTGATTCGGAATATATCCGCAACCGGATAGTTCCGGAAGTACAGCAAGATCGATACCTTCCTTCGAAGCCTCCATAATCATTGATGCAGCCTTTGTATATCCCGTCTCCTGATCCGAGAAATAATTATTCAGCTGCAACATAGTAATTCTAATTACGCGCATAAACAGCCCTCCTTACAGAACAATGTTCTCTTATTCTAAATTAAAGAACATTGTTCTGTCAACAGACTCTATGATCAAATATGGAAGGGCATGGAACTCATGGTGCTTATAAAGAAACGGCAGCACCATGGGTACTGCCGTCTCATCTGCATTTTCCGAAAAAGATATGCAGCTCTTCATTCATCATTCTCTTGCCATCCGCTTCTGATACTCTTCGCCCCAAGTCCACATCGCGTCATGGATGATCTTAAGACTCTTTCCCGTCTCTGTCAGAGAGTATTCGACTCTTGGCGGGACCTCCGCATAGACCTCACGGTGCACCAGACCGCTCTCCTCCATGATTCGCAGGTGCTGGGTCAGCACCTTCTGTGAGATACCTGTGAGGGATTTCTTCAGCTGTCCGAAGCGCCTGGTTCCCGCAAGAAGATCGCGGACGATGAGCATCTTCCATCCGTGAAGCTAGTCGACACACCGGAATTTCCCTCCATGTTTAACCGTTGGCGAACGCTATGGGTGAAGCTCTCGATCTTCTTCGTGCAATAGACGACGTCCGGTGGACGTTCCTAAGCCCCGCAGCTGATTTCCGTGCTGAGGGTCCACGTACCGGCACGTATGCGCTTGGCGGCGAGGAGCTAACACTGAGCGGCGCAGGCGAGAGTCAAATCAGTTATGCCGACTACGCAATTGCAATGGTAGATGAAGCGGAGAACGCAAGGAATATTCATGCACGGATCAGCGTTGTGGCGAAGTGATTCCCTGTCTCTTTTCGCGCCAGGCGTTGAAACCGTAAAGACTCAGCCCGCCGATCACGAAGAACAGGGAGATGAACTGCGACGTGGACAGGAGCCCAACGCCTCCGCGGTCGTCATTGCGCAGGAATTCGATGAGAAAGCGTCCGATTCCGTTCAGTACGAGATATGCGGCTCCCACATTTCCCTTGTTCTTTGCATGTTTACTGTAGATGATGAGAAAGGCTGCTAAGGCAAAGTTAGCGATAGCAGATATCAACTGCGTAGGGATCAGCGAAATGCCCGCCGGCGCGATACTCCCTTCAGGGAAAGTGACCCCCCACCAATCTGTCGTCGCGCGGCCGTAACAGCAGCCTGCAAGGAAACAGCCGATTCGACCGAATCCTTGGGCCAGAGAGACGGATGGTATCAGCAAATCCAGATACGAGAAAAAGTCGCATCGCTTGATCTTACAATACAGGATAGCGGCTAGGACACCGCTGATAATGCCACCATACACGACAAATCCGCTGCCGCTGAATACTTCCCATGGACTCTTCAGAAACATCGGAAATTCAACAATTACGTATAAAATTTTCGCGCCGACAAACCCGAGAATTGCACAAAGAATCGTTAAATTGAGGACAATATCACTACTGAGCCCTTTTGTCTTCGAGCGGAACACACTTACCATCATCGCTACGATGACCCCCAGCCCGATCATCAGTCCGTAGCTATGTATTGTTATTCCGCCAATTGAGAATAGATCATAGTGCATCCGATACTTCTCTCCTCTTCTGATAAAGAAACGGCAGCACCAAGGGCACTGCCGTTACATCTGCAATTTTCTATTAAATCCATCTTCTGACATTTTTGCAAGAAGTTTCCGAAATGATAGACAATTATCACTTCTTCTTACTTGCCTTGCGTTGCACTCTGGATCTCATCACCCACAATGTAATGCCGGCAACCGCGATTACTCCGACAACGGAAATCTGTGCAACGGTTAACCATAGATTCTGCGACTCACCCGTCTTCGTAACGCCTTGTGTCGAACCAGGCGGAGTGGGCGTAGGCGTAGGCGTCGACGTCGGCGTCGACGTCGGCGTCGGAGTTGGCGTCGGAGTTGGCGTCATTGTAGGAGTAGGGGTTGGGGTTGGGGTTGGGGTTGGGGTCGGAGTTGGCGATGGTGTTGGTGTTGGGGTAGGTGTCGGAGTCGGATCTGCTGTCCACTGCGCGAAAAAAGTCTCATCCCCATTGAATGTATAGGCGCCTTCCGGAGTGACGCTCGTCCCACTCCCATTCGCAGCGGTATTCCATCCGGTCATACTATAACCGGCGCGCGTCATAACGCCCGCTCCGGGAAGGGTTACCGATGTCTGATAAAGCCCGGTAACAGATGACGCAGAACCTGTGCCACCATTCGCATCAAAATTTATCGTATTAATCCGTAGATATGCGGCAAATTCCGGCGTCCAACCTGAAGGAACTGTGGTTCCAAACACCTCTCCGTTATCCATAGTTGTTATGAATTCGTGCGTATGTGTTGACGTGTCAGCAGACGGACACGCATCGTTGCGAAGGAAAACCGCTGCATCACCGGATATGATCGGTGAATTCTCGGTGGATGCATACGCGCCTGCTCCGATATCACCGGGGAAACCGTCATCGGCTTCATACCCTTGCATCTCATTCCCGGCCTCAGCAAACACAATACCTCCGGAAACGATAAGAGTTCCGCTGTCTCCGAATGCTCCTCCTCCGATACCCGCGCCAGAATCTCCGCCCTTTGCGATAACTCTGCCGCCGGAGATTGTTATGGAACCTCCGTCGCCAAAGAATCCGCCTCCGATTCCTGCGCCACCGGAGCCGCCATATGCGGTTACATTGCCACCGGTAATCTCCACCGTCCCACAGTCGTGCAGTGAAGTATTAACCGGTTTGTTATCTTCAATATCAGCCTCTGTATACGAGGCAGGAAGATTGGAAGAGGCACCCGAACCGCCAATGCCGGCAGAATCAGCCCCTCCCGTTGCGGTCAGGCTACCGCCTGTCGAACTGTTAATCGTAAGTCCCGCTCCGCTCCCGACATATACTGCCGACCAGAATCCGGTATCCGTCAACACATTCGATCCCTTTAGAATCAGCTGGCTTCCGGCCCCAGTAAATTGGATCGGAGATCCATCAATGATTGTGTTCGTAATCGTCAAACTGTTAATCGTAAGCGTGACATTACTCCCGCACACAATCTGAATATTTTCTGCGACTCCCGTTATTGTGACGGAAAGCCCATCCGCGATGTGAATGATATGTCCTGCGGCAGATCCGGTTACATCAACGGTTGGTCCATCCGCTGGATTAACGGTCTCTGCCGATACACCGGCGATCGGGATAGCCATGAGAAGGAAGACGATCGTACATAGGATTGTTGCAAGTTTCTTGACCATACTGAGATACCCCCTGAAAACGAAGTAAGTCTACTGCGTTCTGTGACCTTGACTATTCCTCTGAAGATTGTTGCCTACTGAACATCAGGCATGCTAAAAGAACAAGAATATGCTTAACCAAAATTGATCACTTGCTTGTAATAGTACATTAATGCACATTTGTTCAGGTGCAAAGCAAAGGAATGGCGTTATTTTTCGGTTATTTTCCCAAATTTGTCTTCTCCTCGGGCAAATGAATCGAATGTTTTTGTAACGCGTTGCTGCCGGTGCTCCAGAAATCCTGATGCAGCTTGAGCATTTCTTCGTTCGCGATCGGCCCATGGATCACTATACCCGAATCGTCCGCCTCCGCGATGCTTTTCGCGGGCATGAATCTTCCCCAACCGCGAATCGCTTCCACCTGCTCCTGCGAGATATAGTACGTCACCTCCGGGATCCCGGACCAGATACAGGCACCGATGCACATCGGGCAGGGTTCATTGGACGAGATCAGGTGTGCACGGGTCAGAATTTTCGCGTCATAATGCTGAATCGCGGATTGAATGGCAGCCATCTCGGCATGTTCGAGGGGATTTCCCGAGGATCGGGATCTATTGTGACTTGCGGCGATCACCTGATTGTCCGCAAGAATAACGGCTGCAAAAGGGGGGTTGCCGAGATCGATGGCACTTTGCTGCAGACTGAGAATCATTTGAATTTTCTCATCAGAAATCATCATTGTTTACCTCTCTCCATCACTATATCAAGTGACTTCTCATAGACACAAAACCTGTGCCCGTACATGTCACACTCACCGAGCCGTTGGTAACCTGCCTTTTGATACGTACGGCAAGCCGGTATGTTTGTCAGGGCTGCCAACAGATGTACCGCGCAGTAGTCCCTGCTCATCAGAATCTTCTCAATCTCGTACACCATGTGCAGCGCCAATCCTTTTCCCTGATAACCCGGCGCTATCGCTACGCGTGCAATCTCGGCAATCTTCCCTTCCTTTCTTCGCCAAAAGTCGAGCTCGTCCAATTCGTTCTCGGGTACGATCGAAATCGCTCCGATGATTCTTCCGTCATCTCTCAAGACAAACAAATTTCCGCTCGCATAATCTGCCGTAATCTCCCGAAAACCGGGGTAGAATTCATTCCATGTGCAGAAATCGCCGCCGGAAACGGAACGATACAGAGCAAGCACATGATCTGTATCGTCTGCTCCCGCCGCTGTGAAAAGATAATGCTTCCCATCTGTAGCCGCCATCTCCAAAAGCCTCCTGAATGAATCGAAATTTTCTTGTATTATACATCCTTCAAAGTGCTAGAATATCACTAAACGATTCGCGCAATGCTGCAAATTTCCTTGTAACGCGTTACAGCCTTTGATAAAAATAATCTTCGGAGGTCCCCCTATGAAAAAAGCCGCATGCTTCAGTGTCGCCGCCATGGATTTCTTCCCGCAACGAGGCGAGGCGTTCGCAGGTGGAAACGCCCTCAATCAGGCAATCCGTTTCCGGACGCTTGGTTGGGAGACTGCGTTTCTCGGCGCTCTCGGCACAGACGAGGCCGGAGACCGGATCGAAGATCTGCTTCGCCGCAACGAGGTCGACCTTGCCGGGATGCTCCGCCTTCCCGGCCAGACCGCGTCAAACCGGCTCATCGACGATGAGAACGGTGAGCGGTTCGGCGAAGACGGGGCCTGGAAGAACGGCGTATATCCCGACTTCACCCTTTCGGAGGCGGACTGGGCACGTATTACGGAGTATCGCCTATGGTCGACGCACGCGAACGGCAACAACTATTCCGAAGCACTTCGCCGGAAAACCGCGCGGAATTTCCTCGCTGTCGACTTCCTGCATTTCGATACCTATGAGCTTCTTGAAGAAGGTCTCAATTCCGTAGATATCGCCTATTTTGGCGGCGTCGCCGATCAACTACCCGATCTAATCTCGATCTCTCGGCGCTTCGCGGGCATCATCGTTCTGACACTCGGTGCGGGAGGAAGCATCGCGATCATAAACGGCGAGACGCACGCCGAGCAAGCCCTCCCTCTCGAGAAGGTCCTCGATACGACCGGCTGCGGCGACGCATTTCAGGCAGGGTTCACCGCCGAGTACATCGAGTCGCGCGACATCCGACGTGCTCTGCGCCAAGGCGCGGAGCTGGGACGTGTCGCCGCGTCGCATTATGGCGGAGTGCCGTGGGCATAAGAAATACGTATCCGACACAATCCATTATCGGTGTTTTGGCATACGATCCTTCGTTTGCTCAAGTCTTGATCGGAATATAAATATCGGTCTCACAGTACGTAGGAGAACAGTTGCGAAGGTCCATCCGTTCAAAATGATACGGAGCTGCTTGTTGGTGCTTTGTATAGGGGTACCAGTTCGCATCTATCAACGCATAGAGTGCGCCGAGATTCTGCATCGACAGTTCTTCCGGTGCGTGGAACCCGATATATCGGAAGACGGCATAGGTATTCGTCGGAAGCGTGCGACACAGCAGCGGCGCCTGCAGCGGTTGCTCGCGCGCGATTTCAACACCGGGCATATAGTAGTTTGCGATCTCCGGATTCTCACCGTACGTGATTAGTCCATAGTAAACAGGATCATTCCTGCGATCCGGTATCTTTTCGCGCAGATGCAGATGAAAGTGCAGGGCAAGAGAATTCGCCGTAATCTTCTCGTAGTTCTCCCGGTGGTCAATCAGTTCTTCCACCCCGGCCACGCAGAATGTCGGCAAAACACAGTAGCGAGGACTCAGGAGAACACCCTGCGGCAGGTCATAGATCAGCCCGCAATCCAGCCGTTGGTCGATGGGAAGTTCGATCCTTCTCCGGCGGAACTCGGTCGGCGCCAGACCAAAACGACGCTTGAAGGCACGCTGGTAGGATTGCTCATATTCGAAATGATACTCTTCCGCGATATCGATGATCTTAAGATCGGTCTCCAATAGATCCGTGATGCTCGAAGACAACCGGCGCCCGCGGACATACGACATCATCGGCTGCCCCGTCAAGGAGCGGAAAAGCCGATGAAGATGAAATTTGGAGAGATGAAGTTGCCGTGACACATCCTCCAGAGAGAGCGGCTCTTTCAGATTGCTCTCGATAATGTTGACGGCATCTTCGACCAGTGCGCGGCTTGCTTTTCCCATGTTCTGATCCTCCCCCGGGCACCTGCGTCTTTGCGGCGACAAACGCATTTTCGCGAAAAACAGCAATATCGGTTCATTTTGCGTTACGATTTTAGTATGTACTGTAGAGAGAATACCGTCAATTCGACGAGGAGGTAATAAGAATGAATCGACGTCTTTACGCAATCTTTGTCGCAGCTGTCCTCGGCATAGGTCTGCTCACGGGGTGCGGCGGCAATATTGGTACTTCGGAAAGCACACAAGGGATAACCATCGATGCAACAACCGGATCGTCGACGGCGTCGGAAACCGCAGCGGCCGCCGAGACAACGGCCCCGCGAGATTATATGATCACAGAGGAAATCATTTCCAAGAGCATTGCGGACCATAATCTTCTGGGGGACTCCGGCCTGGAGAATATTTTTATCTATCTTCCCCCGGATTATTACGACTCCGAAGAATCCTATCCGGTCGTGTACTATCTGCATGGACACGGAGAGACGCCCGGGGCTTTCATCCAGAACTCCGCCACGCTTCTGGACAAGCTTTTCTCCTCAGGGGAGAAGTCTTTCATCATGGTCGAGATCGCCGGCGAAGGAAAAACCGGCGGTTCCTTCTATGTGAACTCGCCGTCCTCCGGCTACTGGGAGGACTTTATCACCGATGAGGTGATCCCGTTTGTTGACGCGAACTACCGCACGCTGGCGCAGGTCGAGTCGCGGGGTATCTGCGGGTTTTCGATGGGAGGATTCGGCGCGATGAACCTGGCTCTCAAGAATCCGGATGTATTCTCCGCCGTGTACTCGATGAGTCCGGGCATCATGAAGGATGATGCTCTTCCGGAGGCGATGCGAACCTGGACCGGCGACACACCGTTCCTGATCGCATACGGGAGAGCCTTCGCACCCAATCCCGAGAACACCAAGACTTTCGGCAGTGTGCCTACGATGGACAATTCGGAAGAAGATCAGATTATTGTGGATAAGTGGTACAGCGGCTTCGGCAACTGGCGCCAGAAACTGGATGCGTATCTTGCACTGGGAACTCCGCTTCGCGCGATCGGCATCAGTTACGGGAGTGATGACAATTATACCTGGATCCCGACCGGTTGCGCGGAGTATGTCGAGCTCCTTCGCGCGGCGGGCATCGAGCCGACCGTGTTTGCCTTCGACGGCGGACACAGTATGCCGGTGAATACCTTTGAGGATCACCTGGGGCCGTTCTTCCGGGAGAATCTGACTTGGGGTTGAGAGTTTGGGGCTGACTCAAAACGAAAGTTGAGAGACAGCCCTGTTTATTTTCAAATGACGATAGTACAGTCTTGCATGTTTCTCGCTTCCGTAGGTTTATAATTTTCGTTATTACGGAGATGAAACTAACCATTGCATCGCATCCTATGTAATGAATACAACAAAAGTGAAGGCTGTCGCAATTCATTGTAGTGTTAGCCTTCTGGCCAGCCAGGGATTATATATCATTGAGGCACATACGAAATAGGCCGATCCCCGGGTTTTCGTATGTGCGCGTGGCCTTCCATCCATTTGTAAGAGAATGTTTTCAGGAAAGCTTTAACTATTTGCGACAGTATATTGGGGTTGTTCTCCCTGGCAAGCAGGTGCTTTAAGACAGCCCCATTTATTCCTACATCGCTGTGCTTCCCAACTATCTCTGAAGTAGAAAATCCACAATATTTACTTGCTTTATCCCATCATTACTCATGGGAAGTTCGTCCATGGAGATAATATACTTGGGATAATGATCAGCTATTTTTTTTAACGGAGCAATTTCCCTCGCAAAGGTTGTTGGGTCAATTATGCTCGCCGAGACTTGATAATAAATCCGATCCCCCCCGATGGTCGCGACAAAATCGATCTCTTGGTCATCGACCTTGCCGATACTGACGGCGTATCCACGTCGAAGCAGTTCCAAATATACGATATTCTCGAGAATATGCCCGATATCCGCGTTCGCGTCCCCGAGAAGCATGCGACGTAAGCCAATGTCTACAATGTAGTATTTCTCAAGTGACTTCAGATGATGTTTCCCCTTGACGTCATAACGACCCGCCCGATAGAGAACGAAGGAGGCTATGAGTGCCTCGATGTAATTCTCGACGGTTACCGAAGTCGTTTTCCGTCCGTAAGACGTCAAGCTGTCAGCAATTTTATTCGATGAAACAGTATTGCCGATATTGTCGAAAAGAAATCGAATGACACTCTCAAGCAGAGAAATGTCCGAAATGCGTTTTATAGCGACGACATCTTTCAACAAGACGGCGTTATAAATTGCCATCAGATATTCTCTGCGAATGTGCTCATCCTCAATACCGGCAGCATACGGAAATCCACCATTTCTGAAATAACCGTTCCACGCGTCGCGTTTATCGCCGCCAACCAACTCAAAGTACTCCGCAAAAGATAGCGGTAGCATGCTGATTTCAATATATCTACCAGAAAGGAGCGTAGCCAGTTCGCCGGAAAGTAGCTGTGCATTTGAGCCTGTGATGTAGACATCCACATTGTCTTTGATAAAAATGCTGTCGACAGCCTTCTGAAACTCAGGCACATTCTGAATCTCATCCAGAAACACATAGGTCATTTTGTTAGGATTCAGCCGATCCGTTACATACTCATGGAGTTTTCTATAGTCAAGTAGAAATTCGTTTGCGACATCCTCAAAGTTCACCGAGATAATCTGATCATCCTCGATACCGGATTCCTTTAGATAGTCACGGTACATGCTAAGCAAGGTAGATTTTCCACACCGGCGAATACCGGTAACCACCTTGATGATTTTCTTGTCTCTCATCTTTATTAGCTTTTCCAAATATTGCGTTCTTTGAACCATAAGGAGAACCTCCTTTTGCATTCAATTATAGCAGAAAAAGCAAATCGCGCAGAAACTTTTCATTCTCCACTACAAAAACTTCCGCTTCTAGCAGAGTTTTCATTCTCCACTATAATATCTTCCGCCTACCGGACGCCACATAATCTCTGGATTCCCCACGAAACGCAATTACGACTTGACCTTAGTCACCGCCGTCTGTTTCAACTCAAGGATCGAATTCTTGACCTGTTCGATCAATTCGTCCGCGTTCTTTCCTTCCGGGAATATCGGATTTCCATAGAATACGTTCACCGCGTATTTCTTCATACGCCGGAAATTGAACAGCCTGGGCATCTTAATATTGTTCGGAAATATATCATAGGCCCCGTGAATATATGCGGGAATAATTGGGACACCAGATTCGATCGCGAGTACCGCGGCGCCTTTCTTAAAGGCACCCAGTTCGCCGTCCACACTTCTCGTGCCCTCCGGATGAATCAGCAAGCCCCACTTCTCGCGAAGGATATTCTCACAGCTCTTCATCGTATCGGAGTGGAAGTTCACGCGATCGACGGGAATCATCCCGCAGACATGCGACAGCGTCCGGCTGATGCCGCCCTTCTCGAAAAGCTCCGCTTTGGCCATGCAGCAGAATTTCTCGAAGCGGTTCCGGTTGAACTTGGCCGCCAACCAGAGGTAGTCGAAGTTCGATACATGGTTTGCGCAGAGGATATATCCGCTGTCTTCCGGCAGAACCGATTCGTTCTCGAAGCGGATCGAGTAGACGAACCGGGCCAGATTGCTGACCTGGCGAAAGAGGAAGTAATCGCCGAATTTCTTCCTATGGGGATAGAGGGACGTACTTACGGCGTCCTGTTTGATCCCTTCCCGGTTCTTGATGGTTGACAGCACATCGAGGACCGTCGTGCCGCGCGAGAAGGATTTGTCGACCGGAAATCCGAATCGCTCTTCGAGAGAGATCGCAAGTTCGATGGACTGCAATGAGTCAATGCCGAGATCGGTATAGAGTCCGTTCTCCGGTTTGATCCGTGACGGCTCCCACCCGATTGTTCGCGCGATGATCAAGATCAGCTCCTCTTCGACGGTAAGGGTTGAACAATCGACATCCGTCTCCCGAATCTCCTGACTCAACTCTTCCTCGGCGGTTTTGCGCAGGAGATAGCGTTTGGGCTTCTGTAACGAAGTCTTCGGGATTTCCTCCACGAAATGAACCGTCGTGATTCGCATTTGTGCGGGAAGCTCCGTCCCGATCTCACGAATGCAATCTTCGATCTTTTCGCGCGGTGTTCCTTTGTCCAAAGCAACAATGAATGCATGAATCTCGTCGTATCCTTTGCCGGCAGCCATGACCCCTGCGACGATGATTTCTTTGACACCGGGCAAGGAGCGGTACGCAGCTTCGACCTCTTCGGGCGTCACTTTCTTGCCGGAAGCCAGGACGATATTCTCTTTCCTTCTGCCGGTGATGACGTAATGTCCCTTCGCATCGATACGGCAGAGGTCGCCGGTCTTGAACCAGCCGTCCTCGAAGGCCTCGGCGGTCATTTCCGGTTCGCCGAAATAGCCCTTCATCATATAGTCCGAGCGGATCATCAGTTCTCCGCTGTCGCTGATTTTTGCCGAGACATCCGGATAACGGCGACCGCAGGAATCCGCTGTGAGCTTCTTGCCGTAATTACCGAGCGTCGGGATATTGGTCTCGGTCGCGCCGTATGTGATCAACATATTGAACCCGGTACCGAGATAGAACTCGGCGGTCTTCTGATCCATCGGCGCACCGGCCGAACAAAACACTTTGATCCGATCGCCGAAGCCCTTGTGAATCGCCTTGAAAAGCTTCCTGCCCAGATTGATTCCGGTCTTCTGTCGAAGCTTCAAGCAAATCGGGAAAAAGATGCGGAACAACTTCGCCGATTTCGGATCGGCCGCGATCTTCTTCTCGATCTCCGATCGAAACAACTCGAAAACACGCGGGACACAGGGGAAAATCGTCGGGCGATATTCGGCGAATGCCTTCATAATCTGTGCCGGGGTATTCTCCGAGATGAAAAAAACATCTCCCTGCATCAACATCGGTCCCAACACCAGACAGATCAGTCCGTAAATGTGGCTGTTGGGCACGACGGACAAATACTTGTCGGTCTCAACCAGGTTGTTGCATTCGGCGCACATCAACGTCGAGCGGATCAAGGCCTCATGCGTATGCATAATCCCGGCCGGCGTACGGGTCGTTCCCGAAGAATAGATGATCGCCGCTATCGTCTCATCCCCGGCGATGCTCTCGTCCCGGATTTTCCCCGAGAATCCCGTATCCGAGAAAAGCTTCGCGTCGGACGTTGTGTCCGCGCAGGGAATGTCTGCAAGGAAGAGTCCGTCAAACCCGGACCGCACGCGAGGCGACATAAGGATCAGGCGAAGATCCGATCTCTCAATATATCGCAGAAGATCTTTGGGCGTAAGCGTCACATCGATCAGAACGGCCGTACAGCGGATCTTTGCGATAGTAAGGAAGGCGATGATCCATTCGGGGCTGTTCTCGGAGATCAAGGCGATCCGGTCTCCCGAACGCAAGCCGATCGCAAGAAGAGACTCCGCCATGCGATCGACGGATGCAAACATCGCGGAATACGTTACCGATCGAACTCCTTGGTCCGGCGGTTCGATCGCGAGAGCGATTTTCGATTCGTTACTTCGGTTGTTCGCAAGGATGGTGTCATAAATATTCATCGTTGAACCCCTCATCATCTAACCCAATCGGCGGTAACATTGCTTCTGTCACATCATGTCATCTCTTCCGCACCGTACCCATCCCGACCCGGCGATAAATAGGAATCTGTCGTTCCGGTGAATGTCTGATCTATACTTGTATTCTACTACCGATAATCCCCATCGGTTCTATGAATATCTTTACATAATTCCGGACAATTCATTCGATCCGAATTTGTTACATGACTTAGGTTTGCAAGTCATCCTATCTGTTTCTCCCGGTCGTTGTTCCGTAATCTTTCCTCATCTATAGCAAGCCTGTCGACAGATGTTATGTAGTTATGCGAAGCACCCCGGAACATGATGTAATTTTTCGAAAATTTGATCGAGGAAAATGTTTGCAGATTTTCTCAGCCACTAGGTATTTCTCGTCATGATCCCAAACATCCGGATTACTCTTCTCACATTGGCTCATTTCTTCTTCTGTCGAGAAGGCCACATCCCCCAGAAGCAGAACGCCTTCGGGTTCTAGTTGTTGCAAAAGTCTTTGAATAATGGATACCTTCTGCTCTTCTTCAAAATGGTGGAAAGCGTACGTGCTAATGATAAAGTCGAAGGATTGCGTGGCTATTTCCTTCGGAATTCCCGATGAGATATCACACGTATATAGTTTTGCATCCGGCATTTTCCCTTTGGCAATATCTACCATTTCTTGTGAGAAATCTACTCCATAGATATCATGCCCTTGTAGATAAAATTTCTCTGTCAACGTTGCTGTGCCGAACCCGATATCGAGAATTCTGCTATGATCCTTACCCTGAATTTCCTGATATATGTATGATAAAACACAGCTGTACCCGGAGAAAGGATACGTATCCGCATGTTCCGAAAGAGTAACATCCACATCATATGTCTTGGACCACATGTCGAACTCATTTGCATTCATCATAATCGTGCCCCTCAATGGTTCAAGAATGACGTACTACTCAATCCTCTACTATTATCTCTAGTTACTCAATCTCCAAAGGCGCTCTCGTTCTTTCGAATATACGCGATGAGAAGATCATCGATCTTCGGTTCTTCCTCAGAAAACTCATCATCCAAGTCATTAAATAACTCCTCATCGTAGGATGCTGAGAAACTCTCTAATGTCCCGTCTTGATATTCTCCCAGTTTTTCTTTGTTTGCCGTATGTATCTCGATCGCGGATCTCATTATACGGCTCAGTTTGTCACTTCCAATTGAGCGAAATCCTTCCTCGGCCATCTGTGCGAATTGTCCCGTTGTGTTAAAGAACAATTGGTTTATTCCTTAGCCCACATCCAGCTCATGACAGCCGTTATAACATCCTCATCCGGAACAGATGCTACATCGAGCTTTCGAAGTGTCTTATATTTCTCCAGTTTTCGAAAATACTCATCTGCTCGACTCTTGACACCCTTGTCCGCTTGGCGTTTGTTTTTTCCTCTGAGAAAATTGAGAAATCCCATTGGTAAGCCCCCCTCATCAATCAGCTTTTCAGGCGTCTTCCACCCCATAAAACATCAACAGTGCTTCGCGGATCGAAGGCTTGAACACTGTATCATGCCCGTGCCCTTCGATGATCTCATATTCCACAACAAGGCTCGCGTCTCCTCTGGCCTTCATCTCATCGACAAAAGAGGTGATCGGAGCTATGAACATCGACGGCTCCATGCTTCCCACGGTGATGTACACATTGGCTTTCAACGTCGTATTGCGTTCATAGTAGGCGCCTCGTAATCAGCGATCTGGAGAGAGTTTGTCGAAGCCTGGAACGACGGGCTGCCGATATAATAGTTCGCGAAAAGATTCTTACCGATTGTGTCCGAGTTGTACAACGCATAGAACGCCCAGTACCCGCCGTACGAATGTCCGGTGAATGTCATGTCCTCACTGTCTACCGGGAAAGTCTCACAAAGATACGGGACAAGATTATCCGCGATAAAATGCAGATAACTCTCCGGATCATCAATCAGGTCCCTCTCCCGAATCATCCGATAATCATAGTCATTCGGGTAACCGACGCTGACCAGAATCACCGGCTCGATTTCGCCGTCGACCATCATGGGGCGAAGCTCCGGATGATCGCTCAAGCGCCAGACTCCGTCCGTCATGACAACCATCGGGTACTTCTGACTTGGATCATAATCCGGCGGCATAGAGAGATGGACGATAAACGAATCTCCTGAGATATAATTCTTCGGCGGCATCAACATTGGAAGTTTCTCCATTTTAAGAATAGAAACTTACTTCATTGTCTTCTTGAAATTAACCATCTCGAAAAGATCGCCGAACAATTCATCCGAGCTCATGTCGAAAACAACGGGGAAGAACTTCAGTCGCTCGCCCAGCTGGTTCGCATCCTTGATCATCATCTTCACATCCTCTGAAAGAGGGAGTTGCAGGAGATCTGCGCGATATTTCTCCGGGACAAAGACATTCACCTTGAAGAATCCTTCCATAATCGACAGCCAGAAAACCGTCATTTCCTTCTTCCCGCCCCGTGCCCCGGTCCATTGACAGAGCCCTTTGGCCAGCCACGCCTTGCCATCCGTATAGTAACGCCAGACCAGCTGAATGTCGCGATTTGCAAGTTCATTCACAAACCTCAAGTAAGCATCCTTCGACGCCCCGAGTGCCTGAGCGAGAACATCTGTCGTCGGCTCTATGTCAGGATCGCGGAGAAGTTGTTTAGGAGATGTTGTTGAATCTTTTTGGGGTCTCTTCTTTTCCATGATACTCCTTCCATTTGGACACTCTCCTGTGTTCCACTCGTTATTCTTTCACCGATAGTTGCTTGATGAACTCGTCTATTTTTTCGACCGCTATATTCTGCTGTTCCTCTGCTGAGATCGTCGCCGTGCCGTCGCCGGCCTGCGCGCCGTAATTGCCAAACTGCGCATGATTCCCGCCTTCAATTTCTACCTCGTTGTCACCGCCGGAAAGCTTAGCGCGGTCAAGAACCCGATCCTCTGATCCGTAGAGAACCAGGGTATCCTCCACCGGTACATTGCCATAGACATATGCGCCGAGAAGGATCAACCCATCCGCAGTTTCGGGATGATCGGAGAGATACGAGCTGGCCATCGCACCGCCTAACGAGTGCCCGGCCAGAATCCAGTGTTCAATCTCGGGGTGTTGGGAGAAGACGCCCTCTGCCGCATTTATATCCAGAATCGCCAGATTGAAGGGCATCTGAACCAGTACGCAGAGATATCCTCTCTGTTGCAGTTTTTGCAACAATGGCAGATACGACGTGTACTCGACTTTGGCACCCGGATAGAAAATGATCCCCGTATCGGTTTCGTCATCCGGGGTGAGAGTTATTGTATTGTCCTGTGTGACAACGGATCCGGAATTGTCCATGACAAGCAACGCGTCAGGATCCGCGCGATAATAATCAGACGTATAGAGAAGGAAACCGCCGACGGCAAGGACGATGACGGCGAGTAGGGCCAGAAGGATTCGCCTGCCATACTTTTTCATGTTTCTTCCTTTCTTATTCTCACGAAAACATACACCTATGATGATAATACCGCGTAGTAATGGGAGATGAAATACTGAGGCATGCGGAAAATGGAATGCGAGAAACTTTGGCCCTTGACACACGGTTTACTTTTGTGTTATATGTTTACTATATTCGTAAATTTTTTATATTTCGTAAGCCCTTCGCGTTGAGGTGATTATGAGCACAAAATCCGAGAAGTACATTTCCCTAATCGACACCGCTAAGAACTTGTTTTTTCGACATGGCATCCGAAGAGTAACGATCGAGGAAATCTGCGCGGAAGCGAAGGTCAGCAAGGTCACCTTCTACAAGTATTTCACGGACAAGAATGACCTGATCCGGGTGATTCGGGAGGAGTTGACGCAGATTGGTTTCGCGCGACTGGATGAGATTAATGCCCTTCCACTCTCCTATCCGGAGAAGGTGGAGATGATGACGGCTTGGAGGGTACAGTTTTTCGCGTCGATGAAGGGCGACTTCATCAAGGAGATCATCGATGTCAAATCCGTCTCCGAAGAGATCAAGCAAAGGTATCTCGCGAACATCCGGAAGGCTCAACAAGAAGGCGAGATCGACCCAACCCTATCGCCGGATCTGATCTGGCTCGTCACCGAGAAGTTCAACGAGATCGTTAAGGATGGCCACTGGGAGAGTTGTGTTTCCGATCACATACAGGCACAGGAACAGTTACGAAGCATGTATTTCTATGGATTACTGAAGAGATAAGCGAAGCTTAGGAGGCTCCCTATGTCTGTGAACGAAGTGAAATTCCCCGTCGGTTACTATCCTTTTCACGCAAAGAAGGTCTTCAACTACCAACTGAACCGCTGGCACTCGATTGGACTTGCGGATTATGAGGACTGTGTTCGCATGGGCAAGGAGATCAAGACCTTCCATGATTGGACGGAGACGATGACACGTTATGCCGTAGGAGCGGAGCAGGAGGGGCGACTCCTTCATGCAGCCGCATACTTTCGTTCGTCTGAATTCTATACAACCTACGATGTCGCGCGAAAAGACGCAATCTATGACAAGTTCTCGGACGTGTTCTACAGGGCTGTCAGCGCCGAGAGCTTCACAAGAGAGATGATACCCTTCGAAAACGCCCAAATACCCATCCTGCGGTTTGCCGCCGTCGGTCCGAAGACGGGAACCGTCCTTCTTCACGGCGGATTCGATGCGTTCGTGGAGGAATGGTTCTTCATCTTGAAATATCTCTCACAGAACGGATTCGAGGCCATCGGATTCGAGGGACCCGGTCAAGGCCACATGTTGCTCAAGCAGGGCATTCCGCTCGATTACCGCTGGGAGCGGCCGGTCAAAACTATTCTCGATCATTACAACATCAACGACGCAGCGATCTTCGGATTGTCGATGGGCGGTTGGTTTTGCCTGCGGGCCGCGGCCTTCGAACCGAGAATTAAATACGTCATCGCATCCGGACATGCGATCGATTACTCCAGAATCCCCCCTGAATTTGCCCGGTCGTTGATGATGTTCTTCATCAAACACATGCGCAACTACACGGCCGATTCCTTCGTCAATGTCAGCCGGAAACAGGACATCCAAGGCTGGCAGACCCAACAATTGTCCCATATTACGAAGAAAGCGCCATTGGAAGCGTTCGAGTATTCTCTGAACCTGAACGCCGAGAACCTGCATTGTGAGCAAATCACACAGGACGTCCTTTACTTCTCCGGTCAGCATGATCACTACGTCCCGATCAAGATGCACAAGAAACAAGTCGCATTGCTTACGAACGCAAAATCGCTGGAAGAGAAGATCTTCACGAAGAGCGAAAACGCGGACAATCACTGCCAGGTCGGAAATCTTGGCTTGATGCTACAGGATGTGACGAATTGGTTGACGAGAAAGATGGATGAGAGGCGTTAAAGGGTGTTGAAGAGGCGTTGTCGTGTTAATCATAGATATAGAGGGAGTCTCGCGAGCTGTCTTGTGGACGAAAATACCGCGGATGGCCAGTTTCCTCCACAAATCCTTACGGTGGCGACGTTCGTACACATATACTCATTCGGTCAATGGCCTTAACTTGTACATAGGGCTGCGAAATCTCACCGCGTGGCTGCCCGACCTACTAAAATGCGCTCAGACGCCGTTTTAGTAGGTTTGTCATAGATAAGAAACCCGCGCCGGGACGCCGGCGCACCTACTCAAATACCCAATTCCGCTGTTTGAGTAGGTAATCATCGGGGAATATCAAAATAAAATTGTCGATAATACAACATTTTAACATCAACGAGAATTTCGCCCCCCCAATGGATCTCAATCAATCAGATCATTCTGGAATCTCGACAGGTGTTCATAGGGAAGGATCAGTCGTCCACGGTAGAGGCCGCAGCCGTCGTTGATCAGGGAATTGTCCATCGCCGCGAACATATTGACGTCGATTTTCGCAAGTTCAAGGTTCTGCAATTGGATTCCGCGCTCATAGGCATCGTCGAAGTAGATGTTCTCGCCCTTGGGGATGGCCTCTCTTTTCGCGCGTTCGGCTTCCTGGCGCTTCTCGTAACCCAGATGGTTGGCCGGCCCGATCTCCGCGAAATCATCCATTTCTTTGGTGCGGAGCTGTACCTCGATATAGCAGCGGGCAATGTTGTCGTAGAATGTGATGTGCAACGACCGGTAGCCGCTTGCCTCCGGATTCTCGACGTAGTCTTTATAGTATTCACGAACATCCGCCTGCAATAGAGGGGATTGATTCTTCCCCGTGAAGGAGGAAGGTTCAGCAGTGAAGCCGCGCTCTTCCAGAAATCCCAGGAGCTTATTGGCTACGTCATAGAGATACTTGTTCTCTTCTGTCGCACGATTCTCGCCGTCTTTCAGATGGCACTTGGGCAATGAGATGACGATTCTGTAGGCAATCAGATCGCGAAAACAATTGAGATTGCTTTTCAATTCCATCAGTGACGGGTACTTGCCGTTCTTACGGTAGTAATCGTAGATGTACTCGACGATATGGCCGTTGAACTTCGACTCCGCTCGGATCAGGGACTTGATACGGCCCTTGAATGTGAAGGCAAGAAAAGGATAGTCATTCGCCATCAGTTTATAGAACTCGCGAATCCGCTGCGATTGCGATGTCAAGAATTCGTTGTGCTGCAGAAGTTCCGCGATTTGAAGCAGAACATTACAGTGCAGAAGATCAATTTGATTATCCGTTTCTCTCGCCGACTGCTTCAAGTCTTCTGAATATCTCTGAAGGATCTTCAGAACGGTATCGCCGGAGTATAAATAGTCATTCAACGTTCTCATGTCAATCACCTTTTCAGATACCCGCGTTCGCTTTTTTTACTTATCCATCATAATCGATACCGCAAGAGCTTGTCACGTTTCGACGAGACTCATTGCTCGGCCGTAAATTCTCATCATAAAACCACAGAGAGATGTTCACCGTATTCAGATTTGCGTCAACGCCCCGCACGCAAGTTGGCAACTGTTCGCTTCTCAATCAACAGATTGCTGAAGTAACGGTAGCCGCCTTCACCCGTCGGGCACTGTGCCTCTATCCCGACTTTGACTGTTTTCTCGATCGGCAAATAGAATACGCGTACCATGTCATATTTCTGTCCGTCAAGAGAGTAGTGAATCGCAAAATTGTTACCGACTCTTGCGATTTGGAGCCAAACAGAATCCGCATCAATATTACAACCGTTCGCGTCATCTGAGATAATATTGGTCACTACACTCACAACCGCATTGGTATTGAAATCGGACCTCTCAAAAGCCGCCTTAATCCACATGCTGTCATTTTGGATGACCATGAGACATGCCGCATCATAGGTCGATTGGAAGTTGGGTCTCAACTTCGCCTGTATAACAAAATCCCCATCCATTTCTTTGTAGAAAAACGGAGCGTCACCATGCGGTCCCGGAAACCTCCCGTGTTCAGGGATAGGGTCGTTAAAATAGTTGCTGAATTCCGGCGCATAAATTGCGATTTGATCTCCTTTTGTTGCAATTTCCGTCTTGTTCAGCCATTTAAATGTTGAAAAATCCATATATACCTCTCTTTCTCTTAGAACCCGGTCTTCACTATCGCCGACACAAGATTACGTCCATAAATTTCTGATCCGAGAGCATTGGGATGAAGATTATCCAAAAAATACTCGGACAAATGGGGGACGAGTCGAAATCCCTCAACAACGGTGATATTGGAATACCTCGAACAAATCTCCGCCAGCTTCTGACAGAAACGGATGAGCACCGGCTCGCCATCGGGTGAATCGCCCCTCCAGATGGGAGTGATACAGAGGACCGGCCGGTTGCCATACACCTCCAATAGTCGCTCGTAGTATTCCTCGATCCCCTTCATGCTCTCGGTTCCGTACTGGTTGGTTCCCATAGAGATGATGATCTTATCCGGATCATATCCCTCCATAGGTACAAGCACTTCTTTATCGTAAACATATCCGCCGATTCCCTGATTGAGAACATCATAGTTCAGCAGACGATTTGCGACGCTCACATACGTATGCGCGGAGCGCAATGGACCAAAGCCCTGTGTGATGGAATCCCCCATCCACAGGACTTTCTCGTTCTTTTCCACGGGGGAGAGATCTGCATCGATCTCACAATTTCGGATCAGAACTGTCGCGTCCGCAGGCAGGTAAATCATGACCTTCTTCTCTCCTGCCGGCAGTTCAAAAGATACTTGTCCCTCTTCAGGCAAATCTTTCACGTAGTAGATCTGTGTTATCAGACCGTCAACCGCAAGCTCCATCGTGTCCTCTGATCCCGCCCATAGGATCTTGTAATCGAAGGAAATCTGCGTTGCCGTCGTATGAAGCTCAAGTGTTTTCGCATTGGAAGCCGTGCATCTCTCATACCAGAAATCAGAAGCAGCCTTGAAATACTCCATCTGCTTCACTGTATACTGAAAGGCCTGCAAATAGCCATTCTCTGTCTCGCGAAAACTGTACGCTCCGTAATAGATCTTCTTTAGCTGATCGTTGGATAGCCTCATATCATGTCCGCCTCTCAAAATTTTTCTTATGTCACGAATTGATCTTCACTCTCTCGAAAATCCGATAACAGAGGTAGGTCAAATAGGGTGATGCTTCTTTTTTCTGTCCGAAATCCCAATCCTTACATTTCTGATAGATGGATTCGGGCGTGAAAAGACCCTCCTCGTCTTGCTTCCCGCTGATATGTTCAATCATCGCAAGGAAACGTGGATCTTTTCGAGCAAAATCATATTTGCTTAAGACGCCGGAAACACTGACAATATCATACCAGCACGGAGGTGCTTTCAATTTGCGAAAATCTGTTCCCATGTAAAACATATACGGATGTTGTGTGAGACTATTCTCCCACAGGTCAAGAAGCGATTCCACAGCCGTAACAGCAACGGGACTCTCGCGATAATCGGGGATCTGTGACAACAGGTCGGCCATGATGAGGGTCGCATATGGGCAACAGTCATCTTTTCTGCCCGGCCCACGGAATTTCCCAAGTTCAGGGGATGCGGCGCACGGGAATCCGTTCTCTCGGCTGAGAGAAATCAGATATTCAACACCGGGCTTGATATATTCCTTGTAATCCATTCCCGATTTGAGGAGTGCAAGTAACAGCAAGGGCGCATCGCACAAGCACCAGCTGAACACATCCTCCCCGGTGCCGCCAAAGTGCTTGGGTACGTTCGTCATGGATTGGTAAACGCCGTGTTCGTCTTTGCGCTTAATGATCTCATCGACAGCCGTCTTGATCTGCGGGACCTCTATATCGAATCCAAGGTCGAGCAGAAACAAAAGCTTATGAATCGGCAAACCCGGATTCTTGTGATTTGTCACCAGAGTGCCATGAAAATTCGCTGCATCCGCCAGATAACTCCGGATTCGAGGATCAGTCAATGCCTCGCTTCTACTTGCTGCAAGGGTTTCCTTCGGTTCGTGACACAGATGTAGTCGGATTGCGTATTGAAGCCAGACATCGCTTCGATCCAGTAGATTCTGATAATCCATTGAAAGATCAGCCTCCTTATCCTTTTCGCCGGCAAAAATACTCTGATTCTTACGATTTCAGCCTCATCCATAGCGCAGGGCGAATACCGCCGAATCCAATGATAGAGGTTACCTCCGGAGTATTTACTACGGCATAGGGTTACCGGCCATACTGCCCGTACGCGCCCGTCCAAGTATCCGCAACTTCGAGAAACGCGTCATATCCGTTGGTCCGGATATATTCTGTCGCTTCTTTATATTTTCTATACTTGTAACCGTTCTTCCCGTAGAATTCGTTCAGAATGCTACAGGAGTCATATTCACCACAGTCAGCACATGACCGAAGGTTTTTCGTTACGCAACAAACCTTCATCTTGCACTTGGCTTTGGAAAGATCTCTGTCTTTATTCTCATAGCCGATCTTACATCCTTTGCACAGATGCTCACGATAGATCGCGCAGGTCCCGCAATACGCTCCACAACAGCCAATTTCGTTCACTGACATGATTGGACTCCTTCCCTGTTTCCCTTGTCGCAAACGTCCTTATATTTACTTATCCATCCGTAACCACAACGCCGGACGAATGCCTCCGGTACATCTTCCATCCGCGATATTTCCCTTATATATGTTGTTGCCCTGGATGCCGATAATCCCGTCATGCCAGATATACACAGCTTTCACGCCAACGCGTCCGGGTGTCCGAATCCACCACCACCAACGGATCTCTTGATCGACTTCAAGACTTGCCGACCGATTCGCGTTGTTCTCATCTTTTCTCTCAAACCAATAGCGCTGATTTTTCTTCGGATGATAGAGTAGCGTGCTGCTGTCACCGAAATATTTACACGCCACTTCGTCCAGGTTCAGGATAAATACCCGGTCCTCCGTATCAACTCCGCCCTCTGTTCCATACCAGGGATTGTCCGGATTCTTATTGATTATCGGAACGATTCTGGCCTTCTCTTCCGCGGTGAATCTCTGATAGAATTCACCATTCAGATATCTCCGTAGCGAGCAATCCGCCCACGTGATATCAACGTATGCGTTATGGTAGACGCCCTGTTCAATGATGTTCTCGGTGATAATCAGTGCAGCATTCTCCTTTACATCAAGAACTCGCCATTGATATCCGCCAAAGGGTATTAACGCACCGGTGCTGATTTCTTCCATGAAGCACGTACCTCCACGATCTGCTATGTTTCCATCATACTCATCCCATATTGATAGTAACATAACTTATTTTAAGGAAAATCAACGTCGTTCGATGGCTTAGTATAATTCTGTCAATAACCCTTTTTATTTTTAACCTTGTTGGATTACCGACATATAAGTCGATTGCCGATAAGTTTCTCACCGTTGTGGGACTCGTTCTCAACATTGTCATTGTATGGTTTGCTTGGATATGGCAGTAACAAGATCTCCTTCGTTACGATAGCAACAAAGCAGCAATGGAGGCGGGCACTTCCATTGCTGCTCGTTTATAGGCATGTTGACGCAGTTCGATCCGCGTGATAACATAAACGTGTTTACATAAACGCATTTTCGCAAAAAGAGAGGTATGAATATGAGAACCCTGGTTGTCTACTACTCCAACGAAGGAAATACCGAAGCCGCGGCGAGAAAAATTGCGAGTGAACTCTCGGCAGATCTGTTGAAACTGGTTCCCGAGAAGGATATACCCAAAGAAGGATTCTTCCGATTCTTTACCGGCGGAATGAAGGCATCGTTCGGACTGGGTGCGAAGCTGAAGAAGTATGATCTCAAATGGAGCGAGTACAGTCAGATAATTCTCGGAACTCCGATATGGGCGTCCAGTCCCTGCCCTGCGGTCAATCAGTTTCTGAAGGAGATTCCGGACACATCAAAGATTACCTCAATATTCACCTTTTCCGGTGGCGGAGATAATGACAAGTGCATGCAGATCTTTCGGCGCAAAATTCCCGGACTGAGAAATAGTGTTGCGCTATGCGACAAGAAGAATCCGGAGCATTCAAAGGATAATGATCCGAAATTGAAAGGATTTATTGAAGGCTGCAAGAGCGTTTGAAGCGGACAGTAGCGAGAACCGGCTTTACGATCTTATGCCACAAGCGAATCTGAAAGGAAACTATGGGTAGAATCACGACAATTACAAAAGAGCGAATCCTTGGAGCCGCTTTTGACATGCTGGTGCGTGATGGATACGCGAACATCAATATCAAGACGCTGGCAGCGGAGATCGGATGCTCAACGCAGCCGATTTCCTGGCATTTCGGAAGTATCCAGGGCTTGCGAAAAGAACTATACCTCTACGCGAGAAATCGCGTTTGGAAAGAGTGTTTTCTCGTCAATCCGGGGGATAATGCAATCGATACTTTCTTTGCTGTCGGGAAAAACTATATCCGTGTCGCTTGTGATCAACCAAATGTGTTCCGCTTCCTGAACATTGACGACCTGGGAGACATCCGTTCGCAGGAAGCGAGCATTCTCGATCGACTATTCGATTCGGACATATCGAAGCTTTTCTGTCGTGACTATGATGTCCCCGAAGAGAAGATTAAGAACGTGATCCGGGACATCATCATTTACACGCACGGCCTCGCAACGCTTATGATGTGGGACCATTTTCACATGGATAAAGAGAAAGCGGCCGCGATGATCTATGAGAACGGAAAAGATAAGTTAGCCGGTATAGGTATTGATGTTTAGCTGGTTATCCATTTCTTGTCTTCTTTTTCGCTGTGTTTGCAACAGCCTTTATACTTTCCAGATACTCTTTCTCTACCGGAGTAAGTAACATTGTAATTCTTGCCGTCCGTGGCAGTTGTTCGGAATTTCCGAACGACTGCCTTCTCATCAAGTTCACCTTCTTCAAATATATGTTTTATATGTTCGCTAATATTCGCTTTGCTTGTGTGGTATAAATCCACGAGTTGTTGTTGTGTTAGCCACACTGTATCGTCTATCATTTTAACGTCAATATGCGTCAATCCATCATCCGATTGATATATAACGACATCGCCTAGTATCTCAGAATTGATATCATTGATATCTCCTTTCAAATTGTCCGTCAACACCAATTCTTTGTCACGCATTATGTAGTGACACACATTAAGCTTTGCACGCATTATACCAAACATACGTTCTTTCTTCAACAGCCGAACTGATGACGAATCCCTCGCAAATAGATCACGCCCCGCTTCACCCCTGAAGCGTCTGCATCAGCGCAAAGAAATGTCCCGCCTCACCGGTGCGAAAATACTCGTACCAGGCTTCCAACGTATCTTCTCGAAAAACACCCAAATGCGCGATGATCTGCTTCGCCCACAACAAGCCTCCGGTGGAACCTGCCGTAATCAGGTTGTTATCCGCAACCGACGGCTGGTCGACATAGAAGCTCTGCCCCCGATATCCGGGGACAAACATCTCCAGAAATCCCGGTCCGTTACTGGTATGCGGGCGCTGATCCAGAAACCCTGCGTTCGCCATGGCAACCGTCGCCCCGCAGATCGCACCCACCGCAGCGCCGGACGAGAGTAATTCACCGGCCTTCTCGATGATCGCGCCGTGCTTCGGGGCGCTCCATGTATCCGCGCCCGGCATGAGCAACACGCTCTTCTCGCTCACAACAATCTCCTCGAGTAAGTAATCGGGTACGACGGTCAACCCACCCATTGTTTTGACAGGCTCTTTTGAATCGCTTACCGTCTTGAGCGATACCGGCTCAGCGTCCTTCTTGAAGAATCGTCCGGAATTCAATTCCGCAGTAACATACCCCAGTTCCCAATCAGCCATCGTATCAAGCACATAAACATAGATGGTATACATAGATCTCCTCCATTTTCTTCTCGCGAGTACGTCGACTCCCGAACACAGTAACGCTGTAAAGAAACGTTTGCGTATCGAGGTTCTTCTCGCGACATGTCTCATTCGTCTACATTCATTATGCCTCCCGATTGTTGACATCAGTATGGCAACAATTGATAATGAGAGCAAGAATTCTCGGATGGAGGCTTGTGCGATGAAGGTTGACCGTCTTGTCAGTATCATTATGATCCTCCTCGAAAAGAAGCGGATCGGCGCCCAAGAGTTGGCCGATCAGTTCGAAGTCTCCTCTCGCACGATCTACCGCGACATCGACGCGATCAATCTGGCGGGCATTCCCGTTCGTTCGACTTCGGGCGTAGGCGGCGGCTTCGAGATCATGCAGGAATACAAGGTCGATCGCAAGGTCTTCTCGACGGCCGACCTCTCCGCGATCTTGATGGGGCTCTCCAGTCTCTCCAACATGATACGCGGGGACGAACTGGTGAACGCCCTTGCGAAGGTTA
Organism: Bacillota bacterium; assembly: GCA_023397475.1. Classification (GTDB taxonomy): domain Bacteria; phylum Bacillota; class Clostridia; order Saccharofermentanales; family Saccharofermentanaceae; genus Firm-13. The sequence continues at coordinate 55,675 of JAEWUD010000030.1, forward strand.
GGAGCTTCATCCCCGCCGACCGGGCGAGAGACATCGAGATACAAGCCAATCAAGTCTATATCGATCTGCAGCCGTGGATGGGCAACCGGAATATCCAGCCGTATCTGGAAATGATCAAAGTAGCGCTGGCGGAGAACAGGCTAATGTCATTCGAGTATTCGAATCACCTCGGAAACACAACCGCCCGAACCGCCGATCCCTACCAGCTTGTCTTGAAAGGCAGTCACTGGTACATTCAAGGTTATTGTCATGCGCGAAAAGACTTCCGCATGTTCAAGCTGGCCCGCATGTCAAACCTGAGATTGGAAAAGGAAGCCTTCGCGCCGCGAGAATTTCCAAAACCGCAGCTCGACATCACAAAGATCGTGGATAAACTGCAGACAACAATAACGCTTCGCATTCATACATCCGTCATGGATAGAGTCCTCGATTACTGCGCCATGGAGAACTTCTCGCCCGACGGGGATGAGCATTATATCGTTCGCTACCCGTTCATCGAGAATGACTACTACTACGATATTCTCTTAAGTCTCGGGGATAAATGCGAGTGCCTGGAGCCGCCCTATGTCCGCGCGGAGGTGAAGCGAAGAATCCAGAGAATCGCCGCGATCTACGAGAGTTAGTTCGATCCAATCCGAGAAGACCAGCAAACCTGTCTTGTTCTTATCCCCACTTATCCGTCGCTCTTTTTCGCCTCACCATGTTCTCGCATGCATTAATGTAAGATTTTCTCCTACACTTCAGAAGTTCTCTTCGTCCGCTCTCATTTCGCGTAAAGAGAAGCGAGAAACTGCCTGTGCTCTTCTTGAGATAGGCCGCGAAAATTTCCGCGTATTCTTTTTTCGCAGATATGATCGACGGACATGCGTAGCTCTGGGAATAGTTCTTTAGCGAATAAATGAGGAAATTATATCGCTTAATAAGGACATAGCGCGGGTTGTCGATAGCGGAAAGGAGCTCGCGCATGGCTTCGGCAAATACGTACTTCTCATGCAATGTCGCATAGGTGATACAGGAATAGACACACAGTCCTAATGGATCTGCGTTAACCCTTACTTTCGCATCCATACTCTCAATTTCGTTGATATCAATCAAGGTTTTTAGGACACATTTCGATAGCGTCTCAATCGTCTTCTTGGGAGATAAATATCGGACGATTCGTAACATCCCGACGAAGAAGAAGTAGCAACATAGAATCAGAACGATTGTCATCCCTATTATTTCAAGGAATGAAGCATCACCTCGTCGAAGCGCCTGCGCTGATGCTCGGGAAATCGCCTGAGGAACACTTCGAGAAAGGGACTGGATCACGATGATGAGAATTATTTCGAGAAATACATTCTGAAACAAGAATCCACGCGGCACTACTGACTTGGGAATCTCGGCCAATTCAAGAACTTCCATCGTTCCTTCGGTGCCATTCCAGTGCTTTGCCACCGAGGCCCGGTCAGCCGCCAATGTCAACATTTGATGGTTGATTCTCTGAATACCCTTCTCGTCATAGGGAGGTTTGATAATATCTAATCGTTCAATTCCATTCTCGATGAGAGAACTTGAGTATGTAGGAGCCATGAAGCACTCGAATCTGCGTTTTAGGGTCTCAAAATCCTCACTTGGCAGAATATTCTTATCCTCCACGATAGGTCTCGACAGAATATCCTGCACCTTGTTGTCAGACACAAACGGGGGTTCAACCGCAACCAGGTGCCAGATGTTTGATACTTTCTCCGGCGAATTCGTATCGACGCGTATCGCCCGGCCTCGCATTTGATTCGATAAGACAAAGCTGCCTACGAAACTGGCCAGAATGAGAGAATTGATGCAGGGCGAATCCCAACCTTCACCCAACAAAGATTTGGTTCCGACCAGGACCTGAATGAGACCTCGTTCAAAGGCTTTGGTAATAATCGCAACCTTGTTCTTGTTCGATCCGCTGAATCGAACTTCAAGGTAGTCCGTAGCCGGGAGACTTCTGGATTGTAACGCAACGTTCTTCTCCGAAGAGATGGACTCGATGTCGGGAAGTATATCCTTATGGATAATGACAAGCTGACCCGACAGGAGCGCCGTCTTACTCTGGTCCCCACCGTTTCTCCTCACCGATTCAAAGATCGGCACCGTGCCCATGGTGGATATGGGCTCATCCGTGCCAATGATATTCATGAGATTCTTGCGGACGTAATCCGTAAGGATCAACATCCGCAAATCTTTCCCGAGATTCTTCGATTCATTGCGCACGATCTCGTTGATGCTGTTGAGTTTTCCCGTAGAGGAAAGGAGCAATCGATTGAGCTTGTCATTGGATTTCAGCTGAACCTGCTTCTTCTCGAGCAGCGAATTCTCGGAAAGAACGCGGCGCAGACTCGAGGATACCTCCTCTGTAAATATCTGGGGCGAATCAATCACAAATTGGAAAGCTATCTCCGCAAAAGCAAGAGAGAAGGCCGGAAGCTTCCCCTTGGGAGAGAGTAACTTGATTAACCGGGTGGGCAAGGAAATCCCCCGGTGTCTTGCCAGACACAGAAGGGCGATGAAGCCCTTGGCGTTCTCGAGTATGCACTCTTCTTTCTCGCGATAGTCCGTCAGCAATCCTGATTTCGTCAGGATCTCCTCGAAAAGCTGGCCTTGCATAACTTGTTGCGTGCAGAGATAAGCTTTCTGTTTGTATTGATTAAAGATCTCTCGTTCCACATCCGTCGGGAAATTAAAATATATATAGTCCTGGTGCGGGCAGAGCGTTTTCTGAACGACTAACTGCGGCACGAAGATTTCCTCATCAATTTCGCCGCATAAGGCGATGTACCGCTCCCATTCGCCCGGGGTGCTGTCGTAGGGCGGCGTTGCCGTTAATGCGATGATATTGACCTGTTTCCCGAGCGCGGCGACAAAGACTTCGAGAACCTTCTGCCATTCACTCTTCAGGTGGTGCGCCTCATCCAAACAGATCGTCTTGATGCCGGCTGTCTTGAACGCATTCACCAGGTCGAAATCGGTGAAGTCAACGACTTCGGCCCCCTCCTCTTCCTCCTCTTGTTCCTCTTTCACAATAAGCTTGTTGAAAGCGGCATACAGCGCCTGATACGTGATCGACGTAATCATGGAAGGCTTGCGGAGATTATACGAATAATATTCCTCAAACGTCTCTTCGGCAGGAAGAAAACTCCCCGCAAAGCGCTCTCCCCATTGCTGACGTATCGTAACCGTTGGCGAGAGGATTAATGCAGGATTATTTAACCGGCAAATCAGTTCAAGTCCAAGAGTCGTTTTCCCGCTGCCAGGAGCTGCGACAATATGGACCTTCCCATCCTTCAGGTGATGGTCGGATTGATCCAGAACTTTCTCCTGATAATCGCGAAAATTACCCTTGAATCGCAAACTCGAAAGTGTTCTCATCTATGTCACTCCATCGCTGTAACGAAATAGTTCGCATCAAATTATATGCCTGCTATAGAAAAATAATAGCACAGTTGAGAGATGATCCAAGAGACCTTCTCGAGAATCAATCACGGATCTCCACACATCGATCCCGGAAGAATGGATTCTTTCTGACTTCCAGAGAATAGAGATAGGGGTACTCGGCCTGCAGATGCCGCATGTACTCGACCCACTGAATCAGAAGGGCTTTCATCGATCTCGTAATATCATTGGAAATATGGGTCATATCCGCTCTGTGTTGCTCTGAGAACTCATGTCTCGCCATCAGCTCCTCCATGACATGACATACCGCAAGAAGCATATCTGTGAACGTATCGTGCTCCAGAAGATTCGGATTCTCGATGATTCCGATCAGAAACGCTCTCTTGCCGATGATCCGTTCCTTCAGGGACGCCAGTTGGTCTGTTGTGCACTCAATAAGGAAGTCTTTCTTCTCGAGATACCGGACAGCTCGCGAGAAGTCGATGTCCTTCGATCCGGATTGGAAGTCCAGTTCCCGGCCGATATCGTCACGATTTCGGCTGAACGTGATCAGACATGCGAGAATCTCCGTCCCGGCTTCACTGAAAAACGCGTTGATGATCACGTTAATCTTTTTGAGTCTCTCCGCCTTTTCGCGTTTCTTAAGATACGTACCGAGCACCACCGTCACGATGGCAATCTGTAGCGGCAGGAATGCAAAATCCTGCAGAAGATAGAAAGTTGTATCGCGAGGTGCTCGAAAAACGATGATCTGAACCGCATAAATGATCGCAGAAAGCAATATCAGCAGAATGACGACAATGAGGCTGGACCTGTCTTTTCTCATATGAAATCCATTCCTCTCCGTGTGTTGATTCGAGATTATTTTCTGTCTTTTTGGCGGGGCCTTCGAACTATTGCTTATCAATTCTCGCGGCAGGGCAGCGATCATAATGGGTGAACCACTGGCAATTCTTGCAGCGAAAACAAGGTTGGTGATCCATATTTCCAAGCGATTTCGCAAAGAAGAGCGGATCGGCCAGAAACGGCTGACCATAGGCGACAAAGTCGCAGAGTCCTTCTTCCAACAAGGCATTCCCCCGGTTGAGCGTTCGGATATCGTTTACGACCACGACCGGGATGTTGACATGTCTTCCGGCTTCCGTTCCTGCGAACACGACAGAATTGCATGGGAAGTCTTCCGGCACATCGATATGCTTGCCTTCAGAGATTCCCGAAGACACGTGCAAAAGCTCAACTCCGAGTCCCTCCAAAGCCAGTGCGGTCTGAATATCCGGCTCTCCGTTATCATTCCAACCCATGCGATAGGCTAGAATGAAATCGTCATCCAGGATCGAACGAATGCCGTCCACAATATCCCGGACAAAGCGCAGCCGTCCGGCTACGTCTCCACCGTAACTATCCGTTCTCTTGTTGGCGAGAGGCGAAGCAAACATATTCAGGAAAAATCCATGCGCGCCATGGAGCTCGATGCCGTCACAGCCGGCATCCCGGCATCGGACGGCCGCACGCACAAATTCTCCGTTGATCTCAGCAAGTTCTTCCGTCGTAAGATCATTGATCGAATCGCCGTTCCGGTGCCCGGCGCTGGGGTAAGCCAGTTGCGCAAACAACTTGGTTCCGTGCGCATGACAAGCCTCGACAATCGTACGCAGATGATCAATCTGCTCATCTGCCCAAATGCCGGTTCCTCCGGCAGCCGGAAGCCTCGACGTGACCGACAGCGATTGCGTAATCATCAAGCCCATGCCATTGGGCGCCCGATCGAGATAATGCTGCAACATCGTGTCACACATGCGCCCATCGGGAAGTTCGGGCATACCGAAGGGCACCATGGGAGCCATGACCACCCGGTTCTGAAATTGAACATTCTTAATCTTTATCGGCTCGAAAATCTTCATCATCCATCCTTCTGCCCATGAGGGAAAAAGCGTGTTGTCTCTGCTGTCTGCATTATAATGGAAATGAGAAGTGAAGTGCGCATCTACTTTTATCCGACAAACGAATGAGAAGATCGGGAGGAACACTCCATGCAGAAGCAATTTACAGCTCCGGGTCCCGTACTGAATCCAAACGGCTCTCCAAATCCCGGCTATTCCCTCCGAAGTGTCCTCACGTACAACCGCAAAGCCATCAAAGCCCCTCCGCACCGCATCAAGGAGTGGGACTTCTATCAGGTGAGCGACGATACCATTTGCCTGCAGTTTACCATCGGGCACGCGTCCTACGCGGGGCAGGCCTCGGTGATGCTTTTCGATTTCGCGAGAGGGGTGAAGCTCGTCGAGAAGGGGACCTTTCTCGTACTCCCGTTCGGCTCTCTTCATATGCCGGAGAATGCCGAAGAGGACCATAAGCTCGCCTATCACAAGAAGGGAAACAGCATAACTTTCGAGACGACCGGCGACACGCGGACGCTCCATGCGATCTGGGATGATTTCGAGGCGAAGATTGTTCTTACGCGAAAAAATCCGAATTCCCTCGTCATCAACATTCCCTTCAAAGAGTCGCCGCGAGCCTTCTACTACGACCATAAGATCAACTGCATGACGGCCGAAGGATCCGTCCGCTACGGCCATTCCGAGTACCGCTTCGAGCCGGAGAGTTCGTTCGGCCTTCTGGACTGGGGCCGTGGTGTCTGGCCATTCCACAACGAATGGTACTGGAGCAACGGCACGGGATATCTGGACGGGAAAATGTTCGGATTCAATTTGGGCTGCGGTTTTGGCGATCAATCCGCCGCAACAGAGAACACCCTGTTCTATGACGGGGCGGCGCACAAGCTCGGCACCGTCCACTTCGACTTGGGCGCGAACTATGATCAGCCGTGGCATCTCTATGACGACGACGGTCGCCTCGATCTTCTGTTCACGCCGGTCTATGACCGGACGACGCGCACGAAGATTCTCTGGGTCGACAACTGTTGCCACCAGATGTTTGGTTCGTTCCGGGGCTTTGCCGTGTTGGATGACGGACGGCGACTTGAGGTGGAGAATATCGTATCGTTCGCGGAGCATGCCGTGAATAATTGGTGAAGAGACCTCAAGATTTACGCGTCTCTTCGTTTCAATCCTACTGAATTCAAAAATTCATCAATCACAGGCAAAGAAGACGGCCCTACACCGTGAATTGCGAGCAACTCTTTCTTGCTGTATGTCGCCAGTTTCTCAAAACTATCAATCCCCTCAACTTCAAGTGCCCTCTGCGCAGGCTTCGACAGTTTGCGTAAGAAATCGGAATACTCCATAGGAAACTCACCTCTCTGCATTATGCACCTCTATAGGGCCGACGAGTGGAGCAGTTCAGCTCACCCAACGCTCTCGACAAGATCTCCGGATCAATTTAATCAAAACGAAGCTTCATCAGTCGGTATCTTCACCCTTGAACATCCTTATAAATCCATTCAAACTGCGTTTAGTCGGCTTATATCACGAATTTCTTGAGCCTGTATTCAGTCTATTCACGATTCGATCCAGCACACGCCGCACCAACCGGTTCACGCGGCCGGCATTCTCCAGACGCCGTGCAAACGGAGGACTCACCGCATAATAGGTACGGATGAACGCTCTGCCGGGCATGGTTCTCGATAGTACCTCGTCGCGGAACCTGCGAAGCACACGTACTTCAGGGGCATCGTACGAACCGTAGACGGCGGTGGCGATGTAACATTTGGATACCTTAACGGCCGGATCGTCGACTCGCTGGGCCGACGAGCCGTTACCGACGGATGAATCCCTTCGCGGATTCCTGCTATCTAGATCATCGATCGCGTCTTTGGCTTCTTTGAGTCCGACATCCGTTGCTTCGCGGAATGTCTTGATCGCGGCGATTTTTTGTTTTTTCGCGAGCAGAGACAGGATGATCGCAACAGTGCTCGAATCAAGCGTGTAACCGGGTATCGTTGTCGAATCCAACACTCCGGATGCCGGGTTCTGCATGATATTGCCTGTTGCCGGAGCGGCAGCAGTGCCATCGAGACTATCGATCACGTCCTTCGCCTCCTTCAGGCCGACTTGCGTATTTTCGCGAAAAAATTTTATCGCCTGGATCTTCTGCTTGTTGGCAACAAGCAGTCGGATGGCAAGGACGACTTTCTCCGGCAGTTCATATCCGGGAATCGGCTCGGCCATGTATTTTCGAGCGGCCTCCTGAAAAGGAAACTGAGCACCACAGTATTCACAGGTGCTTGTCTCCTGCTGATCATCGAGATGGATGCTGTTTCCGCATTTCGGACATTTGAGCGGGATGGTTGCCATTGGTTTATCCTCCTTGGTATGCTCGATTCGGATTCTGATCGCAAGTCACTGTGCGTCCAGATACGCCTGGAGGCGGTTCACATACTCACCGACATGCAACCCGTCGGCCAGCGCATGATTCAGTTGTACGGAGAGTGGAAGCAGGACGCGGTCGTTCTCGCGAAAATACTTGCCCCACGAGATCCTCGGAGCGGCATCGTCCGGATTCAACCGGATGGTATGCGACATTGCGGTAAATGAGATCCACGGAAGACAGGTAATGTAAATCAAATCATCGCGGCTCCCGGCTGAAGCATCCGGGAAATAACGCGTCTGATTCTGCGAAGCGGCGCGCGCCAGGTCAGAGAACCCAAGTAAATCTCCCGCAAGATCCATTGTGACGATCTTGAACTGATCATCGCCCGGCGTCATATCGGTAAAGGACGGATGCGTCTTCTCGTGAAGGATGACACGTCCGTCGCGAATGCGGTAGCGAAAATTCTCGCACTCGTTGGCGACTGTCATGACGGCAAATACCATGGAGTAATAGAGCGACAGTTGATTCTTACGGACGAAGTCCAAGAAATGGGTGACATCAATATTCACGCAGACGTTGTACTGCGGATAATCGAGCGAATGAAAAAATTCATAGTGCTCTTTTCTTTTCCAGTTGTCCATATCAATGTATTTCATCAGAAACCTCTATTCCAAAATTCATCTTATGTGTAGAATGAAGAAGATTCTCCGTATATTTTACTGCATAATTCTCTGTTTGTTTTGGCATCATACAATCGTATCGTGTTTCGTTCTTTCGTGTGTCGGAGGACAATCGCAGAGTATGGGCTCAGGAACCAGGAAAAGATTACGATCCAAACCAGGAAGCGGGGTAAGGAAGCCCCACCCGCTTCTGTATTATCCGGTAGGCTTCTTCGTTACGATATATTTCAAGTATGTATTCAGACATAAGGTAAATCGAAAAGCCTTGCAAGGCTTGAAGCCACCCTATCTGGTTGTGGCGAACCACAGCTGCTGGCTCGATTATATGATCACTACTGCGAGCATGTATCCGGTTCGAATGAACTATGTCGGCGCATATAATTTTTTTCGCGACAAAGTACTCAGCAGGGTCTTCACCTGGATGGGCGTCATCTCGAAAAACCAATTCACCAATGATCTGTCTTCGATCAAGAAAATGAAGTCCGTTGTTCAAAACGGCGGCGTTGTGGCGATCTACCCCCACGGTTGCCTGTCAAACGACGGCAGGCCAGGGGGCTTTGCGGTCTTTGGCATCGCCAAGCTGGTGCGGTTCCTGAACGTGCCGGTGGTTGCGGTCCACACAAGCGGCGGGTATCTGACCCGTCCCCGTTGGACGAAAAACGCACGTTACGGGAGGCTTGATACTACGGTCCGGCCGGTTCTGACCGTCGATCAGATCCGTGAACTCTCGGAAGAGCAGATCTATCAAGCGGTGACCGGTGCCCTCGATTTTGACGATCATGCGTGGCAGCGTGAGAGAATGATCCCGTTCAAGGGCAAGAATGTCGCCGAGGGCGTAGAGTACGTATTGTACAAATGTCCGAAATGCTTCGCTGAATTCACACTTCGATCCGAGGGCGACCGGATGTACTGCAGCGATTGCGACAACTCCGTTCGAATGAATCAATACATGTTTTGGGAACCGGAGAAGCAGGATACCGTCTATTTCAGCGGTATCGACCAGTGGTTTGACTTCCAGAAAGGTCATCTGGAACGCGAGATTGAGGCACCGGATTTTCGTTTATCAGCATCAACTAAGCTTCTCTGCGCGGAGCCGGATAAATACGGCTATCAGCACCTCGGAAGCGGTGTCGTGAGTCTCACCCTCGATGCGATCACCTACACCGGTTCCGTTGCCGACGAAGAGAAGACCCTTGTTTTTCCGATGAAAAACATCCTGATGATTCCCTATGCCGCCGGCGAGTACATCGAAGTCGCCAAAGAATCCAATATCAGCCGGTTCGTTTTCGACGATCTCCGACAGCAAATCAAATGGGTGATGGCCGTTCGGCAGATCCGGGACAAATATTATGAGAAGACCGGTAGAACTCCCCGTGAAGCGAATCACCCGGGACATAACAAATGATTTCCGACTACGAAGAACACGATCCTACTGAACTCGACCGACACCGGAAAAATCATACTCATGGAGGCGCTTATGAAGAATCGAGACGGTATACTCGCAAAGATGGCCTACGCTGCCGGCGACATCTACGGAGGAGGTTCCTTCCTCGTTGTCGGCCTGCTGATTCTGGTCTTCCTGACCGATGTCGAAGGACTGTCAGGAACACTTGCGGGCCTTATCATCCTGATCGGCAAAGTGTGGGATGCGATCACCGATCCCTTCATGGGCGTCCTTTCCGACAGAACACGATCTCGTTTCGGAAGACGCCGGGTCTACTTTCTCTTTGGCAGTATTCCTGTTCTCCTCTCCTGGATTATGCTCTGGTATTCTTTCGGAATTACCGGAGATACGATTAAGTTCATCTACTATACGATCGCCTATATCTTCTTCTCGACCGCCTTCACCATCGTCATGGTTCCCTACAACGCCATTCTTGCCGAGATGACCACCGATTATAACAAGCGAAGCTCCTTCACAGGAGTCCGGCTCGGTTTCTCCGGTGCCGCCGCGATCATCTGTGCTGTGGTGCCCGGATTAATCACCGGAGCATTTCCGGAAGATCCGAAGAAAGGTTATCTCACGATGGCAATCATTTTTGCCATCATTTTCGCTACCGCGTGGATTTTCGTATATCGGGGCACGTGGGAAAACCACCGTCCGGCCAGCGAAGAAAGCTTCACATGGAAAGCCTGGATCTCCGTTTTCAAGAATCGGTCCTTCCGAAAATACATCCGTATCTTCGTAGCCTCGCAGATGGCGATCGATATCACGATGGCTCTTGCCGTCTACTTCCTCAATGTAAACATACGAAAAGAGCACCTGTTTGTACCCACCATGGCGGCCATTCTTGGCGTTCAATTGATCTTCATCGGCGTCTTCTCCGTAGTGGCTCAGAAGACCAACAAAAAAGTCCCGGCGATCATCGGTTCAATTACCTGGATCGTCGCGAGCCTGATCCTTCTTCTCTTCACGCCCCGGACGCCTGATCTCGCCATCATCGCCGTATGCGCGCTCATCGGTATCGGTGCCGCAGGCTGCAACTTCATCTCCTGGTCCATCCTTCCCGACATCTCGGACGTCGATGAACTGATGACGGGCAAACGCCGTGAAGGCCTATATTCCGGCGTCTCCACCTTCCTGCGCAAAATGGCCGGAGGACTTGCGGTCGGAGGTATCGGCCCCCTCCTGGACATTTTCCACTACAGTAAGCAGGCCGTTACCTCGGGTCAAATCGACCCCCTGACCGATCTCGGCATCAAGCTGATGTTTTGTATCGTTCCAATCCTCTTCCTCCTCTTCATGCTCTACTCCCTACGGGGCTACAAGCTTGGAAAAGAAGAATATAGCTTACTTCACAAACTGCTGGCAAACTATCGGGACACAGAACCAACGGCTCAACTCGAGCCGGAAGCCGTGCAAGTCGGAGAGCTTTTGACCGGCGCGAAAAGCGATACGTTCTATGGAAAGTAAGAACTGCGGCTGCAAGAGTTGAGCAGTTGTCGCAAAACTTGCGACAACTGGGCGTGGTGCGCGGGGTAGCGAACGCCAGAGACGAGGTCGGCGGATTAGCGATCGCTAGAGGGCGAGGTCGGCGAAGTTGATGAGAGCGGAAGCTCCCGGGTGAGCCGGCTTTGGAGGACCAGTTCGGAGCGAGGATGGCGAAAACAGATTGGCAAGATTTTGCAGAGATAAGTTTCACGGGAGTTTTTCTCCGTAGATATGTATCATCGAAAAGAATCCCAGGGGGCATCACATAGTTATACATGCTAAAAGGCCGATTTCCGCGCATTTAGTATGTAAATCATTGATAAATAAACCATTTTTCAATCAATGATTACCTGTTTCTAATCATTGATAACCTACGAAATTGCCGATTTCGCCGATTTCGTATGTGCATCAAAGACAAATAACGAGATTTTTACTCAATGATTTACATGCCAAAAGTCACTTTTTGCTGATTTAGTAGGTAATCAATGACGAATAAGGGCGATCTTGCTCAATGATGCACATACGAACTGCCGCTTGCGGATCGATTTCGTGGGTAATCAATGAAAAATAACACTTGATTACTCATTGGTTCTCTTGTGAACTGACCGATTCCACGAATTCCGCACGCAATAAAGTCGCTCGCAGAATACCCGACAGCCGGATCAAATCGTCACAGCGATAACATTCACAACACCATGAATGATCATACATGTCCATACACTGTTTGTTTTCTTATACACCATTCCGATGAAAATCCCCAGGAAAAAGGTACTAATTAGTTGCAACCAATCGTAGCTGAACCCGCTCACGCCGAATTGAAAGGATATATGTGCCAGGGAAAAGAACAATGCGGATATCAGGACATCCATATGAACTCTGTGTTTTGCTCCGATCCCAATACTCATCTCACCTCCCCACACCAGCGGCAAAATCGCAAGAGGCAGAGATCGGAACAATATTTCTTCACCAAATCCCGAGAATAGGAGTTGGAATACAAACGTATCCGGCTGAAAATTAACATCCCAAGAACCGTCGAAAATATTAAGAATCACCCTCAGCACAACCATATATGCTACGGCGACACCGCACCACCCAAGTCCCTTTTTCCAGTCTTGTATGTGGTATCCGAAGTCTATATGTGAGTATTTGCTTATCAGTAACGTGAGCAGAAATACGAACAAAAACTCATAGGTATGATGGATCATTAGATAAACATCATTCGACAGTCCCGGAAGAACTTCTACACTTTTCTGAAGAAGCACAACTGTAAGCTGATAGTACAATCCCTGAAAGCAGAGTATCGTGAGCGACGTGAGAAGAACGTTGATTTTTCTTTTTGACTTAATCATTCCAACCTCACCTACTCAACAAATCTGACAATAAAAAATCCTCCTTGCGGAAGATTTTCTTCTCATACGCTACGTCCCAGTACTCCACTTATCGATTGGTTCTCTTCTTCTTCTTCTCTTTATAAAGTTCGGCATCCGCCTCTTCTATTAATTGCTCGATGGTAAATTTCGCGTCGGGGTCGAACGGTGCGGCACCCGCGGAGACGGAGAGCTTAAACTGCTGATGATTCGTCGCATTGAACTCGTCAATCGAGTGATCCAGGCGGCACTTGATCTTCTTATATTCGCGGATGGAGCATTCGATGGCCAGAACGACAAACTCATCGCCGCCGATGCGGGCTATGACGTCGGAACTTCGAAAAGCTTTCTTCAGTTGATTAGCCAGTGACACGAGGGCGAGGTCGCCGACGGAGTGTCCCAACGTGTCGTTGATCATCTTCATGCCGTCGATATCGAAAAACACCAGCAACAGATCTTTGTTGTTCCGCTCTTTTAAAGCGAGCTGCTGTTTGGCAAGGGTCATGAAGCCGCGACGATTATAGAGTCCGGTCAACTCATCCAATACGGACAAGCGCTCGAGCTTTTCGCTGGTCTCCTGAACGACATCGAGAGCTTTCTCCAGCTCAACTGTACGGTCCGCCAGCTCTTTGGTCCGCTGCTCGACCTCGATGCGCAAGTAGTCGGCGTGTCTCTTGGCAGCCTCAAGTAGTCGAGCACCCTTCAAGGCGCTGGATAGGTGATCTCTGATAATCTCAAGAACCGGAACGTCTTTGGATCGTAAATCGGAAACAAAAAACCCGATGTCTTCCCCTCGATAGAAAAGAGGCAGGACATGCCGGTAGAAGGGTCTCGTTAAGCGGCCAATACCGCCACTGATCAGTTGTTTCTCCGGAAATTTCTCTCCACGGTGACCGGCTTGATCGAAGATAATCTCCGCCTGACCCTGGCCTACATACTGAGCCAAGGAGAAATCAAGAATGCCGAGAAAATTCAGTTGGTCATTCATAACGGAAATAATCTCGTCAATTTCGAAATTGCCAATCATGTCCCGTGTCATCAGATTCACAACGGAACTCAATTCGCCCCATTCATTTCGCTCTTTCTCCGTCAACGAGTCAGGTGACTCTTCAATATCATCTGTAGCGTGTGCAGTCGCACCGGCTTTGCAACCGCAAGATTGTCGAATGGCCAACGGTGCGGGCAACTCTTCATGCCGAATCACTGTCTTCTCATCGCGAATTCCTTCGGAGAGGCGACGCATGGCAAATGAGCCCACGTCGAAGGCGGACTGATGAACGGTCGTCAACGCCGGCGTACAGCTAATGGCACTGGACAAATCGTCAAACCCGATTACGCTAACCTGCTCAGGTACAGAAATTCCTCTGCTCTGCAAAGTCTTCATGGCATACAAGGCCATATGATCGTTGGCACCAACCAGCCCGTCGATCTCAAGTTGTCGTTGATCCAGGAAGGCCTTTACCGCAGCCACGCCGTCTTCGCGAAGAAAAGACCCATTATAGACATAGCGCTCATCATACGCAATATTGTTGTCGATCAACGCCTGCTTATACGCCCGAAGCCGCTCTTCTGCTTCATAGACACCACGTGTTCCGCTAATGAAGGCGATCTTCTTGCGACCATGCTCCGTAATCAGGTGATTGACCGCATCATACATGCCGGAATAATTATCAATACCGAAGGTCAGGAGCGACTCATGACGGATCCCGACATGCGCCGAAGGCTTATCGCTAAAATTCGCCACATAATCAACGAAACGCTCCAGACCGATATAGTTAGACAGCGAAGACGACACGTAGAAAATCCCGTCGAAATCCGCGGGATTGACCAGCGAAAATAACCGGGTTCTCATTCCCATGTGCTGAACGGGACTCTCAAAAGAGCCGACGCCAAAAGTGACGACCGAAACGCCAAGCTTCGAGGCGGCAGAAACTGCACCCTTATACACGGCGAGACTGTACTCGTTATGAAAATCATTCAGCAACAATGCAATTGTGATATCTTCAAATGTCTTCATGCTCTCATCATATAGAAGAAAATCGACATTTTCAATCCGAAGTGCGTTAAATATCCGCAGTTTGTACCGAAACAGCAAGCATTTTGCGTTAAAGCAGTCGACTGCTTTTCGAATTTCTGTTGACATTTTCTAAGGTTTACGTTAACATGCCGAAACATAGCGAAGGTGCTGATGGCAAATGCCAACAGCGCCTTTTTATTTTATGCGAAAGGATGAAGATAGTTCTTACTGGAATGCAGGATCTTATTCAATTTCATTCTTACGCAAAGGAATTACGTAACGCGTGACGTAAACTTCCTTTCGAGTCACAACAACTTATTTCTATCGTTTATGCACAAGGACGTGCATTTTGTTGTTTCCACAATAAAATGCACGTCCTAATTATTTCAATGGGGGGTCACTTCATGAATATAACAATGATCGTCGATACCTTTTGGGTAGTACTCGCTGCCATACTGGTGTTCTTTATGAACCTCGGTTTCGCAGCAGTCGAATCAGGTATGGCAAGATCTAAGAATGCCGTCAATATCCTGTCGAAGAACTTTATTGTTTTCGCGGTTTCCTCGCTCGGCTTCATGCTGCTCGGCTGGGGACTGATGTTCGGCGGAGATAACCCGATTATCGGCACTCAGAATCTCTTTATCCTGGGCGACGCCAATCTCGACTTCTATGCGAATACCCTGACGCCCAATGTACCCTTCTGGGGCAAGTTCTTCTTCCAGTTGGTTTTCTGCGGAACGGCGGCAACCATTGTTTCCGGAGCCGTCGCGGAACGTGTGAAGTATACCTCATTTATCATATTCTCCTTCATTCTTACTCTTGTTGTTTACCCGGTCGTCGGACATTGGGTATGGGGCGGCGGCTGGCTGGCCGACCTTGGGTTCCTTGATTTTGCCGGTGATACTGTGGTTCACTCCGTCGGCGGCTGGGCAGCCTTGGCCGGAGCGCTTATACTCGGACCCCGTATCGGCAAATATGATAAGAACGGCAAGCCCAAAGCTATCCCTGGACACAGCATGTCTTTGGCCGTTATCGGACTCTTCGTCCTGTGGCTCGGATGGTTTGGTTTCAACCCCGGTTCCACAATGAGCTTTCAGAATCCCGGGGATGTTGTCCACATCCTAGTTACCACAAACACCGCCGCAATCGCCGCTGTACTTACCGCTACCGCCGCATCGTGGATCTTCATCGGCAAGCCGGATCTTGGTATGACCATCAACGGTTGTCTGGCAGGTCTCGTCGCCATCACCGGCAGCTGCGCCTATGTCAGCGTTACGAGTTCGCTCATCATTGGTGCGATTGCCGGTGCTATCGTCGTATTCGCCGTTATTCTTTTTGACCGTGCGAAGATTGATGACCCCGTCGGTGCCACCTCCGTACACTTGGTCTGCGGCGTTTTCGGCACACTATGCGTAGGTCTTTTCGCGCAGGAAGGTGTGACCACGCTCTCTGCGGCTAACGGCTTATTCTTCGGCGGCGGTCTGTCCATGCTCGGCAAACAAGCTCTCGGTGTTGTTGCCGTCGGTGCATTTGTCTTCTTCTCGTCCGCTCTTGTATGGTTTGTTCTTAAGAAGACGATGGGTATCCGTGTCACTCGTGAAGAAGAGCTTGAAGGTCTCGATATCGGAGAACACGGAAACAACGCTTATCCCGACTTTGCCATCGGAGCTGCGATCATGGATGATGATATCGCAAACGGATATACAGCTGCGACTACCAACCATCCTGAGGCTCCGAAAAAAGCTGTCGCGAAGGTTTCTTCCGAAACGGCGGCCGAGAAGGTATCTCCGGAAACAGCGATCCCCGTGATCAATCGTGCACAACCCGGAGCAAAGATTACCAAAGTCACCATTATCACGAATCAGGACAAGTTCACCCATCTCGAGACCGAACTGGACAAGATCGGCATTACAGGTCTGACAGTCACGAATATCCTTGGTTATGGAATGCAGAAAGGCCACCTGGAGTACTACCGCGGCGCTCCGGTCAAGACCAGACTGCTGCCGAAGGTTCAGATCGATATCGTTGTGTGCAAGATCCCCGTCGAGACGGTGGTGAACACAGTGAAGAAGTCTCTGTACACCGGAAATGTGGGTGACGGCAAGATCTTCGTATATGACGTTGAGAATGTCATCAAGATCCGCACAGGCGAAGAAGGTTACGACGCATTACAGGATGTGGAGTAATCGGTAATAACTGATCCGATTCATAAAGGGGCTGTTGCAAAATGAACGTAAAGGTTCAAGATGCAGCAGCCCCTTTCACTTGCGCGAGGCAGATATGAGCGCCACCTGCCGTGAGTATGGGCGAAATCGCACGTTGTAGGCTGTTTCGCCCATAAAATACGAGCCTCAGACGCAAGATCATGCAGAAGAGTATGGGCGAAATCGCGGGTCGTGGTCATTTTCGCCCATAAAATACGAGCCTCAGACGCGAGATCAGGCAGAAGTGTATGGGCGAAATCGCGGGTCGTGGTCATTTTCGCCCATAAAATACGACCCCCAGACGCAAGATCAGGCAGAAGTGTATGGGCGAAAAAGCAGGTTGCGGCCGATTTCGCCCATACTTCTTGTGTGCGGACTATGGGCGAAATCGTAACTTTGGGTCGTTATCGCCCATAAAATGACAATATGCTGGCGTCATATCTGGTAATTAAAATTTCAAATATCGCTCTATTCTAGTGTTTTGCGGCACTTTTCTGCTTATGTTTACACTCATACATCTCTGCGTCTGCCGCCTTGAGCATCGCTTGAATATCCGGATCCTTTGTTTGGGAGGTAGTAAGTCCATATGCAACCGTTGGGAGAGCACTGTCGTGTAGTCTTTCTGCGGCTAGTAATCGTGTCATTTTTTCCAGTTGTAGCTGCAGCTTCTCCGGGTCTGTGCCTTTGCAGAGCACGCAGAATTCATCTCCGCCGATACGATAGCAGCCGCAATATCGATCGAACGATGCCCGTATCGTTGAGGCAACCTTTGTAAGCACAGCGTCTCCGTACTCATGACCGTAGGTATCATTTACTATCTTAAAATCGTTGACGTCCATGGCAATTACCGTGCAACGCTTCTTTTTTCGCATATTTCTGATGTCTTTTTCGAAGGCGGATCGGTTATCGAGACCGGTCAGCGGAGATAACGTATCCTTAAATTGCGCACTTTGAAAAATAGAAGACATGGCCCGTTCTCACTTGGTAGAATGTTAATTGCAGAAAACATCTATCAAAGCAAAGGAGAACAAACCATGTCTGAGAAGATTATAACGTTAAATGAGGACGCGATAAAGCAGGAGTTAGGAGATCTTGTACGACAGAGTGTTGAGGATACCCTGAATACACTACTGGATGAAGAAGCAGACCGTCTGACAAACGCTAGTCGCTATGAGCGAACCGAAGGCCGACTGGATACGAGAGCCGGTTCCTACAAACGGAAACTGCTGACCAAGGCCGGCGAGGTTGAACTGAAGATGCCCAGGCTACGGACACTTCCATTCGAAACCGCGATCATACAGAGATACCAGAAGCGTGAGATCAGCGTGGAAGAGGCTTTGGTTGAGATGTACCTGGCGGGTGTTTCCGTACGACGTGTAGAAGACATAACGGAAGCTCTCTGGGGTGCGAAGGTAAGCGCCGGAACGGTCAGTAAGCTGAATCAAAAAGTATACGTAAAGATTGAGGAATGGCGGCAAAGACAGCTTGTTATGCGGTATCCCTACGTATATTTGGATGGCATTTACCTGAAGCGCAACTGGGGCGGCTCCTATGAGAATGTCGCGGTTCTGGTGGCTATGGCCGTAAATGAAGAGGGTCAACGCGAGGTGATCGGGGCAATGGAAGGCGGAAAAGAGGACAGTGAGAGTTGGCTGAACTTCCTGGTATCCCTGAAGGAACGCGGGCTTTCCGGCACGCAATTGTTCGTAGGAGATAAGTGCTTGGGCCTTCTGGATGCGATCAATACTGCATTCCCAAACGCTCGTTATCAGCGGTGTACGGTTCACTTCTACCGAAATGTCTTCACGGCAGTACCTCGCAACAAAGCCAAAGAAGTTGCTGCGATGCTCAAGGCGATCCATGCTCAGGAAGACCTCAAAGCAGCAAAGGAAAAGGCAAAAGCCGTAGCACAGAAGCTACGAGACATGATGCTTGTGCCGACGGACTTTGTCCAAGAATTGCCGAGATAAAATGTCCGTCATTTGCCGATAACATTGTCCATAGTATAGCATGAAGAAAGCGACCCAAAGATCGCCTTCCCAATTCAAATCAGCT
>JAEWUD010000019.1 GCA_023397475.1 Bacillota bacterium
GCCGGCCGGACACATCGAGCGCACAAGACGCCAGCGTCTCATCCATCGGGATCACAGCGTCGCCGTAACGGCAGATGCCGCGCTTGTCTCCGATCGCTTCCGCGATCGCCTTGCCGATCACGATGCCGATATCCTCGACGGTGTGATGGCCGTCCACCTTGAGATCTCCCTGCGCGTCGACCTTCAGATCAAGGCCGCCGTGACGCGCGAGAAGCTCGAGCATGTGATCGAAAAATCCGATCCCCGTGTCGATCTCGCCGACTCCCGTTCCGTCAATATTCAGTTGGACGTAGACTGTCGTCTCATTTGTGGACCGCGACATCTCCGCGGTGCGCATACCGGATTCTGATAACTTCTTCATGTACGCCTCATTTCTTTTCGCGAAGAATTCTCTCGACCTGGGAAAACAGCTCCTTCATCTCTTCGTCCGTGCCGACCGTGATCCGCAGGTAATCGGAAACGCGATTCTGCCGGAAGTACCTTACAAGTATACCTGCGTCGCGCAGTTTTTTGTAGAGTTCCTCGGCGGAAATCCCCGCCGGTTTGACGAACAGGAAGTTCGTTTGCGAGGGGGCTACCGTGAAGCCGAGGTCGCGGAACTTTCTCGCCGATGACTCGCGCGTTGCGAGGATCATGTCGCGTGTGCTCTCGAAATACTTCCGATCCCGGACGGCCAGCGTCGCGAGCTCGTGCGCAAGAGTGTCGACCGGATACGAGTTGAAGGAATCGCGTACGCGGCAGAGGCCTTCGATAATCTCCTCCGAGGCAATCGCGTAACCGACGCGAAGTCCGGCCAGTGAGTGCGACTTCGACAGGGTGCCGATGATGAGAAGGTTCGGGTGACTCTCCAAGAGGGGAAGACAATCGACGTTGCCAAAAGCCGCGTACGCTTGATCGACCAGCACGAGTCGGTCCGGGTCGCTCTCCAGAATGCGGCGAATGTCTTCGACCGGCAGCGCGATGGAGGTCGGCGCGTTCGGATTCGCGATCGCGACGCCGCCGGAGGGCTCCAGAAAAGGCTCGACAGGAATGGTCATGTCGCTCCGGAGAGGCACGGTTCGCGTCGGGATACTGTAGAGATTCGCGTAGACCGGATAGAAACTATAGGAGATCTCCGGATACAGAAGCGGCATCGACTCCTCATCAGATTCGAAAAACGCCTGGAAGCTGAACGCGAGAACTTCGTCGGACCCGTTGCCGCAGAAGACCTGCGTCGGACGAACGCCGAAGAAATCCGCAAGGGCCTCGCGCAGCAGCCGGCTCGAAAGATCGGGGTACCGGCGCAGGCAATCCGTGTTGAAGTCACGGACATGTTCCATGACTTCCGGAGAGGGCGGATACGGGTTCTCATTGGTATTGAGCTTGATGACTTTCTG
This sequence comes from Bacillota bacterium, assembly GCA_023397475.1. Taxonomy (GTDB): domain Bacteria; phylum Bacillota; class Clostridia; order Saccharofermentanales; family Saccharofermentanaceae; genus Firm-13. The sequence goes on from JAEWUD010000019.1 coordinate 1,377, forward strand.
TCCGGGTACGGGTTGCTCCCCCGCGACATAGGGGGTAAGATCATGGGTTTTCTTATTCCAGAAACGGCTCATAGTCGGCTCCTTATGCTATTCTCGTATGAATTGAGGTCTCGTGTCGGCCTCATTCGTTCGATCGGTCTTGCCTTTTCAACGCGGATCTTTTCGCGCAAAAACAGATCAGCTCTCTTCAAACCGGACAACCGCTGCCTCGGCGTGAGCGGTCAATCCCTCCGCCCGGGCAAAGGCCTCGACCTCGCGATAACAGGCGCGAAGGCTCTGTTCATCGAAACGCAACACGCTCATCTTCTTGCGGAAATCGCCGGTGTTGAGCGGCGAGAAGAAGCGGGCGGTGCCCGACGTCGGCAGCGTATGGTTCGGTCCGGCCAGATAGTCGCCCAGTGGCTCGGGCGTGTAGTTGCCGAGGAATACCGCGCCGGCGTTGCGGATCTCGGGAAGCAGACTTTCCGGATCGGCGACACAGAGTTCGAGGTGCTCGGGTGCGAGCTCGTTTGTGAACGCGACGGCGGTGGCCAGATCCGGAACGACGATGATCGCGCAGTAGTCGGAGACGGAGCTCTGTAAGATCTCTTTGCGGTCGAGTTTGTCCGAACGACGGTCGAGAGCTTCCATTACCTGATCAGCCATCGTGCCGCTTGTTGTCAACAGGATTGCGGAAGCGATCTTGTCGTGCTCGGCCTGCGAGAGCATATCGGCGGCAACATATTCCGGCACAGCCGTCTCGTCGGCGACGATCAGGATCTCGCTCGGGCCGGCGAACATATCGATGTCAACCTGACCGAATACCATTCGTTTGGCGGTGTTGACGTAGATGTTCCCGGGTCCGCAAATCTTGTCGACGCGAGGGACGGCCTTTGTCCCGTACGCCATTGCGGCGATGGCCTGCGCTCCGCCGATCTTATAGATCTCGTCCGCACCGGCAATCGAGGCTGCGGCCAGAATGACAGGATTGATCGTGCCGTCCGCCGAGGGCGGGGTGCAGAGGACCACACGCGAGACGCCTGCGGTCTTCGCGGGAATGACGTTCATAAGAACCGTTGACGGCAGCGGGGCCGTGCCTCCGGGCACGTATATTCCGGCGATGTCCAAGGGGCGGACGATCATGCCGACCGTTCCTCCGTCGGGGTTTGTCATCATGAATCCGGTCTCGAGTTGTTTCTCGTGGAAGGCGCGGATATTCTCCGCCGCTTTGTTCAGAACGACAAGAAGTGACGGTTCGATGCCCGCGACAGCCCGATCGATCTCTTCTCTTGTCACACGCAAAGTCTCCGACGAGAGCCTCGCGCGATCGAATTTCTCCGTATAGCGGCAGACGGCCTCGTCGCCGTTCGTGCGGACATCCGCGAGGATCGCATTTACCGTCTCAATGATCGGACCGAGCTCCATCTTGCCGCGCATCCCGAGCAGGTCGGACACAGCGCGCAGGTTATCGGAAGTTGCGTCGATGCGTTTACATCTCATACGGCACCTCCGGCAGTCGTTGTTTCCGTGACAACGTAAGCGGCTTTTCGCGCGGCCAATGTCGTACGCAAAGCCTCGAGCATCGGCAAGATCCGCTGTGCCTTCATCTTCATGGAGACGCGGTTGACAACAACGCGCGCCGAGATATCCGCGATGACCTCGAGCAAATCCAGACCGTTCTCTTTGAGGGTCTGACCGGATTCGACGATATCGACAATGACCTCCGCCAGGCCGATCAGGGGCGCGAGCTCGACGGAGCCGTTAAGCTTGATGATCTCGACGCTCTCGCGCTTCGTTCCCTCAAAATAGGAACGGGTGATGTTTGGGTATTTGGAGGCGACCCGCTTGTTGGGGATGCGGTCGAGGCGACCCTTCAGTGAAACCGGTCCGCAGACGCACATCCGGCAGGCACCGAAGCCTAAGTCGATGACCTCATACAGACCTCTGCCCTCTTCGAGGAGCGTGTCCTTACCGACGACGCCGATATCTGCGGCGCCGTATTCGACATAGGTCGGGACGTCGGCAGGCTTGGCCATGATGAAGCGAAGTCCTGCCTTCTCTTCCACAAGAATCAATTTGCGCGACTTCTCCTTGGCGGCGCTGCAGTCATAGCCCGATGCCTCGAGAAGTTCAATGGCCTGCTCGGCCAGACGCCCCTTCGACAGGGCGATTGTCAGATATTCCGTCATACGTTCACCTCATCCATATTCTCAACGCCGCAATCGCAGGAGCTCTGGTTCAGGAAAATCACCTGCTCAACTTTGCGCGTGTCCGCATAGAGCTCGAGCTCCTCTTCACTCTTCTTATCACAATCGAGAATGACGCGCATTCCCTCGGCACGAAGATCCTCCGCCATCGCGATCGCCAATTTGCGCATCCCCTGCTCGTCGCTATAACCGATTACAGCGTCCGCATAGGTCTGATCGTTCTCGGCACCTCTTCGGCGCAGGGCTGTCATGCACAGGTTGACGCCGAGCGAGAAACCGACCGCCGTGAGGTCGCGGCCGAACGACGCGACCACCTGATCATACCGTCCGCCCGAGATGATCGGGAACCCGACCTCATAGGTAAATCCGCGAAAAATCATCCCCGTATAGTAATCCAGCCCCCGGAGCATGCCGAAATCAACCGAGACATATTTGAGATAATCGTAGTCCTCCAGAACCTCGAAAATCTCTCGAATATTCGTGATGGCCGCCTTCGCACGCTCCCCTGTAACACGGGATGCAAAGCGGTCGAGCGCCTCATATGTCCCGAACACCGACGGGCACATCAGAAGTGTCTCCCGGGCTTCCTTCGACAGCCCTAAGCGCTCCGCCATCTTCTCGAGCGCAACCGTATCCTTCCGATCGATCTCACGCGAAATCTCGTCGGCATCCTCGGCACTTACCTTCCACTCCTCCATCAGGCCCTTGAAGAACTCGACCTGTCCGATCGATATCTGCAGGTCGGGAATTCCGATCTCCAACGCCGAAGCGATCGCGAGGGCTATGACCTCCGCATCCGCCCGGGCTGTCGACAGGCCCAAGAGCTCGACGCCGGCCTGGCAGAACTCGCGCTGGCGTCCTCCGCCCGACTCGCGAAAACGATACATATTCTCGATGTACGAGATCCGTATGGGCGCCGGGACATCGCGAAGCGTCGTCGCGACGAGGCGGGCGACGGGAATCGTCCCGTCATAGCGCAGGGCCAGAAGGCGTCCGTCACGGTCGCCGAGCTTGCACAGATCCTCCTGTGCGACAAAACTTCCTTCCGAATAGGCGTCGTAGAATTCGAGACCCGGAGTCTCGATCTCCTGGTAGCCCCAGCTGTCGAAAAGCACCCGAAGCTTCTGCTCCGCGCGGCGCTTGGCCGCACAGTCCTCCGCCAGAATATCCGTCACGCCGTCCGGCGTATGAAATCGATAGTTTCCCATAGGGTTTCCTCCAGTTTGTCTCCGACCTGCTTTGAGTCAGGAGAGAAGATTCGATGCGTTCTTTTGGTTTGGGCACTTTATCGCTTTACTTGGGTAAAGTGATAAAGTCATATGGATTATACCTGACAGAAATCAACTGTGTCAATTGCGTGCCGCAGAAAAAAATGATCATTGCACGCCTCATTCTTTGTCCAAAGTCACGAAACTGGTATCAGGGTCAAACACTCTACACATGAATAATATCGCACGAGGGGCTTAACGGCTACTTCTTTGTGGTCCAAAGAGCGTTGGAGGTCTCGCGAATGGGCTCGAGATCCGGATTAACATAATAAAGGCGGAAGTTGGAACCCATCGCCGGGATCTTGTGATGCAGATTATGGGCGAAAAGGCAGGTTGTGGTGCGTTCGCCCATAGAATCGAATCTCCAAACATGAGCCAGCTTGGAGGAGTATGGGCGAAACGACAGGTTATGGTGTTTTCGCCCATACAATCGAATCTCCGAACACGAACCGGCCTAGAGGATTATGGGCGAAACGGCAGGTTATGGTCCATTTCGCCCATAAAAGGCGAAGTGCGAGTATGGGCGAAATCCGTGTCCGGGGTGCTTTTCGCCCATACAATCGAATCTCCAAACGCGAGCAGGCCTGGAGAATTATGGGCGAAACGGCAGGTTATGGTCCATTTCGCCCATAAATGGCGAAGCGCGAGTATGGGCGAAATCGGTGCTCGGGGTGCTTTTCGCCCATAGAATCGAATCTCCAAACATGAGCCGGCCTGGAGAATTATGGGCGAAACGACAGGTTGTGGTCCATTTCGCCCATAAAAGGCGAAGTGCGAGTATGGGCGAAATCAGCGTCCGAGGTCCTTTTCGCCCATAAAACCGAATCTCCAAACACGAACCGGCCTAGAGGATTATGGGCGAAAGGACGGGTTAGGGTCCTTTTCGCCCATAAATGGCGAAGCGCGAGTATGGGCGAATTCGATGCCTGAGGTGCTTTTCGCCCATAAAACCGAATCTCCAAACATGAGAAATTTTGGGAAAACGGTGGTTATCAATGATAAGAAATAACATTATTTGTCATTGAGGAAGTATAAAAATCCGCCTACCCTCCAATTTTGGTGGTTATCATTGATAAGGAATCACATTTCCTCTCATCGAGGAAGTATAAAAATCTACCTGCCTTCCGATTTTAGTGGTTATCATTGATAAGAATTAACGTTATTTGTCATTGAGGAAGTATAAAAATCCGCCTCCCCTCCGATTTTAGTGGTTATCATTGATAAAGAATCACATTTCCTCTCATTGAGGAAGTATAAAAATCAGTCTGCCCTCAAATTTTAGTGGTTATCATTGACAAACAGTCCCCTCCAAACTCTCCCTACGAGAAGGAAGGTGCGCCGGTGCAGGCGCGGATTAATGATCGCGCCGCTGGCGGCGCTCTGATAAGTTTATCTTGCGCCCTTCTTATTTATAGAAGATAATTAGATAGTATTCACACTATATAATTCGAAAATCCTGAAACGATCCTCTGGAGAATTCATCAAAATGAGAAATCGAATTTCAGAACAGACAATATCGTAGTTCTCCTCATCGCAATACTCTTGTCCCTCTTCTCCTGCAGCGCTGTCCGGATGTATCCGTAACACTTTCTGCAATCGAAGGCGGTAATACGATTCCACTAAGTCAGGAATCAAGCGATGAACAGACCGCGGCTACCAGCGATGAACGAATCACTGCATCTTGCGATGAACCAACAACGGAAACGGGCGACGGCTCGGACAAGACCGTGATCACAATTGCCGGATGCGGAGTCATTGAGGAACGAGATCGGAATATACTTACCTGATGACGTCTGCTGGGGCTTATGAGGAAGCGCATCCGGAGATCGATATCCAGATCAACTTATCCCGGAGAATCATTGGTCTGACCTGTCGGCAAAAGAGGAGGGTCACGTATGAGAAAGAATACATTGATCATGCTTTGTCTTGTTTTTGCCCTAATATTAGCAGGTTGTGGTAGTTCGCCAACTTCGAGCGCAAAGATTAATTACGGCGAATCCGACATCTATACAGAAGCAGATATGAATGCTGCAATTGAGGTTATTAAGGCGAAAATAAACTCGATGGAGGGTTGTGTTCTCCATAGCCTTTCCTATTCATCTGACAGTACTTGTAATACTGTCGATAACGTTGCCTGGATGATTGATTTGGCAGAAGCTTATGATGAACACGAGGTTTTCACTCAATGCATCATGTTTGAGAGCAGTTTTCGTTCGCCTGAGCAAGGCGGTGGAGCTTGGGCAGCCGACGAGGAATATACATGGTCGTGGTGGTTGGCCCGAAGCGAAGGCGGAGAGTGGAAACTGATGACTTGGGGATACTAACAGAACCGTAGGTATCTGCGAATCAACGTATGTACTACCGGTACTGTTGAATCATTTATGCATGCTTTGCATTTACGGAAACACAATCTCCGCTGCCAATGCTTCAATCTCTTCCTCCGATAAATGATCCATCCACATAGCTGAATACGGCGCTCCCATTTGCGCCGGATATGATTCCATGATCGTTCCGTCAAACTGAAACACGAACAAGTCTCCGACCTCATACGTGATTTCGTTGCCAAACACATCCTGCTTGGGCATAATTGCGAGATCTCCACGGTTTGTGGAATACTCGTTCCACCCAAACAGGCAATAGCCTTCTCTAACAACAGTCACAAAAAGAATAACCGATGAGTAGAGCAAGATAATCTTGCCATCTTCTACGTATGCGACAACAAACTCGGTTCCGCCGGCAAGAGGTACAGGCCACAATCTCAGGTTACCTGCCGTCTGCGGATCGCCCCAGTTCTTACGGAGGGTCTGTTCATCGACGGTTGTTGCCAACGCTTGCATTTCTTCCTCTGAGTATCGCAATACCGTCTCAAGATCCGGGACAGGTTTCGCAATCTCGCAAGCCGTACATGAACACACAGCAAGCACAAGTGCAAGAGCCAGGGATACCAGTTGTTTACATCTGGTCATACATACCTCCAATAAGCTTATACTCGAGATTCCATCCGAGGGACGAATCATCCCTGATCCTTACTTTTACACACTCTCCCCAGTAGCCAGACGACGAGGCAACTGAGAATCCAGGGAAGCGATCCGAAATCGATAATGAACGCGAGCCACCACAGCGGCCAAATTGGTGTTAATAAAATAGCTCCGGCAAGTAAACCACCGCCGAGAAACGGTGTGTACGAGTGGTGCTCTTTCCGAAGAATCCCTCTGACGAGAATCATCCAGTTGATCACGGAAAGATAGAGCCCGAAACCTCCAATCAGGAATATAGCAAGTACCCGTATAGTGTCCATCACAATTCCCTCACGGCGCCTTCGAAAAATGCTGGTAGTCCTTCGAACCTTCCCAGTTGCCGCCCCAAGAGAAGCCGTGCTCCAGAAATAGCATCGTGCACAGGTCTTCGCCGGTCAGGTAGTAGGGATTCTCGAGCGTCCGGTCCGCGTACTCTGCGCCCGACGGCGGATCTACGACCGTCTCCCCGTCCTTCTCATAGGTCCACGGATTGTACAGAGGGTTGATGTCGATCGCCATCCCGTAGGCGTGCCGTGACAAGGTCGTCGTGTGGTTGACGATTCGGAAGTTGAAGGCTGACGTGTTGTTGTCCGCCATCGAGAGATTGTCGTCGCCGCCGTACTCATCGACCAGGACCATCTTCCCGATTGCGTATCGCGCGTCATATAATTCGCGAAAAATCTCCAGAACATCCTCCGCAATCGCTTCGTGCACCACGAGCTCGCCGACATAGGTGAACCCGTTCATTCCCGCATGTAAGACCCGGCAATACCGGAGCTCGTCCCGACCCACCGGGCAACCTTCTTTATACGAGACGCCATCCATCCGCGCGAAAACCTCGTCGCTGATCTCCTCCGCGAAAAAGCACGCGTCGACCGTCTCCGCCGGGAGCTCCATGTCGAATAGGCTCGTACCCGCAGGAAGCCTCTGGATCTCCTCCGGGGTAAACGGGGCCGCGGCAAGAAGGGTAGTTTCGGTCGGTATTGTAATCAAGGCAGGGTTATCTTGCATGGATGGGTTCTCCTCAGTGATTTGTGTCGGACCGAAGAATATATCTTTACTATCACCAATTGTTGGTTCATTTTGTGACGTCGAAGTCTCATTAGCTCGATTTTGTGTCGAAGATGGAAAAAACGGCAGTAGAGAGTCACACGAACTCATAGAAAGGCCAATGATGAGACTTGCAATTGCTGTCATTCTCCTTGTCATATGTATCCTCCACCGGGTCAATTCGCGAATGCAATACACATTGAAGGTCGCTGTTTCTATTATACTTGAAAATCTATTTCTGGAAGAGTGTATTTATATTTGTGAGCAAGTTTCGGTTACACATGATTCTAACAGCTGGAATCTACATACAGGTGGTCTTTGTGATCAACATTGTGGCTCAAACCCATAAACCTCGTCGTTCAATATGAGGCAACATTTTCGGCGCGACTTGAAAATCGCTCATGCACCGACGAAACAGGTGGCTGACCGCATTTTCGTCGGTGCCGCCGGCTGTGCATCATTTACTCCGGTTTCGATATGTCCATTCGAAACATCGTCCAAGAAGAGGCTCCCGCTTATTTTATCGGCCAAAAGAGTGCCGATGAACTTGCGGCAGTTCTTGAGAACCGTATCGGTCTTCTGCTGGCGGAACGAGGGGACTAATCGCATCTATCTATTAACACAAGATATGTTATACTTACCCCATTCGAAGGTATTTCCTTATGTATGAACTAGGTTATATCGTGACCAGCGCATGGACAATCTTTAACATCGCTTTATTAGGCTTGATTGTTTTCGCTCTTGTGATGCTCGCACGCTTCATTGATCGCATCACCAGGAGTCGTTCGTGATTCTTTTCGCGAATCTTCCCTGTTGACAATTCGTTTGTCGGCGAATAGAATGACCATAATTGAATATGTACCAAACTGATGAGCAAGAGGAGTAGGTACGATTCCTAGATCACAGAGAGTCGCAGGCGGTGGGATTGCGATATGGCGGAACGTAGTGAATGGACTTGCGAGGGCGGCCCCAAAGGTTTATACCGAGTAGGCGTCGACGGGGATCTGGCCCGTTATCCGGCAGAGTCGCATGGTTGTGCGATAGGCGAGGGAGTCATCAATGATGACTAACGCAAGGTGGTACCGCAGGAGTGTTTTTCGCTCTTGTCCCTGCATGAATGGCAGAGACAAGGGCTTTTTTGTATCTGCCGAAGAGTAGTAGAGAAATCGAAGAATCGGAAAGGCGGAGAATTTATGAAGATCACACACGCGATTAAGACGATGATCGACGGCAAGGATTTGACGGAGCAGGAGGCCTACGAGGCCATTGACCAGGTGATGTCGGGACAGGCGACGGATGCGCAGATCGCGGGTCTTCTCGTCGCATTGCGCGTCAAGGGCGAAGCGGTCGCCGAGATCACGGGCGGCGCGAGAGCTCTTGCGGAGAAAGCGAACCGGATCCATCCGAAGGTTGACTTCTGTGTTGATCCTGTTGGCACCGGCGGTGACGGCACGAATACGTTCAACATCTCCTCGACGGCAGCGATCGTCGCGGCCGCGGCGGGCGCGAATGTCGCCAAGCACGGCAACCGTTCGGTCTCGAGCCGCTCGGGCAGCGCGGATTTCTACGAGTCGATCGGCATTAATATCGCCCTCTCCCCTCTGGCGGTCGAGCGTTCGATTGAAGAGACGGGCTTCGGCTTCATGTTCGCTCCGAATTTCCACCCGGCGATGCGTTTTGCCGGTCCTGTCCGCCGTCAACTCGGTGTCCGGAATATTTTCAATATACTCGGGCCTTTGTCCAATCCGGCGTCAGCGAACGCGCAGGTTCTTGGCGTCTACGATCAGGCAATCATGCCGTTTATCGCGAAAACCCTGCAAAATCTCGGAGAGAAACACTCGATGGTCGTTCACGGCTCCGACGGCTCCGACGAGATCACCAACGCCGGCGAGACCTATGTGCTCGAGGTCTTCCCCGATCACATCGACGAGTATACGATCACGCCGGAGCAGTTCGGTCTTCCCCGCTATACCTTAGATGACATCCAGGGCGGAACACCGGAAGAGAACGCGCAGATCTCCCTTCGCATCTTACAGGGCGAGAAGGGCCCGCACCGCGACATCGTCGTGTTGAATGCGGCCGCGACAATCTACGTCGGGCAGAAGGCGGCTTCGATGGCGGAGGCGATAACGATCGCCCAGGACGTGCTCGACAGTGGCAAGGCCATGCGTAAGCTCGACGAGATTCGGGAATTCACGAACAGAGACGAGATTAGAAATCTCGTATAAGGAGTATCAATCATGATAACGCATACGTTTGATAAGGCGGGTCTTTTCGAGAGAGCCGTGAAGACCGGAACCATTCTCGACCGGATTACGGCGAAGAAGTCGGAGCGGATTCTCGCACGCATGGAACATCACACGACGGAGGAGTTGTGCGAGCGGGCCTACGCGTCGCCGATTATCACGCGGTCTTTCGCGAAGGCCTTGCGAAAAAATCCGTTGAACATCATCGCGGAGGTCAAGAAGGCGTCGCCCTCGAAGGGAATCATCTGCGAGGAGTTCCGTCCGGCGGAGCAGGCGATCGCATATGAGGCGGCCGGAGCGGCGGCTATCTCGGTGCTGACGGAGCAGGATTTCTTCTTGGGAAGCGATTTTCATCTGACCGATATCGTGAACCAGGTGTCTCTCCCCGTCCTTCGCAAGGACTTCACGATCGATTACAGTCAGATTTATGAGGCGCGAATCCTGGGCGCGTCGTCGATCCTTCTGATCGCGGCAATCCTGACGGACGAGGCCCTGCATTCTTTTCGCGATCTGGCGACGGACTTAGGTCTCTCGGTCCTCTGCGAGGTGCACACGATGGACGAGCTGATGCGCGCATTGTCGGTCGGTGCCGACATCATCGGAATCAATAACCGGGATCTTCATACGTTTCACGTCGACCTCTCTGTGACGGAGCGCTTGGCGCCGATGATCCCGCAGGGACGCACGATTGTCGCGGAGAGCGGCATTCATACGGCATCGGATCTGTCGCGCTGCTACCGGAGCGGGGCCCATGCGGTTCTCGTCGGCGAGAGCCTGATGCGCGGGACAAGTGACGAGGGCGGCACGCTTACCGTGCAAGCTAAGATGAAGGAACTGTTGTCCGGAATTCCCGGGCAGATGTGATCAGCATAGATAAGGAAAGGATCGGTGGCAAGAATGCATAAAGGTAGATATGGCATATTCGGCGGAAAATACGCGGCGGAGACGCTGATGTTGGCCTTAAGCGAATTGGAAGAGGCCTATGTAGAGGCGAAGAATGATCCTTCTTTCGAGAAGGAATTCCGACTGCTCCTCCGGGATTACGCGGGGCGGCCTTCCCTCCTTTACCACGCCAAGCGCCTCTCGAAGGATCTCGGATTCGATGTGTATCTGAAGCGCGAGGACCTGAATCATACGGGGTCTCACAAGATCAATAATGTGCTGGGCCAGGTGCTTCTCGCTCGACGCATGGGCAAGAAACGCGTGATCGCAGAGACGGGCGCCGGACAACACGGCGTCGCGACGGCTACGGCAGCGGCGCTTTTCGGGCTCGAGTGCGATGTATTCATGGGCATCGAAGACACGGTGCGGCAGTCGTTAAACGTCTATCGCATGGAGCTTCTCGGCGCGAAGGTGCATCCTGTCTCCGAGGGGACGGGCACGCTGAAGGACGCGACGAGTGAGGCGCTGCGCGAGTGGTCGCGCCGGGTCGAGGACACGTTCTACGTTATCGGATCGGTCGTCGGGCCGCATCCGTATCCGGAGATCGTGCGCGATCTGCAGCGGGTCATCGGCGACGAGATCAAGGAAGAGTTCCGAAGAAGATTCGACACACTGCCGACCGCGATCTTCGCTTGTGTCGGCGGCGGCAGCAACTCGATGGGATCTTTCTTCCCGTTTCTGGAAGATTCGGACGTCCGCCTGATCGGCGCGGAAGCCGGCGGCGAAGGTGTCGAGACCGAGCGTCATGCGGCGACGGTCGCCAAAGGAACGACCGGCGTTTTTCACGGGATGAAGTCCATTTTCCTGCAGGATGACGAGGGGCAGATCATGCCCGTCTACTCGATCTCGGCGGGACTTGATTATCCGGGCGTCGGTCCGGAACACGCGCATCTGGCGACGATCGGACGCGCCGAGTACCTTCCGGTCACGGACGCGGAGGCGGTCGACGCTTTCGAGTATCTGTCGCGCATGGAAGGAATCATTCCGGCGATCGAGAGCTCGCACGCCGTCGCACTTCTTCGCAAGATGAAGGATGAGTTCCATCCCGGCGACCGCGTGGTCGTCACGCTCTCGGGGCGCGGCGATAAGGACGTAGAAGCCATCGGCCGCTATCGCGGCAAGATCGGTTGAGGAGGAGAATATGAGTATGATTGTGAATCGCATTGATACCCGTTTTGCGACGCTTCGTAAGGAAGGCAAGAAGGCATTCATCCCGTTCATCACCGCGGGAGATCCCGATATCGACACGACCTATGAGATCGCAAAATCACTGATTACAAACGGCGCCGACCTGATCGAGTTCGGTGTCCCCTACTCGGATCCGTCTGCGGACGGTCCCGTGATCATGCGCGCGGACATCCGAGCCCTTGCCGCCGGCACTCGCCTCGCGGACGTCTTCTCCCTCTCTACGCGCATCACCGAAGAGTTCCCGGAGATACCGGTCGTTCTTCTGATGTACTTTAACTCCGTCTTCGTCTACGGCATCGAGCGCTTCTTTACCGCTTGTGAGAAGGCTGGGATCTCCGGCGTCATCCTTCCGGACCTTCCGCTCGAGGAACGCCAGGAGGCAGAGCCGGCAGCCCTCGCGCACGGCGTGTATCTGATCTCGATGGTCACCCCTGTGTCCGAAGAACGTACCGCCGTCATCGCGAACCAGGCCAAGGGCTTCCTGTACTGCGTCGCCTCTCTCGGTGTCACCGGTGAGAGAAGCTCGTATCAGACCGATTTCGCCACGTATTTCGAGAAGCTGAACGCATTGACGGATCTTCCGAAATGCGTCGGCTTCGGCGTCTCCACCCCGGAACAGAAGAAAGCGTTAGAGCCCCTTTGTGACGGTGTCATTGTCGGTTCGGCCATCGTCCGGCGCATCGAAGAAGGCATCGAGCAAGGCTTGTCCGGGCAAGCGCTCGCGCAGAAGATCGGCGCGTTTACAAGCACCTTCACGGAGGGCAACGTATGATTTATCCGTCATACCAGGATTACCTCGTTCTCGCGAAAAGCACCCGCATCGTTCCCGTGATCCAGAAATTCAACGGCGACATGTTCACGCCGATCTCGGTCTTCCGACGCTTCGGTCTTCGCCCCTATTCCTTTCTCTTTGAGAGCGTAGTCAACGGCGAACGTTGGGCCCGTTACTCGATTATGGGGCGTAATCCCCTGCTCACCTTCTCGGTGAGCAAAGGGAAGACGACCTACCGCAAAGACGGGAAAGATTATCCGGCCGAGCTTCTCGGCGCGGACCCCGTGACGCAGATCAAGACGCTCGCGGCCCACTTCCAGGCCCCGAAATTCCCGTACGCCGATCATTTCTACTGCGGCCTCGTCGGTTTTTTCGGGTATGATTTCGTCCGCTACTCGGAGATCCTGCCGGACAATAATCCCGATCTTCTCGGGATGCCGGACTGCTCCCTTATGGTCCCGGGTGAAGTCATTGTTTTCGATCACCTGAAGAACGAGTTGACGCTCATCGTCAATGTCGAATCTGACGGCGGCTCAGAGGCCTACTCGCGCGCGGCATTCCGTCTCGGGGAGATCAATGACGAACTGAATAAGGGCGAATCCCCCGCACCCTCCAAGGTCCATCCGGAGGATCTGCGCTTTGTCTCCGCCACCACCAAGGAAGAATACATGGCCTCCGTCGAGAAGGCAAAGGCCTATATCCGGGACGGCGATATCTTCCAGTGCGTGCCCTCGCAGCGGTTCTCCTCTGATTATCTTGGTGACCCCCTGCCGATTTACCGCGCGCTCAGAAACGTCAATCCGTCCCCCTACTTGTTCTACCTTCAGTTCGAAGAATCCGCAATCGTCGGCTCCTCGCCGGAAATGCTCGTCCGCGTGCAGGACGGCGTCATTGCGACCTGTCCGATTGCAGGCACACGTCCGCGCGGCAAGACCGAATCAGAGGATCTCGCCCTCGAGGCCGAGCTTCTCGCCGATGAGAAAGAGATCTCCGAACACTATATGCTGGTTGATCTCGCGCGCAACGATGTCGGCAAGGTCTCAGAGATCGGCACCGTCGTCGCGAAAAACATCGGGCACGTTGAGCGCTACTCGCACGTCATGCATATCGTGACCAATGTCGAAGGCAAAATCTCCGACAAATACACCCCGGTCGACGTCCTTTGCTCGATCCTTCCCGCCGGCACGCTGTCCGGCGCCCCGAAGGTCCGCGCGATGGAGATCATCGACGAATTAGAGCCCGTACGTCGCGGCCCTTATGGCGGCGCGGTTGGCTACATCGGCTTCGACGGCAATCTCGACACCTGCATCACCATCCGCTCCGCCGTCATCTGCGGCGGCAAGATCCATGTGCAGGCCGGCGCCGGCGTCGTTGCCGATTCCGATCCCGAGAAAGAATACCAGGAAAGCGTCAACAAAGCGCGCGCCCTCTTCGTCGCGCTCGAGAAAGCCGGTGAAATGCGATGATTCTCTTGATTGATAACTTCGATTCGTTCACCTATAACGTCTTCCAGCTGGCGGGCGGAATCAATCCCGACATCCGGGTCGTTCGCAATAACGCGATCACGATCGAGGAGATCGAGGCGCTGCCTGTCTCCCACATCATCATCTCGCCCGGCCCCGGTTTCCCCGTAAGCGCCGGAATCTCCATTCCGGTGATCAAGCATTTCGCCGGTAAGATTCCCCTTCTCGGCATCTGCCTCGGACATCAGAGCATTTTCGAGGCCTTCGGCGGAACAATTATTCATGCACCGGAGCTCGTCCACGGGAAACGTCGCTCTGTGAATATTCGCAAGGATTCCTCCGGCAAGCCGGTTTGCCCGCTTTTCGAGGGACTGCCTGACTCGATCAACGTCGCACGGTATCACTCGCTCTGCGCGGATCCTTCGACCACGCCCGATGGCCTTCTGGTCACCGCAGATTCACCGGATGAGACCGTCATGGGGCTGATGCACAAAGAATTCCCGGTCTACGGGGTTCAATTCCATCCCGAATCGATCCTGACCGAGTACGGCGACGTGATCATGCGAAACTTCCTCGCGATTAAGGTGTGACCGAAAGACATCATTCAAGCACCCGAAAGACCGCCTCCCATTAAGGATCTCCGTGCTCTCAGAAGACGCGCGTCCCTCCGACGCTACTAATCGACACAACATGCGACCTTCCCGAGCCTAGCGTCGACTCGACGCCCTCGAGGAAGGTCGTTACACGTTCCTGCGGCACAAAGGCCTGGATCGTGCCCGCGAATCCGCCGCCGTGGACCCGGCTCGCTCCGGCCTCCCCCAGGAATTTCTTGGCGATCGCAAGAGTAACCGCCACCGCCTGGTGTTCCGGGTGCTTCGGAGCGAGAACATTCTGAAGATATTGCCACGACGAGTCGCCGGACGCATTTACCAACCGAAGAAATGCACGCACATCTCCCGCTCGCAGCGCACCGACCGCTTGCTCCACACGCTCCTCTTCGGCGAAAAAATGCATCGCGCGCAATACCGCGCGGTCTCCGCAGGAAGCTCGCAATGCCGGAATGTTCCGGTAAAAATCACTGGCATTAACATGTCGAAGGTATTTCTTTCCGAAAAATGCCGCGATCTGCCCCATCTCCCGGGGAATGGCGGCATATTCATCCGTTAGATCCTGATGATCCGCCCCGCTGTCGATAATGACGATCGCATAGCCAAGAGAACTAAGATCAACCGGAAGGCGGTCGATCCCCGTCCTCTCCGGATCGGCAAAATCCAGTGCAACCACACCGCCGATCGAACTGGACATCTGGTCCATCAACCCGCTCGGTTTCCCATAATACACATTCTCCGCAAACTGTCCGAATCGCGCGATCTCTTCATCCGATACCCGGCCGGCCGCAAAATAATCATTCATAATCTGCCCGAGGAGCACTTCAAAAGCCGCCGAAGACGATAAGCCGCTCCCCGGAAGCACCGTCGACGTCGTGTAGATGTCGAGCCCCTTCAGCGCATATCCCGCATCGCGAAAACATGCCGCAACCCCGCGAACGAGGGCCCGGGCCGTATTCTTCTCCTCCGTGCGCACGTCGAGATCACGGATATCCACTTCGTCCGGCGCGAAACCTTCCGAGAATACGCGAATGACACCTTCGTCATTACCCGACACCGCGGCAATCGCGTCCATCGAGATCGCAGCCGCAATCACCCGACCGCGCTGGTGATCCGTGTGATTCCCGCAGATCTCCGTTCGGCCGGGCGCGCGAAAAAAACGCACCTCACCCTTTCCGGGAAACTGCCGGTCATAAAGATCCGCCAAATGCAGATATCGTTCCCTCGCCATCACTGCGCCGCCCTCGGCGGAACCGTATATCACGTCGAAAAGACGCATCGCCTCTTCTTCCTGCATCTTGACATTCAAAGAATCACAAGCTCCCATAGGAAAGCCCTCCTTCGATCATTGCTATCATTATAGCCATCCTGCGCCTTCGAAATCGATACGTATCGCGCACTTTTCGCGAAAAAAAGCGAAACCCTATTTATGATTGAATCTACCTCAAAGAATCGTTACAATGAACCTATCCACAGGTTGAAAGGAGAGACGTATGAGCAAATTCGTTACGAAGAAAACCGAAACCGGCTACAAATTCGATCTCTACGCAAGCAATGGTCAGATCATCGCATCTTCACAGGTCTACTCAACCGAGGCCTCCTGTCAAGCCGGCATTGAGAGCGTTCGCAAGACCGCCCCAAGCGCCAATCTCGAGGATCAGACCGTCGACCCGATTGTCACCGCAACCAACCCCAAGTTCGAGCTCTATCTCGACAAAGCAGGTGAGTTCCGCTTCCGCCTCAAGGCAAGAAACGGCGAGATCATCGCCACATCCGAAGGCTATAAGGCCAAGGCCTCCTGCCAGAACGGAATCGAGAGCGTCCGCAAGAACGCCCCTGACGCCTCCGTCGAATAAATCACAAGGAGAACCAACATGGATATCAGTGCCAAGATCAACGAAATTGCCGACAAGGTCAAGAACGATAAAGACTTCGCCGCGAAGTTCACCAAAGATCCCGTCAAAGCGGTCGAGTCCATCCTCGGCATCGATCTTCCCGACGATCAGATCAACCCCCTCATCGAAGGAGTCAAAGCCAAAGTCGCCGCCGGAAACCTCGGCGATGCCCTCGGAGGCCTGCCCAAGCTTTTCTGATACTTCTCCACCAAGCGAACACGTGCATTCGAACACGAAACACTGTCTGGATCTGCAAGCTTTGCGATTCCAGACAGTGTTTTTATGTACTGGGTGAGGACATAGGTCGCGTACAAGAAGTCTCAGCCCTTACTAGACATACAATGAATGACGACATGACTCTGCTTATTTCCCTATGAATAGACAAACATTCGCCTCCCGGCCGATTCATTTCAACAAGCTTCAGCCTCACATCGACTACGAGCTTGTCACCTTGCACAAATTTTAGAAAGATTTCTTGCGAATATCACAAATATCTTGTAAAATGCCTTTTGGTGTCTTTTCGCGCCGAAAATATTGTAAAAAGAAGGTATACATGAGAAAGATCGCACTACTTACGACCATACTACTTGTCCTCACACTAACCGCCTGTACCTCAACGGCAACGACAGACAAACTCTCAAACAACAGCGAGGCATCTGCCGGTACAACAACGATGATGACCGAGACCTCCGCATCCGAGATATCTGACGAAACATCCGTCGCGACCACCGACGCACCCACTGGGTCCGCGATTTCAACAGCCGACGTCACGTTCGAATTCGACTTGGAATTTGAGACATATCCGGCACCCGAGACTTATGTGACCGTGTATGGCGAACTCTTCCGTCGCGGTACGGTTATAATTCCAAGCAATCCTGACGCGCAAGACCAAATCAACGCGACAATGTCCGAGGTTTACGATCGGCATTCCGCCGATTTCGCCGCGATCAAAGATCTGGCCATGGCTGCCTTTGCGGACCAAGGCGAAGCTCTGTTTAACGAATCCTTCCACTTCGCCACCAACGCCAGTTTTCAGGGCACAATCATCAACGACCGTCTGATTTCCTTCGACCTCTATCGAACCACGACCACAGAGAAAGATATTTTCCATAGCAGGATCGAAGAATACACCTTCGATGTGGCCACCGGAAAACTCCTCACACTCGATGATCTCTTCACCGATATCGAAGCAGTAAAGCCCATCCTTTTCGAGAAATTTCTCGTCGACGCAGGCGACGAAGATGTCACCTACTCCGGCGATCTCGAAACCCTTCTTCCCGAAAAATTCGACAACTCGTCATGGTCCTTCTATTCTAATGATAACGGAATTCATTTCAGCATCATCTATCAGCAAGACGACATATCCGCCGACAACGAGGCCTGCATAGACTTCAGCATTGCCGTTAAAGACCTAGCCCCCTACCTGACCGACTACGCGAAAACCCTCTTCCCCGAGGCATAAAGCCGGCCGGAATGCGAAAACACTGCCTGAATCTGCAAATCGCGATTCAGGCAGTGTTTTTGCGCCGAAAGAGATCTGGCGTTCACAAATATAAATCAACGAAAAGAACAACAGACCCGATTACAGGAAGATCGAGAGAACGTGTGGAAAAATTAACTAACTAGGGAAAACCTCCGGTTCCCGCAAACCATATCATAGCGACAAGGTCGGAGGCGGGTTCGTAGAGGTGATTGTTTCCGATATTGACCAGCTTACGTACTCCAGCAGTTCATAATTTATTAAATTTGCACCGTTGTCTAATGTATTTCAGTTTATGTAGTGTCACTTTTATCAATCTGGTTGATTTGGTATGTAAATCATTGACGAAAATCAACGTATTCGTTCATTGATTACTATGTTTATTGAGCACTTTCTATTATGACAATAAATATCATTGATAATTTTCACCTATTTTAGCGTTATTTCATCATTGATTTACATACCAAATAGCCAATTTTGCAAAATTAGACACCGTTTTTAATGTAATGCATTGTTCTATATATCGCAAGTTTCACCATTTAGTCAACATAAACCCATCTCATCGAAAATTCAGAGTGCATGAATTTGTCTGGAATGCGGTTCGAAAGCTGTAGAAATCGCGCAACGCCTCTGGTGCGCGAACTACCGATTCCCGCAAACTATATCATAGCGACGACGACCTTCGTTGCGGAGCGATTCGAATCCCGTAGGGATGAGTGCTCCGCAACAAGGTAGGAGGAGCGAGTGCTCCGCAACAAGGGCAGAGTCGCACCGCAGAACATCTCTTGACACGTAGATCGCGAACTACCAGTTCCCGCAAACCAATGACTAGATTCGTAGACTTAGTTGCGAAGCGATTCGAAGACCTTTAGGTCTAAGTGCTTCGCAACAAGGGCAGAGTCGCACCGCAGAACATCTCTTGACACGTAGATCGCGAACTACCAGTTCTCGCAAACCAATGACTAGATTCGTAGACTTAGTTGCGAAGCGATTCGAAGACCTTTAGGTCTGAGTGCTTCGCAACAAGTCTACGTATCTATTTATGATATGATTCTCCACCCCTAATTTTGAAAGCCCGATAACACTGCTCCAGCAGAATGAGTCGGGTCATCTGGTGCGTGAATGTCATAGGCGACAGACAGATCCGTTTATCGGCACGTGCCAAGACCTGCGGATCAAAGCCGTTTGAGCCCGCGATGACAAAGGTGACGCTGGCTCCGCCTTTTTCGAGCGAGCGAATCAATTCACGAGAGAATTCAACGGAATCGAGAAGCTGCCCATGCAGGTCCATCGCGACGACATAGGCGCCGTCGCGAATCACTCCGAGGATTTTCTCGCCCTCGCGCCGAAGAGCCGTCTCGATCGGAAGTGAATCGGGGGCGTCAGGAACTTCGATCATTTCGACATCGCAATACTTTTCGAGGCGCTTCTTATATTCCGCGATTCCGTCCGACAGCCACTTCTCGCGAATCTTACCGGCGGCGACGATGCGGAGTCTCATAGAAGATCCTCTATGCGAAAATTCTCATGTACCCGGGGGATGACCGGCTCGTCGTCCTCGGTCTCCGCGACAGCGAGAACAACCGGGGTCGATGGGGTATAGCGGTTCGCCACATACAGGTGATAATGTACGTCGGGCTTCAGATCCATCAGATCGAAGGCCGCCGTGATTTCACGGTGCGCGGTGGACGGCGTATTGTTCTCCTGGCTCAGGTGGCCGAGGATGAAGTGACGGGTTCCGTTGTTGTAGAGATATTTGACCGCCTCGGCACAGTCCCGATTGCATAAGTGTCCGGACTTGCCGTCGACACGCTTCTTAAGCATCCAAGGGTAGGGGCCGGTCCACAGCATCTCGTAATCGTAGTTCGACTCGAGGAGTATCGCGTCACAGCCGGCAAGAGCCGACTTGACTTCGTCGCTGAAGTACCCGAGGTCCGTGGCGATCGCCATACTCGCGCGCGAGGAGGCGATCCGGTATCCGACAGAGCCTTTGGCATCATGCGGCGTCGCGAAAGCAAAGATCTCCAGACGTCCGATCGAAAAGGACTGCCCGGGTTCGATCACATGGTCCAGTTCCGGCGCGTGCGGTTTCTTCTCGAAGGAGTGAATTCCATGCCACGTCGATTTCGTCGCGTAAATCGGAATATTGAACTTGCGCACGAAAACATCCAGACCGCGTATGTGGTCGCTATGATCATGTGTGATCAATATTGCGTCCAAATGAGCCGGATTCTGACCGACCTGCTCCAATGCGCTGACGATCGATTTGGTCGTACAGCCTGCATCGACGAGAAGTCGCGTTGATCCAAACTGTACAAATATCGAGTTTCCGCTGCTTCCGCTGTACAGCGGGATCATCTGAATGGAATTATTCACCTTAATCCTCAACTCTTCTGTCAGAATTGCATGTTGTCAATCAGAATGCGATCCTGTTCCTGATCCTCATATCGCTCGATGCGTGCGCCGAGCGCCGTAAGTTTCTCGACAATGCGCTCGTAACCGCGCTCAATTCGATGTGCTTCACTGATCTCTGTCACGCCCTCGGCGGCCAGTCCGGCAAGAACCATCGCCGCACCCGCGCGAAGATCCATCGCGGAAACGCTCGACCCGTTGAGTTGCGTCGGTCCCGATACTAATGCGACGCGATCGATAACCGATATATCCGCGCCCATCGTCTGTAATTCCGTGACATATTGAAAACGATTATCCCAGACGTTCTCATACATGCGCGAGAGTCCGCTGGCCATGCAGAGAAGAACTGTGGTCTGCGGTTGCAGATCTGTCGGGAAACCGGGATACGGCATCGTCTTGAAATTGACGGGAGATATTGTCGTCTCATCGTCAATCGCGACGCGGATCGAATCGTCGTGTTCTTCAATCGTATATCCCATCTCAACAAGTTTGGCGGAAAGCGGTTCCATGTGCTTGGGAATCAGGTTCTTCACAAGTACGTCACCGCGCGTTACGGCAGCGGCAATCATGTACGTGCCGGCCTCGATCTGATCCGGAATGATGGAATAGGAGAACCCGCCCGGGAGAATCGGTACGCCCTTGATACGGATCGTATCCGTACCGGCGCCTTTGATATTCGCTCCCATCGCGTTCAGGAAGTTGGCCACGTCAACGATATGCGGTTCCTTGGCGGCATTTTCGAGAACGGTCAGACCTTCTGCCTTCGTCGCAGCCAACATGATATTAATCGTCGCGCCTACGCTGACAACATCGAGAAAAATATGCGCTCCCGCAAGGCGGTTCGCCACAATGCGAATTACACCGTTTCTGATATCCGACAGTTCGGTGCCCTTGGCACCCATTTTCGCGAAACCCTTCAGATGAAGGTCGATCGGGCGCGTTCCGAAATTACATCCGCCCGGCATATGCATCGTCGCTTTCTTCGAGCGCGCGAGCAAGGCGCCAAGCAGATAATAAGAAGCGCGAATATTCTTGACCTTCTCGTGCGTTGCTTCATGCGTATTGATGGTGGTCGGGTCGATTTTGAACATTCCGTTGCCGAGAGGTGTGATGATCGCACCGAGCGTCTCGCAAATCTCCAGCATCGCGCGAACGTCCGCGATATCCGGAACATTCTCCAGAATACACGGACCGTCGAGCATCATGGATGCAGCGAGAATTCCGAGAACGGCATTCTTGCTGCCGCTGACGCTGACCTCACCCTTGAGCTTTGTTCCCCCGTTGATTCGATAGTGTGGCATGTGCCTTCCCCCTAAGATTTTCTAATTCCATCTGGTTACTGCCTTTGTCCGAGACACGGACCTCGGGCGAAGTGTTTGCGTGTGGTTTTCTCGGAGCCGCAGCGGATGCCTGCTTAGCCGTTCGTGACGGAGCTGCGGTCGCCGCGGCAACGGTGGACGGCGGAGTGCCCCGGTAGGGCTTGTCCGAGCCCGGCTTCAACTCGCCGGTCGATTCCATTGCCGCTCTCCGAACGGCAGACCGGGGAATATCCTGTTCGACTTCCCGTGGTTGTGTCGCCGCTCTGCGCGGATGCGGTTCAGGACGAATGACATCCGATGAAGCCCTGACACGACTGTGCGATTTCACGGGTTCCGAATCGGCAATCTCCTTGACGGCATGCGTTCTTCTCGCAGCCTCATATCGGGCGGGTAGCATCTCCGAAGGAGCCACAATCCGATAATCCGGTTCGAAATCTTCCGGCTCCGTAAGAAGGAATGAGAGTAACTCCTCCACCTGTTCCGTAGATAATTGACTCAGATCATTGACGGGAATATCAATATCCGTCACCGCGGCGAAAAGATACGCCGCCGCGTTCTCATAAACAATCTCTCTTCGCGGTGACCCGTCGAAAAAAGCCGTCAAGGTCTCGCGGTATGTCTTCTCTGCCTTCGGAATGGTAACGACAAATTCGGTCCCCTTGCCGATGCTGCTGGCGACCGAAATTGTTCCGCCCTGAATCTCTGTCAATTCCTTCGCGATGGATAGGCCCAGACCGGTTCCGCCATATTTTCGCGAACCGGTCGAGTCGACGCGATAAAAGCGATGAAACAACCGCGGAAGATTATCCTTGGCGACGCCCATGCCGTTATCGGCAACCTTCATGGAGATATAATCGTTGGTCAACTGGATCGAAACGCTGACATATCCGCGGTGATCCGTGTACTTAATCCCATTCGATACAAGATTCGTCAGGATGCGGTCAATAGCCGACGCGTCGCCGAATACCGGCGGAATCATCGACAAGACAGAGGATTCGAGCTGAATCTCCTTCTCGATCGCCTGAACCTGCATACGGTTCACGACCTGACGCATGACGGAGACAATGTCATATTGTCCCATCTTCGGGCGAATTCCGCGGCTGTCGATCGAGGACAGAAGAAGCAAGTCCTGAACGAGAGAGTCCATACGAACGGCGTCGTCGTGAATTCTCGTCACATAGGTACGCACTTCTTCCTGAGCCATTCCGCCCAATCCCCAGTCAAGCAAGGTTTCCGAATATCCGGAGATTGTGGTAAGCGGTGTCTTCAACTCATGGGAAACATTCGCGACAAAGTCTTTGCGCTGCTTCTCCTCACGCTCCTGTTCAGTGATATCCTGAATGATGATGATCCAGCCGGGTTTGCGGTTCTCCGCCAACTGTGATTGCGTCAAGCGCAAACGTACGATCCTCTCACCGACATGTACGACGCCCGTGATATTCGGTGTCTGGAGAACGAGGGCTGCCTTAATTCCGTTATCATTGCCATATCGGGCGAGAAAGTTCTGAAGCGTCGCCGGCAAATCGGACGTATCCAGAATCGCATGCGCGGACGGATTCTCCGAAATCAATCGTCCGTCACCGCCATAGGCAAGGATACCGACCTCGAGTTCACGCAGAATCGTCTCGGAAGCGCCCTTCTCCTGCTCAAAATTCGCAACAAGCGTCTTTAAGCGTTTGTCTGCCTGCGTATTGGAGAATCTGGTCTTCAATGAAGAATATAAAAATCCAAGAAGAAGGCCGACAAAAATGCCGACCAACAAAAGCGCCATCGCCGGAAGAATCTCGCCCATTACCAGCGAAATATTATTGGTTTCCGACGCCACCGCCGGGAGTTGAAATGCCAAGAAAATCGACATCCTTATCTCTCAGGCCTGACTCTTATCAAAGTAGTAGCCGACTCCTCGCTTTGTCAGAATATAGCGATAATTGTTCTGATCCGGCTCCAGCTTCTCACGAGTTCTTCGTACCGTAACATCAACGGTGCGTACATCGCCGTAATACTCATAGCCCCAGACCTTCTCCAGAAGAGTCTCGCGCGAAAAAACCTGACCGGCATTCTGCGCCAGAAAGCGGACCAGCTCAAACTCACGCAGCGTGAGTTCCAATACCTTGCCGCCTCTTCTGACCTGGTAAGCATCCATATCGATCTCGAGCTCGCCAAACACCAGTGACTTGCCCGTATCGGCCGCCTCTGTCTCCGCAAGACTCATGCGTCGCAACTGCGCCTTCACGCGCGCAAGAACTTCACGCACGCTGAAAGGCTTCGTGATATAGTCATCCGCTCCGAGCTCAAGACCCAGAACCTTATCAATCTCTTCGCTCTTGGCCGTCAACATCAGAATCGGAATATTGGTCTGAAGTCTGAGCTTCCTGCAGACATCAAATCCGTCCATACGCGGAAGCATACAGTCGAGAAGAATAAGATCCGGCTTCATGGACAAGCCCATCTCCAAACCGGTAGCTCCGTCCGAAGCGGAAAAAGTCGTATAACCCTCGCGTTCCAGATTAGCCTTCAGAATATCGACAATATTCGGCTCGTCGTCCACAATCAGGATCTTAGCGCTCATATATGATTCTCCCGTCTACCATGGATTCGCCGGTCTGCGAGAAGCATCCGGTAGGAAACCGTTTGTTACAAAACAGTTAGTGTAATTATACCATTTATCTACGATTTGCAACGTTCTCAAGAAAAAAAAGAAAGCCTTCAGCTTTTGTACTGAAGGCTTTCATAAAATCCGGCGACGATCTATCTTTCCGGGCCGTTACCAGCCAAGTATTGTCGACACACGAGAGCTTAACTACTGTGTTCGGGATGGGAACAGGTGTGGCCTCTCGGTAATTATCACCGGAATGGTTG
>JAEWUD010000029.1 GCA_023397475.1 Bacillota bacterium
GTGCCGTTACACTGATATAGTTCGTTCCCGATGTCTTGAATTTCGACAAAGGAATCAGGTAGCTTGTTGTTCCACGGTCCGTAATCCATGCGTCGTAACCGTCGCCAGGGTATGCGGGATTCGGGTTAGTTGCGGAATGAACTACTTTATAACCGTCAAGATTGGAAGAATCGATTCTGTTCCAAGTGACCAGGACGCCGTCAGCCTGTAGCGTTGCGCTGACAGAAGGCACAATGTAGGAAGTGGCAGTCGTGGCGGCAGTGGTTGCGGCAGTGGTTGCCTTGGTTGTCTCCGTGGGCTTCGGCGTCACGGTAGGTGTGGGAGTCGCGGTCGTCTCGAGGGTTGTCTCGAGCACGGCCGTCTCGACGGTCGTCTCAACCGTAGTCTCGACAGTAGTCTCTTCCGTTACAGTTGTTGTAGCGTCTGTCGTCTCATCTGTTACAAGTGTGGTGGCTTCGGTCGTTTGCGGGTTCTGCCCGCCGAATAAGGTCTGGAAAAGTCTTCCGTTTGTCGCGACGTTGGCCGCGAGACCGGCAGATGTAGCAAGGACAAGAACTGCCGCAACACTTATCAGAACCAGTCGGGCTCTCGGTACGGACTTGACACTCTTCATACGACTCGCCAGGGCAGCCTTAAAATCATCCGTTAACTTCATATTCTCCAATGCCTCCTTATATTCTTTATCGAACATCGTCGAATACCTCCTTAAGATCACTCCTCATCTTCTCCCGGGCGCGAGATAACTGCGACCGAACCGTGTGATTCGAGCGACCGAGGACCTTAGCGATCTCATCTGTCGACAAATCATGGTAGTAGAAGAGATGGACGACGACCCTGTACTTCTCCGGCAGGCGAAACACTGCATCCATGATGCGATTCGACTCTCTGACTTCAGGCTGTCGGACGGAGAGTTCTCCTGCGGCACCGAGATCCTCGATGCTTAGGACGCGCCTTCTCCAAGAAGAGGAAAACAGGCTTTTCCCTTCGTTGACCGCCACGCGGATTAACCATGCTTTCACATGCTCCTCCGACTCCAGGTTATCGATATTCTTGACCAGCTTCATGAAAACCTGCTGCACGATATCCTCGGCATCCTGCGGGCTTCTGACTCTTGTCACGGCAATCCGATAGACCATGTCGCCATACGTCTCTACCAGATACGTCAAGTATTCGTTTTGATCCTGCAAACCTTTCGGTCTCCTCTCGTTCTGTGAAGGTCCTTCACCAGTAATACAAAGATAACGGGGAAAATGATGCAGTTTTCGGAAATATTCTTGAAAAAAGTTTTTTGGGATAAAAAAAACGATGCCGGACGTCTTTCGAAAAAGATAGAATGTTCGCATCGTCATCCGGCATTCGGAGATTTCTTCTGCCGGGATGTCCTAATAATACGTGAAAAAAACCCCTGAAACAAGGGGTTTTCGGGGCTTGATGATCTAAAATTGTCCCCGAAAAGGGACATTGTCAGAAGTATCTTTTCGCGCAATATCGCACGCAATATCGTTCGCAACGGCGATCGAGAAGCCATCTGCTTCGTGTCACGATTTATCCTGTGATTTAATCCGCGGCATCGACCGTTCCGCGACGATATCCACACCCGTACCTGCGACATCCTGCAATATTACAGCACCCGACGCGACGGGAGCCTCCAAGGTGATCGCCCCGATCGCCTCCATCACGGAGAAGATCTTGTCTTTGGGAATCGGCTGAGCCGTAATCACCGGCAACCGCGGATAACGCGCTCCGCGGATCCGTACCGTTGCCGTTACGGTGCGCATCGGGGCGAGAACTTCATTCCTCGCGTAAACGTCGCCTCGCGGACAGGAATTCCCTGTGACATGAAGCGCACCGTCGTCATCGCGGCGAACCCTCAGACGACAGCCGACCGGACAAACGATGCAGATCATCTCTTCCGAGGAAGATCTTCCTTCCCCAACTGTCGTCGCAGAGCCTACATTTCTGGTAAACGCGGAAGGCGCCGAGTCGGTAACGACCGAAAAACTGATACCAGTCTTGATCCCGACGAGTTGCGCCGCTCGAAGAAGTACCTTCTCGGTCTCGGCAGGCGCCATAACCGGCCGCCGGAATGTAGCGATAGTCTCCCCGTCAGCTATAACGCGGATCGATGCTCCGCGATACTCGCGGTTGACGCGCAAGAGAAACTCGATGTCGGCAGGTTCGCGATCCACCCGGATTCTGTGCGGCAGGATCTGTGAGATCCCATCCCCCGCCGTCACCGCATAGGTGTCGCCGGACGCCACTTGACCGGCGGCGTAACGAGCAGCCGCGCGACCGGCCTTCTCCCCTTCTTCGCTGACAAAATCGACCAGATCATGTACATGAAGAACATTTCCGCAGGAGAAGATTCCGGGAATCGATGTCTCGAGAAGATCCGAGACAACAGCGCCCCTCGTACGAGGGCAAATCTCGACACCCGTCGTTTCGACGAGATCGTTCTCGGGAATCAATCCGACCGAAAGGAGCAATGTATCGACAAGAAGGGTCTGTTCGGTCCCCGCAATCGGTTGCAGTTTGTCATCGACGCGAGCGATACCAACAGATTCCAATCGGTCCTTGCCGCGGATATCGACCACCGTATGTGACAACAGAAGTGGAATCGCAAAGTCATCGAGACACTGTTTGCGGTTTCTTGCCAAACCGTTCGAATAGGGCATCAGCTCGGCGACGGCGAGAACCTGCGCCCCGACAAGCGCCATCCGTCGCGCCATGATGAGGCCGATATCTCCGCTGCCGAGAATCAGAACGCGACGCCCGACCATGAATCCTTCCATGTTGATATAGCGCTGTGCCGTTCCCGCGGTCCAGATCCCGGCCGGACGGAATCCCGGGAGGCGAATCGCCCCTCTTGTCCGCTCACGACAGCCCATCGCGAGAACCACCGCTCGAGCGCTTGCCGTAACCGTACCCTCACTCGGCGTGACATAGGTTACATCTCGATCCGGCGTGATGCCGATGACCATCGCATCCAGTCGAACCGCAATCGGAAGCGTGCGTAAACGATCGATATATCGTTCCGCATAGGTCGGACCCGACAGCTCTTCCTTGAATGTATGCAGGCCGAAACCGTTATGTATACACTGGAGCAGAATGCCGCCGAGCTCATGGTCGCGCTCCAGGAGAAGAATCCGTCCGCGGCCCTCTTCATAAGCAGAGATTGCAGCCGCTAGTCCAGCGCTGCCACCGCCGACGACAATGATATCGTACTCGTACTCCGGCTCACGCATGCGTCAATACCTCCTCAACAACCGACGGCGGATCTCCCAGCCGGCCCGTGAAAAGCTTCGCTTCGGGTCCGTCATAGGTAATCTCGGTCGGGTCGACCCCCAGTTCTTCGGCAAGAATTGCGACGACGCGAGGCTCGCAGAAACCGCCTTGGCACCGGCCCATTCCGGGACGCGCGCGTTTCTTAACACCCTTCACCGTTCGAGCGCCGACCGGGCGTCGGATCGCGTCAAGGATCTCGCCCTTCGTGACGTGCTCGCAGCGGCAGATCATCTCGGCAAACGCCGGGTCGGAACGGACCAGCCTCTCCCGGTCTTCGGGGGACATACGATCCAATCGCAGGGTCGGACGGCGATGTGTATAGTTGCTTTTCGCGATGAAGGAGAAGTTTTTCGCGAGATATGTCTCGATCAGGTACGAAGGAATCGCCGGCGCCGACGAGAGTCCGGGGGAGTCGATACAAGCGACGTGGAAGAGTCCGGGGACCGTGGCAGACGGGCCGATCCGGAAGTCTCCGCCGTTCCCCTTGGCGCGAAGCCCGGCAAATTGCCGGATCAAGCGATCGCCCGGGACGCCTGCGACCGTTCGGCTGATTTTCGACAGGACGAAGGCCATGCCTTCCGCGGTCGTCTCGATCCCGTCTCGGTCCTCGATATCGAGCGCATTCGGTCCCAGAAGAAGATTGCCGTCGACGGTCGGCGTCGCGAGGATGCCCTTGCCGACCGAGGAAGGTACCGGATAAATTACCCGGCGGACGATCGGGTGCGCCAATTTGTCGACGACAAAGTACTCGCCGCGGCGGGGTGTTATCGTGAAATCCGCTTCCTTCTCGAAAAGTGCCGCGACGCGATCCGCAAACAGTCCTGCGCAGTTGATCACCGCACGGGATTCAAAATTGCCATTACTTGTCAGGAGGCGGAAAAAGGCTTGTTCGTCATCCGTTATGCGCTCCGCGCCGGTCAACTCCGTCAACAAACGAATCTCGATCCCGTTCATCGCCGCCTCTTCCGCGCAGGCGATCGCCGTCTCCCAAGGATTGATGATCGC
This sequence comes from Bacillota bacterium, assembly GCA_023397475.1. Classification (GTDB taxonomy): domain Bacteria; phylum Bacillota; class Clostridia; order Saccharofermentanales; family Saccharofermentanaceae; genus Firm-13. The sequence goes on from JAEWUD010000029.1 coordinate 4,291, forward strand.
CGTCGTCGGAAGTTCCATCGCAAGCGTCACAGTGTCCGAAAGATGAGGTTCAGCGGCCAGAGCTTCCTCCCGGGAGAGGAGGGTTGCGGGAATATCGCGAGCGACGGCACGCGCAAACCGAGCGCGAAGTGTTATCTCTTCCTCCTCGGAGGTCGCGACCACCAGCGCGGAGGATCGCACGAAGGAGACGCCGAGCTCGCGGCAGAAATCCTCATACATCCGGCTGCCCGCGACATTGAGCGCGGCTTTCAGCGTCCCGTCCTCCGGATCCCAGCCGGAATGAACGATCGCACTGTTCGCCATCGTCGCACCCGCCCCGACATCCGAGGTCTTCTCGAGAAGGATCACGCGAAGTTCGTACTTCGAGAGCTCCCGCGCAATTGCACAACCGATAATTCCGCCTCCGATAATCGCGATGTCGTACATTCCCGTTTCCTTTCTCGATCGACGCCATTGGAGAGAATCGAACTCACGACCTTAGTCCATCCCCTATAGTCTGTCGAAGCTTAGTTTTTAGGGTCGCTGCAGGTCAAATGACTCGAGGAAATCCTCGCCCTTCTCCACCTCGGTGAAGGATAATCCGGGGAAGCCCACCTGGCGCATCACCTCGTAGAGCGCAATCGCTACACTATTAGCCAGGTTGAGACTTCTGCACTTCGGGGCCATCGGGATCCGGAAGCATCGATCGAGTCTCTCCCGCAGCAGGTCATAAGGAATGCCCGTACTCTCCTTGCCGAAGATCAGGTAGATCTCCCTGCCCTTCTCGATAAACTCCGCAAAATCGAAGGATGAATGCGCCCTCTTCCCATAGCGTGTCAGGAAGAAATACTCTCCCGGATTTGCCGTAGAGAAGGCGGCGAAGTCCGGATAGACCTGAATCCGCGCATGCTCGAGATGATTGGTCGTCGAACGGCGAATGTGTTTCTTTTCGAGGTCGAAACCGATCGGTTCGATCAGATGAAGCGTCACGTCACACGCGACGCAGGTTCGGATGATATTTCCCGTGTTCTGCGGAATCTCCGGCGAATACAGGACGACGTGAACCGGCATGAGTCCTCCTTTGGGGGCAGATAACAGCTCGTATTCGTTGCGTTGGCGTAACCGAGTTGGCTCGTCAACGCACGCTCTTATCGTACGGAATACCCTCTGCTTTCGGCGCGCGTGACTTCTTCGAGGTGAAGATCAAGACGATCATCGTCACGATGTACGGAAGCATCTGGTAGATGTTGTCCGCGCTCTTGATGCCGGAGAAGTCCGGCATGAACGGGATGCTCGCCGTGTAGGAGCCGATGACGCGGAACAGCGCGAAGAACAGGGCTGCGAAAAGAATGCGGACCGGAATCCAGTTACCGAAGATCATGACGGCCAGAGCGAAGAAACCATAGCCGGCAACTGTCGACTGGAAGCCGGAGCCTGCGGCGATGGTAAACGCCAAGCCTCCGATACCGCCCAGAAATCCCGAAATGGCGACGCCGACATAGCGGTACTTGTACACATTGATGCCGACCGAATCCGCCGCGTGCGGATGCTCGCCGCAGGAGCGGAGACGAAGGCCGAATCGAGTGCGGTACAAGACAAAGATCGTAATAATAAGAATAAGAAGGACGATCGGTGTTGTCAGGTAGAAGTTCTTAAAAACCAGCGCGTCGAAGAAGTTCGCCTCCGCCGGAGCGGTCAGACCGAAATCTTCGTGGGTGATGCGGATCCAGGTCGGGATATTGATCGTCGTCTGGCCTTGCCCCTGAATCGCCCAGGTCAGGACGATCGCAAAAGCCGGCGCAAACATGTTGAGCGCCGTACCGCCGATTGTCTGATCAGCCTTAAGACTTACCGCCGCGACGGCTAGTAGAATCGAGAAGATCATACCGGCGGTTCCGGCGACCAGCATCGCCAGTAGCATCGCAAGTTGGGGGTTCGCTGCCCCCCATCCCGATCCGTCGAGTGCCTTGAGAAAGAGACAGCTGAACAAGGCGCCGATGATCATGATACCTTCGAGCGCGATATTGATCGTTCCGCTTCGCTCGCTGAACATACCGCCCAGGGCGACGACCAGAAGAGGAATTCCAAATAACAGGGTTGCGCTGAGAATATCCGCGAGAATAATCATGCTTTCGTCACCTCCTCTGAATTGTCGGGTTGTGATGCTTCCGAAGAGGGTTCGTCCGAAGCGGGCGGCTCCTTGGAATCCTTCGCCACTGCGTCGGCCGGCCCCGCTGCATCGGCTATGACGGGTCCGCCGACGGCCGCGGCCGCGGCCTTTTCGTCGCGTCTCTTCAGAAGACGACGAATGACCCCCTGAAGGATCAGCGAGAATGCGCTTAGGTAAATAATAACGGAGATGATGATATCAATGACTTCTTTGGCATATTCCGGCTGCATCGCTTCACCGCCGACTTGAATGTATGAGATGAAGAGCGCGCTGAAGATGACGCCGAGCGGGTGGGAGACTGCAAGGAGTGCGACGGGAATACCGTTGAAACCCATCGGAAGGAGAGATTTGACGATCGTGTACTGCGCGGTTCCGGAAAGGTAATAGATTCCGCCGCCGATTCCGGCCAGAGCACCCGAGATCGCCATCGACAAGACGATGTTTCGCTTGGCATTGATGCCGGCGTAGACACTGGCGTTGCGATTGAAGCCGCATGCCTTGAGCTCGTAGCCGAAGGTCGTCCGGTTGAGAATGATGAAGATGATCGCCGCGACCGCAATCGCGATCATAATACTGATATTCATATAGGTCGAGTTGAAAAGCTCGTCGAGCCCGAGCTTCGGTATCATCGCGGCCGGATTCGCAGCTTCGAGATTCGCCGTGCGGTCGCCGTTGGAGGCGCCGTAGAAGTTCGCGAGAATCTGCGGAATGTTGGCCATCAGAAGATTTGCCAGGAACAGTCCGATCCAGTTGAACATGATCGACGTTATGACTTCATTGACGTTGAAGAGAGCCTTGCAGATGCCGGGGAAAAATCCCCACAACGCGCCGCCGAGCATGGCCGCCAGAAGCGCCGCCCACCAGGGCATCTTCAGCACCGCGCCCGTAAAGATCGCGAGGAATGCTCCGATCGTGTACTGGCCGGTCGCTCCGATGTTGAACAGTCCGGTCTTGAAGGCAAATGCGACGGAAAGACCGGTGAAGATCAACGGCGCCGCCTGGTAAAGGACCTTCGCAAACTTCTCCGGAGACAGGACTCCGGTAAGTAGCACCTGCTGAATTCCGTAGGAAGATCGTTCGGGATTGACGATCAGAAGCAGAAGATACCCGAAAACCAGTCCGATTAGGATGGAGAAGATCGAGGAATAAATACTGATTGCCCCGCGGGATGTGAGGGCTTTCTGAATCTTTGTCTTCACGTCTCCTCACCTCCTCTGGTTGCCGATTGCGGCTTCGTATGAATCTCGCGTCGTTTGGCGCCCGCCATATAGAGTCCGAGTTCCTCCACCGTCGTTTGCCGCGGATCGAACTCTCCGACGAACTCGCCCTCGTACATGACGAGGATCCGGTCCGAGACATTCATGACCTCGTCCAATTCGAGCGAAATGAGCAGAACGGCCTTGCCGGCGTCGCGCTGCGCGATGAGTTGCTTATGGATGTATTCGATCGCGCCGACGTCCAGACCGCGCGTCGGTTGAATCGCGACCAGGAGTTCAGGGTTCTTGTCGATTTCGCGCGCGATAATCGCCTTCTGCTGATTGCCTCCGGACATACTGCGGGCGGATGTCACCGCGCCCTGCCCGCTTCGAACATCATAGCGTTGGATCAAATGGTTCGCGTAAGCGAGCACCTTATCTCTTCGGATAAAACCTTTGTTCTGGAACTCCGGTTCCCAATACCGCTGCAGAACCAGATTCTCGGCGAGCGAGTAATCGAGGATCAAGCCGTATTTATGCCGGTCCTCCGGAATATGGCTGATGCCTGCCTTGGATCGCGCCCGGATATTCGACCGTGTGATCTCCTGACCCTTCAGGAATATCCGACCTCCGGAGATCTTCTCGATCCCGGTCAACGCGTAAACCAATTCGCTCTGACCGTTGCCCTCGATTCCCGCGACACAGACGATCTCGCCGGACCTCACGGTGAACGATACGTTCTTCACAGCGTTGTTCTTATGCCTTTTGGACGCGACCGTAAGTCCATCCACGGTAAGAATATCGGCACCGGGTTTCGGATCCGACTTATCGACAACCAGTTGGACATCTCTTCCGACCATCATGCGGGACAGTTCCTCTTCCGTCGTCTCCGCGACATCGACGGTCCCAATGCAACGCCCTTTGCGAAGCACCGTGCACCGGTCGGCGACCTCCATAATCTCGTTGAGTTTATGTGTGATAAAGAGAATCGATTTGCCCTCCGCCGTCAGATCTCGCATGATCTGAATCAATTCGCGGATCTCCTGCGGCGTCAAAACCGCCGTCGGCTCATCGAAAATCAGAATCTCATTATCCCGGTACAGCATCTTCAAGATCTCGACGCGCTGCTGCATACCGACCGAGATATCCTCGATCATCGCATCCGGCTCGACCTTCAGACCATACCGCTTACTTAAAGCCAGAACCTTCTCGCGCGCCTCCTTCCGGCGAATGACACCCGCCGTATTCGGTTCGACGCCGAGGATTATATTGTCAAGCACCGTGAAAACTTCGACCAGCTTGAAATGCTGGTGCACCATACCGATCCGGTACGCATTTGCGTCGTTCGGATTATTGATCTTCACATCCTTGCCATTGATCCGAATGGTGCCCTTTTCCGCCTGATAAAGCCCGAAGAGCACACTCATCAGCGTGCTCTTCCCGGCACCGTTCTCACCGAGAAGAGCATGAACTTCGCCCTTCTTCAGCTGCAACGTAATATCGTCATTGGCGCGAATTCCGGGAAACTCCTTGGTGATATGGAGCATTTCGACGACATAATCACTCATACACATTCTCCGATTTGCGAAAAAGGTCGGGCGCAATCGCACCCGACCTTCCTCCGCCATTGTTATAGGATAATCATCAGCTCTGGTAATCAACCGCGCAGTACTCGACCGCGGGTTCCATGTCGATTGCGTTGGAAACGACAATCGTGCCGTCCTGCAACTTCTTGAAGAGCTCGTTGTACTGCTCAACCGTAAAGGTCGTCAGTCTCCAGGAATCCGCCGCTGTCGGAAGACCGACGCAGTTCTCCTTCGCGCCGAGGATCGCGGTCTTGCCGGCCTGCGCCGCGGGCCACTTGCCGCTGTTGGCGTAGAGATCCGCTAAGGCAAGCTTAACAGACTCGGTAAGGCCCTTCATCGCAGAAGTGATAATTGTCGGGGACTGTGCGGCCTGGTCGACGTCAACGCCGATAACCTTGGCACCGGCAGCCTCAGCGGCAGCCGTTGCACTCAGATAGATTCCGCCGCCGCAGGAGAACACAACCTCTGTGCCATCCGTGTACCAGCCGGCCATCTTGTTCTTGATATCGTCCGTCGGAGCGAATCCGCCGCAATACCAGTACTTGATCTCGATCGCGCCCTGCTCAAGGCCGAGCTCGGCCGCAGCCGCGTCAGCACCCAGGACGAATCCGTAACCGTAGCGGATAACGGCGTCAACAGCCATTCCGCCGAGGAAACCGAGCTTCGTGTAGCCGTCCATAACCGCCGCGTATCCGGCAAGATATCCGGCCTGCTCCTCCTGATAAAGGATGCAATGAACGTTCGTTCCGGTCTTGAATTCCGAATAATCCGCGTTGTGCGGCTCGGCGTCCAGAAGAAGGAACTGAACCTCCGGGTACTTATCCTGCATATCAAAGATGGCTTCAGCAAAAAGATATCCGGGGCAGACAACCGTCTTGGCACCCTTCTCAATCGCTGCGGTGATGGTCTCTTCGCGAGCGGCCGTAGAGTCCTCGCTCGGACGATAATAAGCATAGGTAATCTTGTTCGCCTCGGCGTACTGCTTCACGCCGTTCCAGGCGCCCTCGTTAAAGGACTTGTCGTCGATGTTGCCTACGTCCGTGACGAGAGCGAGCTCATACGTATCTGCCTTGGGTGCGGACGTACAGGCTGCAAGCCCGATAACGAGCGTCAGACATAAGAGCAGGGCAAAAAATCTCTTCATTCTTCCTACCTCCTCGAGTGCTTTGGGAATTCAAAAACCAAACCAGACTCACTAGCTAAATTATACCACGAAATATTTTCGAAACCACCCCGACGCATCCATCTCAAAGAAGATTGTTGACGAGAAAAAACAAGACAACAATTCGATAATCAAAGGATGCAACACATACAAGTTTGCAGGAGGAAGAATCAACCAGAAAACATTTTGATGATCAAAAGACCGTGTGTGCTTCAAAAAAGAGAAAAACGATATTTGTTATCGAACGAGCCAGACCCTATTCGCCCGGTTCCTCTGACTGATGCACTTTTCGAGAAATATCGAACCTGTTTCGAGATGTAGGTATTCTCATTCGTCAAATGACTGCGTGACGCGATGCTGAATGTGCCGAAGACGCGTTTCAACAGAGCATGTCATGCAACATAAAACTCAGCAGAAGCTGCAGGCGGCTGTCGAGCGAGGACAAATCCATACCGAGAATCTCCGCCGCCTTGGCGATCTTGTAATTCACCGTATTTCGATGAAGGAACAGTGCGTCTGCCGCGGCTTTGACGCTGCCGTCATGAAGAAGATATGTATGAAGGACGGGAGCTAAATCCGCGCGATTCACCTCATCATACTCCAACAACGGCTGCAACGTCGTGTTGTAGTACTCGACCAGAATGTCCCGATCCTCGATGCCGAGAAGAAGCTTATAGATCCCGAGATTCGCATAGCTCACCCGGTCACACTCGATCTTGCGTTGCTCCTGCAGGCGCTGGATTGACAAAGCCTGCGCGTAGCTCTTGTTCAAACACCGGATACTGCGGGTGGTTTTGCCGATTCCGAAGAAACAGTCCTCATTTTTTCGCAAATGCCCGCTCGCGTATTCGCGCAACTCGCAAACAAACTTTTCGAGCATCAGCCGGTCATAATTGCCGAGGACAATCACCACCTGATTCTCATTATGAAAGACCGCATAGGACTCATAGCGCCGATGCCGGAGAAAATCATTCAAATCCGTGCGAATCTCCTCCAGCCGGTTAAAAGAAACGACGGACTGAGTGCCGGAGACGATCGCCGGTGCGCCCGACGCGACCGTCGGTGCAACTGAGACGGCCGACTGCGCGTTTGACACGACCTTGACCGCGCAGACCGAGTAACTCCAGTTCACCTGGAACCCGAGCTGCGACAGCGGTACCACATAAAGCTCCTCCTGTTTCGGGAAAAAGATCGCATTCTTGAAACCCGCCGCGGTCTCCAAATCCTTCTGATCCGACTTCGTAATCGCATAGCAGATGATCTGAATCATCTCGGCGACGTGAATCTTCCAGGGCACAGAAAAAACCGGAAATTCATGCTCGTCCGCGAACCGGACGACCTCCTGCGGAATCGACTCAATGAACGGGCCCGTATTGATAACAACCGCGGCCACGCGATTCTCATACAAAATCTGGACGAGGTCCAGAATACTCAGATTACTGTTCAAACCGATGCCGGTCGTGAAGGCGATCTCGCCTCCCTCAAGAAAAGAAGATGCCTCCAGCGACTCAACCATATGGACCCAGCTGACGAAATTGTGCATCCCCTTCTCGCCGCCAAGCAAGGTAATGTCCTTGTGCGCTATCTTCTCAATCAAATGACAAAGTTCAAGTGCCATGCCGTACCCCCTGTAAAAAAAAGAAGCGGGGGCGCTATGTCGCGTCCTCGCTTCTTTTCCTTTAAATATGTCTTTGCAATTGTAGCACAGAAGAGGCTTGGCAGGCAAACGGGGATTGTGCTGCGGTTGAAAAGGCTGTTGTTTGTCTTTGATGCACATAGTTCTTTTCACCACTTTATGGGCGAAAAGACCTGCCTCCCCCGATTTCGCCCAGACTCCTCTTTCCCATTTTATGGGCGAAACTGGCCCCAACTATCCATTTCGCCCATACTTAGCTTTCCCTCCGCTCGACCTGCGTCCGAGCGACGCACCTCCCACGACTATCAAATAATAATTTGGATCACGGCCGCTATGAATCGTACCGGCTCGACGCGTTGTGAGTATTCTGGACATATTGTCTTGGTCGAGCTTGGGAGCGTTTGTTTGTCAATGATTACCACCAAAATCAGAGGGCAGGCTGATTTTTATACTACTTCGGGGTACCGGTTAGAAGATTCACATATTAAGTCGGAGCGCCACGTCGCGTCGCGACTTATAATCCGCGCCGGCATTGCCGGCGCTCCTTCATTTCTCTTGGGGAGACTGGCATGCGATTGTTTGTCAATGATAACCACCAAAATTCAATGGGACTCGCGAATTTATACTTCCTCAATGAGCAATAACCACTTTATTTATCAATGATAACCACTAAAATCGAAGGGCAGGCGGATTTTTATACTTCCTCATTGAGAAAAAATGTGATTCCTTATCAATGATAACCACCAAAATTCAATGGGACTCGCAATTTTATACTTCCTCAATGAGCAATAATCACTTTATTTGTCAATGATAACCACCAAAATTCAATGGGACTCGCAAATTTATACTTCCTCATTGAGTAATAATCACTTTACTTGTCAATGATAACCACCAAAACTCAATGGGACTCGCAATTTTATACTTCCTCAATGAGCAACAACCTAGTTGTTCGCCATTGATTAACGTTAAATCCCCTACGGCTGACCGACTTCTATACTACTTCGGGGTACCGGGTAGAAGATTCACCTATTAAGTCGGAGCGCCGCATCCCCGCGTGCAAAATTCCGCTTAAAAACCACTGATAAACGATCTTCGTAAAGAGGCTCGATGCATAACATATCTACCCATATCTTTAGTATATCTGCAAATCAAGCGATGACCTTCCGATGGGAACTCGCATTCATCAATCGACCTTCACTTAAAAATACCCACAACACCTCAAGTCTTACTTCTGAGTGGACTCGCGTTTCTTTCGCACGATCCCTCCCCCAGCTCGACACACGAACAGTTACGCCTGCATGGTGGACTCGCGTTTCTTTCGCACGATCCCTCCCCCAGCTCGCCACACGAACAGTTACGCCTGCATGGTGGGCGAAGCATTTTCTCGAGTTCGCCTCCGCAGGCGCTAGCCGAGGACTAGCGAGCGAGAAAAATGCGAGCCCAGCAGCCGAGGACTAGCGAGCGCTTGAGAACGCTCGCTGTCATGCCCCGGGATGCGAGACGGTTGCGAGACAGATGCGACTCCACTTTGGGCTTAAGCACAAGAATCTTTAGGCCGTGGATTATTGTTATCTTGGCTGAGAAACCTATACTTCTGCCTATAGAGAATATCGACATCCGGACGGATGCCTGCGAAAGGGGTCACCTATGAACGCACAAGAAATTCAACTGAATCAGAAGACCTACGTCCTTCAGTCCTGGAGCCGCCAGAAGAATCTGTCTCCGATCGCCGTCGAGAAGGGCGAAGGGATATACTTCTACGACTATGACGGGGTTCGCTACAGCGACATGTCCTCGCAGCTTGTGAATCTGAATCTCGGGTTTGGAAATGGGGCGATCGCGGACGCGATCAAGGAGCAGGTTGACCGGTTCTGCTTCGTTGGCCCCTCCTATGCCGCCGAATCTCGCTCGACACTCGCGAAAATGATCGTAGATCTGCTGCCGCCTTCTTTCGGAAAAATTTTCTTCACCAACGCCGGGGCGGAGGCCAATGAGAACGCGATCAAGATCGCGCGGCTTTTTACCGGCCGACATAAGGTGATGAGTCGGTACAGAAGTTATCACGGCTCTTCTTTCGGCGCCGGGAATCTTACGGGCGAGCCGAGAAGATTTCCGCTGGAGCCCGGGATTCCGGGATTCGTGAAGTTTTTCGATCCGTATATTTATCGCGAAGGGATCGAGTTCGCCTCGGAAGAGGACGCAACGAAGTTCTACCTCGGCAAGTTGCGTGAGCAGATCTGTTATGAGGGGCCGGACAGTATTGCGGCGATCGTGATGGAGACGGTCACCGGATCCAACGGCGTGATCATTCCCCCGAAGGGCTATATGCCCGGAGTTCGTAAACTCTGCGACGAGTTCGGTATCGTGATGATTCTCGACGAGGTGATGACCGGCTGGTGTCGTACCGGCAAGATGTTCGCGTTCGAGAATTTCGACGTCGTTCCGGATCTCGTCACGTTCGCAAAGGGCGTGACCTGCGGCTATCTGCCGTTGGGCGGCGTCGCGGTCAGTAACACAATCGCATCGTACTTCGATGACAATCTTCTCTCCTGCGGTCTGACCTACAGCGGCCACCCGCTGGCCTGCGCCGCCGGCGTCGCCTGTGTGGGCTACTATCAGGAGGCGGGAATTGCTGAGAATGTCCTAGCCGTCGGAACTCATCTCGGCGAGATTCTCGAAAAGATGAAAGATAAGCACCCATGCGTCGGAGACGTACGCTATATCGGACTCTTTTCGAGCGTCGAACTTGTAAAGGACAAGGATTCACGGGAGCCGTTGGTTCCGTACGGCAAAGATCCACAAGGGACGATGGGCAAGATTGTCGGCATGCTCAAGGAGCGGCGCTTCATGACTTATGCCCACGAGAATATGATCCTGGTTTGCCCGCCGCTCATCATTACCGAAGAACAGCTGACCGAAGAGATGGCTAAGCTTGACGAGGTTCTTTCCATCGTCGACGAGACATTTCTTGCCTGATCGCAAAGGAGGCCCCATGGCACAGTTTCGCGTACCCACGCATATTTTCACAGGAAAGAACGCACTCAAGGAGGCGATTCCCGTTCTTCTTGCCGCGGGCAAGAGGGCGCTGATCGTCACCGGCCCGCATGTCGGCAAGTCGCCGATGATGGACGTGTTGATCCGAAATCTTCTTGAATTCAACCTTTCCTATGTCATTTTCGACCGGATTACGTCGGAGCCGACGGTGCCGATGATAGAAGACGGCGTCGCGGTGTACCGCGCCAGCGGTTGCGATTTTCTGATCGGAATCGGAGGGGGCAGTCCGCTCGATGCCGCCAAAGCCATTGCCTTCTTTTGCGATTCCCCGGGAAAACTCGGCGACTACTGCGGCAAGATTCTCGATGCGAAGTTGCCGCCGGTTTTCGCGATTCCGACGACCGCGGGAACGGGATCGGAGGTCACGAAGTTCACGATTATCACCGACGTCGAGAGGAATGTGAAGATGCTGTTGAAGGGCGATTGTCTGATCCCGCACGCGGCCATCGTCGATCCGGCATTCACGATGGATATGCCCAAATCGATCACCGCCGCGACGGGGCTCGATGCCCTGACCCATGCGATCGAATCTTACGTTTCGGTTCGGGCGACGCCGCTGACCGATGCCCTCGCGCTCTCGGCCGTCCGCAGGATCAATACGCATCTTCCGGATGCGTATGCTTACGGGACGGTCAAAGCCAGAGAAGAGATGTCGGTCGCGTCCCTAGAAGCAGGAATCTGTATCAACAACGCGAGTGTCACCCTCGTCCATGGCCTGAGCCGACCGATCGGAGCCTTGTTCCACGTTCCGCACGGCCTCTCGAACGCGATGCTTCTCACGGTCTGTCTGAACTTCTCCCTGAGCGGCGCGCAGAAACGATTTGCCGATCTCGCGGTCGCCATCGGAGTCGCCACCAGGGAGGATCCCGCAGAGCTTGCCGCGACGAAGTTCGTCGAACGGATCGATGAACTTGTCCGCAGCTGCGAGGTTCCAACGCTCGCGGGATACGGTGTAGATCGCGAGGCTTTCTATAACGCAATCGCGAAAATGTCCGCCGATGCATTGGCGTCGGGCAGTCCGCAGAACACCCGAAGGCCGATAACCGCCGAGGACTGTCAGCAGATTTACCGGCAAATCTACTCGTGATGCGAATCGATTCGATCTGTGCCGCAGCACAATTCTCTTTGTGCTAAGGCGCATTGAAAAGCGATTTTCCCGCCGATATACTTGAGAAAAACAAAAAGACGAGGCAAGGAAGCTTATTCGAATGGCTTCCCGCCTCGTCTTTTTCGCTTCGAGGAGACATAAAGATGATGAACACAATGGTACGTGAGACCCGTGAAGTCGAGATCCATATCAAAGACGTCGGCATGACGTTCCGTGACAATCGCGGAAACGATGTCAAGGCGCTTACGGGCATCAATCTCAATATCTACAAGGGCGAATTCATCTCCCTCCTCGGACCTTCGGGATGCGGCAAGACAACGCTTCTTCGCATGGTCGCAGATCTTCTCGAGCCGACGACCGGGAGCATCCACATCGGGGAGAGACTTCCCCGGGAGGTGCGTCTCGACAAGAAGCTCGGAATCGTTTTCCAGAGCCCGGTGCTTTTCGATTGGCGGACGGTGCAGAAGAATGTCGAACTTCCTCTGGAGGTCATGAAGTTCAACAAGAGTGAGAGGCGCGAGATCGCCTCGTCGATGCTCGAGATGGTCGGGCTAACGCGCTTCTCCGAACATTATCCGAATCAGTTGAGCGGCGGTATGCAGCAGCGCGTCAACATCGCGCGTGCCCTGGCCGTCCGTCCCGAGCTTCTTCTTATGGACGAGCCCTTCTCGGCACTCGACGAATTCACCAAGGAGAAGCTCCACGAGGATCTGATGCAAATCTGGGCGAAGACGAATAAGACGGTTATCTTTGTCACACACAACATTCAAGAGGCCGTGTTCCTGTCGGATCGCGTCTGTGTCCTCTCTCCTCATCCCGGCAGACTCTCCGGCGTCGTCGAAGTCGACCTTCCCCGTCCGAGGGAGATCGCGGTAAAGAGCTCGGCGCGTTTCAATGAGTTGGTTTTACAGGTGCGAAATACGTTTGACGGTGGTAGCTTATGATGAATCGTCTTTGGGGAAAAACGCGGACCATCCTCCCGCTTCTTCTCTGGATCCTGCTGTTTGTCGCAGTATGGGAGATCGGCGCATTGCTCGTCGAGGCCTCCAAGCGGACGCCGGAGAATGTGCTGCCGCACATCTATCAGATCATCGAGGCGGCATTGAATCCGAAGAAGGTCAGCAGCGGTGAGTCCGCGGCACAGCTGGTTCTGTCCAGCGCCGGACTAACACTCGGCCGTGCGGCGCTCGGATTTCTGGTCGGAACCGTCTGCGGTTTTGTCCTTGCCTTAATCATGAAGATTTCCAAGATCGTCGAGAAGGTGATCTTCCCTTACCTGATGATCATCCAGATGATCCCGATTCTGGGAATGGCTCCAATCATTCTCTCGATCACGGGCGACATCAACACAAGCCGGATTGTCATCGCCGCGATCCTGACCTTTTACCCGGTGGCAACGGGAACGCTTGCCGGCTTCAACGCCGTCGAGAAGAGCAAATACGACCTGATGCATATCTACGCGGCCAACAAGCTCGATCTCTATACCAAAGTTTTGATTCCGACGGCAATCCCCTACATCTTCACCGGACTCAAGATTGCCGCTCCGATGGCGATCACGGCCTCCATTCTCGTCGATACATTGCAGGGCGACAAAGGTCTCGGCACGCTCCTGTCCCAGTCCCTGAAGCACGCGATGTCGATCTATGTCTTCTGGTTGATCGTATTCTTCAGCGCATTCGTCGGAATTTTGAGCTCGAAGTTAATGGGAAATCTTGAACGGATCGTCCTGCCGCACAAACGGATCCGCGTATCCAGAGCGAAGGAGGAATCGATATGACAGACAAACGTGTTCGCGAAAAGACCCTCGTACAGAAGATCGCGGAGAACAAAGGCGTACAGAGCGCGTCGACTTTTGTCCTCCCCGTTCTGTTCGGTATCCTTCTCTTTTCGTTATGGGAATCCGGTGCGCTACATGTTCTTCTGAACACAGATACATTCACGCTCCCGCTCCCCGATCGGATATTCACGATCATGTCGGATAACCGGGACAAGATCCTATCGAACGTCGGCTCCACGATAGCGGTCGCACTCATCGGACTTCTGGCCGGATCGGTCATCGGATACGGCATCGCCGTTTTCGCGGCCCTGTTCAAGACCTGGGGTGCCGCTGGCCTGAGTATCGTCGCAGCATTCAACGCCGTGCCGATCGTAGCCCTGGCGCCGGTGATGACGAATCTCAGCAAGGACATCAGCGATGATGCGAATACGCGGAGTATGGTCGCCAAGATTTTGGTCGTGATGATTGTCACCATCGCGAACATGAGCTTCAACGCTTTTCGAGGACTAACGGAGCTGAAACCCTTCGCGGAGGATCTGATGTCCTCTTACGCGGCAAATCGCGGCGTGACGCTCTGGAAGCTTCGGGTTCCGAACAGCATTCCCTACATATTCATCGCGCTTCGTGTCGCCGTCCCGTCGAGCGTCATCAGTGCTCTCGTCAGCGAGTATTTTGCCGAATACATCATCGGTGTGGGACGCCAGATTCGCGAGAATATCGTGCTGGCACAGTATTCGTCCGCCTGGGCCTATATCGTCACCGCCTGCCTCATCGGCATCACGATGTACGTGATTCTGATGATGATCGAAGGTATCGTTCTGAAGCGTCGCGCAAACGCGTGATGGTCAGATCAATATAAAGCATTAATAAGGAGGAACACAAATGAGAAAGACAACAAGAAAAATCATCGGAATGATCAGTGCCGCGGCACTCAGCGCAACGCTTCTTACGGGATGCGGAACAACGACACCTACCCAGACAACCGCGGGAACGACTGCGGCACCGGCAACGCAAGCGACCGAGGCGGCCACGGAGGCAGCTACGGATACAACCGCGGAAGCAACCGTAACAGCCGTCGGTAATGAGGCAATCATCGTGAAGGCCGCATCGGAGGGCAAGGTCGGCAACTGGGGCCTCGGCAATGAGTACGAGATCCAGGCGCTCCTGCAGAAGTACGGACAGCCGACAACATATCTGAGTCAGGCGTTCGACATGGACGGTTTTGACGATGATTCCATCACGCTCGCTTCTGCCATGACCTACAACGAGCTCGGTCTCGTGAAGAATTCCTATGACGGCGGCTATGCTTACGGCGACGCGGTCGGCGTGATCGACATGAACGAGGAAGGCGTCGCGATGCTCGAGGACAACCTCTTCTGCACCGGCGAATTTGCCGCAGCAAACCCGAACACCGTCAAAGCGTTCCTGTATGCGACAATCATGGGCTGGCAGTATGCCTGCGAGAATCCGGAGGAAGCCGCACAGATCGTCTTCGAAGCCGGCTCCTCCGTTTCGGCGGATCACCAGTCGTACATGGCCGCGGAGGTCAAGAAGCTCGTTGAGACAGATATGAGCGGCAACACAGTCACCGCGATCGGCAACATGGACGAAGTCGCGATGCAGCAGACACTTGATCTGGCCAAGACCTATATCCAGCTCGATGACTCGGTCGCCAAGGACAACCTGGCGGCGCTGACGCTCGACGACATTCGCGACGCTTCGTACCTCACGGAAGCTCTCGCCTCCGCGGACGGCAAGTTCGGCGATCTCGAGAAGACGGACGTATCCATTCAGCTCAAGTGGCTGCCGCAGGCCCAGTTCATGGGTTACTACGTCGCTCTTGCCAAAGGCTATTACACAGATGTCGGCCTCAATGTAACGATCGTACCCGGCGGCGGTGACATCAGCGAAACGACAGCCGTCAACAGCGGCACGGTAGACTTCGGAGTCACATGGGTCTCCAACCTGATCTCGGCAAACGCGGGCGGCATGGACCTCATGGAAATCGCGCAGATCTATCAGAGATCCGGTCTGGTACTCGTCTACAAACTCGATAATTTCGCAGCCTAAACAAAAAAGGAGCAGAATGTATGAATTTACTTATTAAAGGCGGAACCGTGGTGACTCCGGCAGAAAGCTACGAAGCGGACGTTCTCGTACGTGACGGAATTATCGCCGCAATCGGTAAAGATCTCGACATCTCTGCGGACAAAATCGTCGATGCATCCGGCAAGCTCGTCTTGCCGGGTGCCATCGATGTACACACCCACATGGCGATGCCCTTCGGCGGCACCGTGTCCGCGGACAGTTACCTGACAGGAACCCGCGCGGCGGCCTGCGGCGGAGTGACGACCGTTTTCGATTACCCGGTTCAGCGCAAGGGCGGCACGATCCTTGGTCTCGTCAACGCGAAAAAAACCGTTCTCGAGAAGGAAGCCTGCGTCGACTACGCCTTCCATTGTTGCATTACAGACTTAAACGGCGGAGAGATTCTCGACGAGATGGAGCTTGCCGTCGAAGAAGGAATCACCAGCTTCAAGTGCTTTCTCGTCTATAAGAAGGAAGGCATGATGGTCGATGACGCGACGCTCGTCAAGCTCTTGATCCGGGCCAAGGAGCTCGGAGCCAAGATCAATGTCCACGCGGAGAATCCCGACATCATCGACATGAACGTCACGAAGTTTCTCGCCGAGGGCCATACGTCGCCCTGGTATCACTATCTGAGCCGACCCGAGTTCGTCGAGGCGGAGGCGGATAAGCGCGCCGTTCACTGGGCGAAAAACTTCGAGGCTCCGATCTACATCGTTCACATGGCCGACAAAGAAGGGCTCGAAGCCTGCATCGAAGCGAAGAAGCAGGGCTACGAGATCTATGTCGAGACCTGCCCGCAGTATCTCGAATTCACCTCGGAGGTCTATAAGCGCGCAGACGGCAGGAACTTCGTCTGTTCCCCGCCGATGAAGGGGGAAGAGAGCCGCGATGCCCTGTGGCGAGCCCTCTCGACCGGATTCATCGATACAGTCGCAACGGACCATTGCCCTTTCCAGAGCTACGAGAAGGATTGGGGCAAAGACGACTTCACCAAGATCCCCAACGGTTGCGGTGGCGTCGAGAACCTCTATCCCTACATGCTCGACGCGGCGAATCGCGGCAAGATCACCTTCGAGAAAGCCGTCGAAGTCTGTGCCGCAAATCCCGCCCGCATCTTCGGTTGTGCAAACAAAGGCTCCCTTGCCGTCGGCAAGGATGCGGACATCGTGATTTACGACCGAGAGAAGTCCTTTACGGTCTCGTCCTCCAACATGCATTCCGCCTGTGACCATACGATCTGGGAGGGCAAGAGTTTATCCGGATATCCCGTCCAGACCTACCTGCGCGGCAACCTGATCTATGATAATGGCGAATTCGTCGGCAAGCCCGGTACAGGTAAGTTCGTCAAACGACTTCCGGACAAGAAATAATCACCAAGAGAGGCAAAAAGTCTATGACACACATCATGCATATCCTGCGACGCAAAACAGACAAATGTCTTCTCTGTCATGACGCGCCCTGCGACGCGGCTTGTTCGAAGCATGTTCCCGTTTCCGCCATCCTCCGGTCTTTGCGATTCGATAACCTGGCGGGTGCTTTGGATACCGTTCGCGACAATGCCGACTGCGCATTCTGCACGGACCCCCGTTGTGTGGATGCTTGTGTTACGGCAAAGGTCGACTCCCCGGTTACTATTCCGGCCATCCTCAGCATCCTCGCCGGGATCGGAACACGGCCGGCGGATCATGGAACTCCGGAGGCCATGCGATTGCCAAACTTCACACCCAGAACAAACACCTCTGCACCGACAGCGAAACCTGACCTCTCCATCACGTTCTGCGGCATACCTTGCGAGAATCCCTTCTTCCTCTCGTCATCGATCGTCGGCAGCAATGAGGAGATGATCTCCAAAGCCTTCGAGATGGGCTGGGCCGGCGTCGCTTTCAAGACGATCGGCACATTCGTCCCGCAGGAGGTTTCTCCGCGATTCGACGTCCTGGACAAGAGCACGAGTCGATATAGCGGATTCAAGAACATCGAACAGATCTCCGACCACACGCTCGAAGAGAATCTCTCCTTCATTCGGAATCTGAAGAATCGATACCCCTCGAAAATCATCATCGCCTCAATCATGGGGCAAGATGAGGATGAATGGACCTTTCTGGCCCGTGAGATGGAGAGCGCCGGCTCGGACATCATCGAATGCAACTTCTCCTGCCCGCACATGAGCGCCGAGGGCTTAGGCTCCGATGTCGGTTCGAACCCGGAGCTTGTCGCCCGATATACCGCGGCCACCCGTCGCGGAACGCGCCTTCCCATCCTCGCCAAAATGACCCCGAACATCACGCACATGGAGATTCCTGCCGTCGCGGCAATCGATTCCGGTGCGGATGGAATTGCCGCGATCAATACGATCAAGAGCGTGATGAACATCGACCTCGACACCTTCGCGTCCGGCCCGAACGTCGTCGGCAAGTCCTCCGTCGGAGGCTACTCCGGCAACGCGATCAAGCCCATTGCGCTTCGTTTCGTGCAGGATATGAAGAAGCATCCGCTCCTCAAAGACTGCCCGGTCAGCGGCATGGGCGGAATCGAGACCTGGCGCGACGCCGCCGAGTTTATCGCGCTCGGCTGTGAGACGGTCCAGGTCACGACCGCCGTTATGCTCTACGGATATCGAATTATCGACGATCTGACCGACGGTCTCTCCCGATATCTCGCAAGTCACGGATACGCGAGTGTACGTGACTTGGTCGGCCAGGCCCTCCCCCATCTTCTCCCTGCGGAGTGCCTCGATCGCGAATCGATCGAATACCCCCATTTTCACAAGGATCGCTGTGTCGGCTGTGCCCGATGCTATGTCTCCTGCTTCGACGGCGGGCATCAGGCGATCACCGTCGGCAAAGATCGCAAGCCTCTCTTAGATCCGAAGAAATGCGTCGGATGCCAGCTCTGCCGTCTCGTATGTCCGACAGAAGCCATCTCCTCCGGCAAACGCGTTCGATTACAGAAAGGAACGTGAACGTTATGTACAAAGCAAGCCTCGACCGTATGAAAGACAAGATCGAAACCATGAGCCGCTTCGGCGACGCCGGGCATGGCGGCATCACCCGCTACACCCTCTCTCCCGAGGACATCCTGGCCCGCAACGAATTCACAAGGAGAATGACAGCCATCGGAGCCTCAATTGAGGTCGACGACTGCGCGAATATATACGCTACATTGCCCGGAAGCGACCCCGACGCGAAAAGAATCGTCATGGCCTCACACTCGGACTCTGTCAAAAACGGCGGCAATTACGACGGAATCCTCGGCGTCATCTCGGCTATGGAAGTCCTGGAGACCGTCGCGGCGGACAATATTCCGCACCGCCACCCACTGACAGCTATGATCTGGACCAACGAGGAAGGCTCCCTTTATCCTCCGGCGATGATGAGCTCCGGGATCGTCTGCTACGACTATCTTCCCGAGGAGATTCGCGCCAAGTTCCGCCTCGAGAACATGCTCGCCTCCAAGAGCATCCTCGATGCCTCCCGAACCTTCGGCGAGGCCCTCGAGACCTCCGGCTTCAAGGGAGATCGCAAGAATCGCCTGAATCCGGAGAAGTACCGCTACATGTTCGAGACGCACATTGAGCAAGGCCCGATCCTCGAAGACAACGGCAATCACATCGGCGTCGTCGACTGTGTCCTCGGCATGTTCAATTATCGCGTTCGCTTCTACGGCCAGACCACCCATGCCGGCACCTTCCCGATGCCCAAGCGACGCGATGCCTTCTATGCAGCAGCCAAGGCTCTATGCTACCTCCACAGCGAGATCGATATGCTCGGCATTTCTGATCTCGTCTACACGACCGGCGAGGTCGTCTGCCATCCGTGTGTCCACACCTGTGTCCCCGATTTCTTCGACTTCTCCTTCGACGCACGCCATGAGGACCCGCAGGTTCTGGCCAAAGTCCTCTCGATCGTCAAGAGCCTCTCCGATACCCCCTGGTGCGGTTGCACGTGCGAAGTCGAGAAAGCCTGGAACCGCGATACCGTCTACTGGGACAAATTGCTCGTCTCCTACGTGAAAAGCGCCGCCGAAGAAGCGGAAATTCCGCATCAGTACGTGCATTCCGGCGCAGGTCACGACGCACAGTTTGCGGCCTATATGCTCCCGACGACAATGATCTTTGTACAGTCAAAGGACGGCTTGTCCCACTGCGAGCCCGAATTCTCGAGCCTTTTACACTGTACCGAAGGCGCGACCGTCATGTTGAACGCGGTCCTCAAGGCCGATGCGGAATAACGCCCAAAGAAGGAGGATGCCACAATGAACAACTACGTCATCACCATCGCCCGCGGTTTCGGCAGCGGGGGCAAGGACGTCGGAACAAGACTTGCCGAGGAGCTCGGCATCCCCTGCTATGATCGCCAACTCCTGACCATGGCCTCCGATCAGTACGGAATCGACGAGGGGCTTTTCGTGGACGTCAACGAGAAATTGCGCGGCAAGCACATCACGAACCGTCTTCGCGGCATCCCCGACCCCAAGGTCCTCGAGCCGCATCAGAAGGACTTCGTCTCCGACCTGAATCTCTACAACATCCAAGCTCAGCTGATCCGCGAGCTCGCCAAGACCGAGAGCTGTGTCATCATCGGCAAGTGCGCCGACCACATCCTGCGCGATCTCGATAACGTGATCAGCATCTACATCGAAGCTCCGCGCGCCTATTGCGTTGCTTCCATCATGTCGAAAATGTTCGTCTCCGAAGACCAAGCCCATCAGTTAATCGCGAGCACCGACAAATACCGCGCCCAGTACTACCGCTACTATACCGGCGGCAAGAAGTGGACCGATCCGATCAATTATGATCTGATCATCAACACCGGCCGCGTCGGACGCGAGAACGCGGTCAAGGTTATTCGGGATTTTATAGGGATCAAATTCGGAGATGCATATAGCGTGTAGTCCCCTTACAACACCGGCGTCATGCATCCGGCGTAGGCGTTCAGCCAGGCGAGGACGAGAATCAGAATTCCGACAAGGGCAAAGGCTCCGAAAAAGCGCTTGCCCTTCAGACCCGCGAACTCCCGCAAGTAGACGACATAGAGTATGGTTTTCCAGAGCAGGACACCGACAAAGACGAATCCCGCGAGCATACCCCAGATGGAATTGTTCCAGAATACGTAGAAGAATACTTCCGTCACCGCGACGACAACGGCACATACCATTGTCGGGAAGAAGGTTATCCCCCACGCATCAATATGGTTCATCAGCGTTAACGTGCTTCCGAGAAGCTTGCTTACCGCCCAGAGAACCAGGCAGATCAACAAATACGACAGCATGCCGGCGAGAGCGACGGTCAGCATATGAACGACGTCGATTTCGCGTTTGAATTCGCCCCAGAAATATTGCATTAGCGGTCCAATCACCGCGTTCACGGTTATTGTTACTGCGACCAGTAACCACGCGATCCGGCGCGGGTTTTTTCGCAATGCTTCGGCGGGATGATTCAAGGCCTCAAGAAACATTCTCATCGATTCATCCTCCAATAAAGGCCAGGAACAGGTTCGTATACTGTGTCCCGAATAATAGTGTCAAGATCGCAGCTTGTAAGGCCGACACCGCAAATGCAACGCGCCACGGGTAGGCGAAGACAACTTGTCTCAGCCGGTCGAAGCCGGAAAGCATCTTCTCTTGCCTCAGGCGGACGACACTGGAAGTTTCCTCTGCCTCGCTCGTCGCAACAATGTGAGAAAGCATCCGGTCTTTCTGCTGCTCGGAGGGTAAGGAGTCCTGCTCCAGTAGTATCAGAGCTTTCTCTACCGCATCGTTCTTCTTGCTCATTTTCCACCCTCCCTGTTTTCGATCTGCATATATCTTCTTATGAATGCGTTCTTTGCCCTCTGCAGAATACTCTCGATCGCTTTCGGTGTTTTCCCGACGGTGCGAGCGATATTCTTAACACTTTTCGCGTCGATGAATTTCAAGGCAAGAACGATTCTATAGATCTCCGGAAGACCCGCAAAGCACGATCGTATCTTTTCTCGCTCGAGGGTCGCGATCATGAGCTCCTGGACATCCTGCGTCGGATCGTCCAGCTGTTCTGCCAGATCGTCATCAAGATCCGTCCATTCAACCTTCGCAGAATGCTGCTTCCGGTAATGATCATTCAGCTTATTTCTCGCGATCTTATATACCCAGGTGCGCTCGCTGCACAAACCTTTGAATCGGGACATATCCCGGAATATCGCCACGAAGATCTCCTGCGTAAGATCCTCGGCAACAGCCGGATGAAGACCGGTTCGCAGGAAGATAAACTGATAGATCTCATCTACATATGTCCGGTAGATCGCGGTGAACTTCTGTTCCCGCTGTTATGAATCTCCCATTCATCTACCTCATTCGACAGTCAGTTCCTGGGTCGCCAACACGGTATCCCGATATACATTCTCGACCCTAAGGATTTCCGGCGTCACGTTCTCGGCGACGAGTTCATAGACGACGATATCTCTCTGGTTGTTGACCGTAGCCTTCGTTTCCGACAGGATCAATGTCCCGTCGATATACCAGTTAACTGTATATTCCATTCCCTTCGGACTCTCGATCAGAGAGGCAGTGGCGTAAAGGTCCGTCTCCTCATCTATCTTCTCCGGCTGTACCGCTACGTCGATATCCGCTTGTGACGTATAGCTTTGATCGGAGACAACAAAGTTCTGAATCGGGCTATCGTCGCATCCGATCAGACAAAGGAGCAATACTCCAAGTGTCACGATCAAGGCAATCATCTTTCTCATGTTATGAACCCTCCTCATTCCCCGTAGTTCCATTCATCCTGGCGGAGGAATGTCACATATCCAAGCGCGAAAAACACCAGTACACTCACCGCAAAAACCTTCGCCGCCAGCGCGAATCGGGACGATTCCGACGTCTCGGACAATGCCTGCACCATGACACCGGGTGCAATAAGACTCACGTCGCGGATCACATCTGCCGTCCAGCCGAACGCATTCCCGACGCCCTCCACCATCATAACAAATAATCGCGGCATCAGAAGAAGTCCTGCCGCAAGGCTCCAGATCAGCGCGGCCTTCGAGGAACGCGCGATTACAGAGATCAAGACGCCCATGGAAGCGTACACCATGATGTGCCCCCAAAGCGGCAGGATATACAGAAGGATCTCCCCCGCATGCCCGACATCCCCCGTAAGTCCGGTAACGACAACGGCCAACGGCAGCAGATAAATTATGGACAGAATCAGGGACATCACCATCGCAAGCATCGTTTTCGAGAGGAAGATGGTGGCCTTGGATACCCCGCTCGACAGGATGCAATCCAGAACATTGTGCTGCCGATCCGCCGAGATCAAGTCAAAATAGACCGACAATACCGCCCATGCACCAAATATCATATGCGGCAGAAAGAGCGACATATAGTCGATCCGGTCATTCTCCAGGAGCTGTGTTTTCGCCCCGGTTGCGAAGAAGAAGAACACGCCCATCCCTGCAAGCGCCGCCCAGATCAGAAAGGCGCGGAGATTCATTGCTTTTCGAAGATCTCTCGCGAAAAGCGTCATCATTGTCTTCGTCATACTCGCGCCTCCAATCGCAACTGTTCGCGGACAATATTCCGGACATTGCCCGCGGTGACTTCAAACACACTGATCCGCAGTCTCCCGAGCTCCGCGATCAAATCCGGGATCTGCTCCCTGTCGATTCTGGCTGTCAATGTCGTGCCGGACGCATCGGCAACGATCGGATACAAGGCCAAGAGCGAGGTCATTGCGTCCTGGCGAACGGCCGATGTCCGGATCACAAAGCAGTTCTCGAGCTCCTGATTATACATGAGACGGCCTCCCTCCAGAATCGCAATGTTCGTACACACCTCATCCATATCCTGCAAAATGTGAGAGGAGATGAGGATACTTTTCCCATTCCTGTGAAGGTCTCCGATAACCGTTTTCATCTCATGCGTCGCGGCGGGATCAAGTCCCGCGGTTGGCTCGTCCAGGATAAAGAAGTCCGGCTCGCCGATCATCGCGATCGTGATCTGTAGCTTCTTCTGTTGTCCCGGCGAGAGGTGTCGGACTCGCTTCTTGCCATCGAGTCGCAACTTCTCGCCGATCGATAATACGCCCCGCATGTCCGTTCCCCGCAACTTCGCGAAGAACCGTAGCGTTTCCGATACCGTTGCCTGGTCATCAAACCGGCAACTCTGGGGCATGTAACCGATATACAGCTTGTCGGTCCGAAGCCGCACCGTTCCGGAGGTCGGCTTCATCAGATTGTTGATCAGTCGAAGAAGCGTGGTCTTCCCCGTTCCGTTCTGGCCAATTAACCCGTAGACTTCGCCCTGTTGGATCGACAAATCGACCCCGTGAAGAATCTCCGACTTTCCGAAGGTCTTCGACAGATTCTCGGTCTGCAAAACGCATTCACTCATATGGATGGTCACCCCTTCCGGGCAGAATTTTTCTGCTCATACGGGTAGTCGCGAAAAGCGCTGAAATCCTTCGGGCTATTCAGGATATTTTCGAGACCTTCGGAGCTCAGTAAAAAAAAGCAAGAAAAAGCGGCTGTCTCAAAACACTGTGCTTGCTAGGGAGAACAATACGAATATACTGTCTAAAATAGTTAACGATTTCCTTAAAACATTCTCAACTAAAAGTCTTGAAGGCCATGAGCACATACGAAAACCCGTGAAGAAGCC
>JAEWUD010000033.1 GCA_023397475.1 Bacillota bacterium
GGACTGTTCAATCCGGTAAATCTACATCTCGAGAGATGACAAGGGATTCTAAGGTCGCGTGGTCAATCGCCGCCGCCGATATTCGCAGACGGATATTGGTCGCTTCTTGAAGCGTAAACTCAATCGACAATGTCACAGTCTGTTCGCCGGTTAACGATATGCCGGAGGAATATTGGACAACTTCTTGGTGTAAGGCGTCCAGTGTTACTGTCGCTAAGGACACCTCGTCGCTGTCAATGTCGGACAGCGTGAGATTGACTTCATATTCCCCTGCCTCGAGGCGCCAAACCGGTCCTTCGACCACAGGAACATATTCTTCGGCACTGAAGGTGTACTCTTCGTCCGGACTCTTCCACAGTTCAGGACAGAAGTACGACAAATCTATGACGATCTCTTCTCGATTGTTCGCACTGTCAGAAGTAATGTTGTACAAGTAAAGACCCTGGTTTTGATCTACGGTTTGAATCATGCGATAAGGGGCATGATTGAAAAACTGTCTGGAAAGAAGGCAGTCCCCGATCGACAGATCTCCAAGCTGCGTTGGTTTAACGATGACGAAGGTTTCTTTGTAATCATAGAACTGTAAGAGATTCGCTACATAGAGCTCATATTTATCGTTGTCGTTATTCTTTACGCAATATATCGTCTGATCGGATTCCCGAAGGAAAGCCGCCACGTTTTCGGATAGTCCCGCATCCTGTCCGTTATATCCATTAACTCCATAGAAAGCGAACAAAGATGAATTAAGTAGAAACAAGCCTGCAAGAATGAGAATTACGACGATGTGTTTCCTGAAACGGGATAACACATAGAAAATTACACAGAGGATCATGGTAACGATGAGCCAAGGAAGGAGTTGCATCGTAATATTCTCTCGGGATGTAACCCCGTTGACGATAGCGAGAAAAAAATAGGCTCCGGTAACCGTGACGGGTTGAAAGAATGTGTCAACGAGTATGGGAGTGATCCGATAAGAGGCATAGATAAGTGTGGCGGCAACCGCGACACCCAGCGGGATGATTACACGCAGTCGATGCCAGAGATTCTGGTACAGCCACACAATGCCCAGAAGGAGGAGAACCGATATTGCCGGATCCTGGTATCTCCCGTAGAAGATTCGATCCAGACGTTCCGGGAAAATCTCATTGACAGAAAGACTCACGACGCTCATTCCGAGAAGCAAAACATAGGTCAATACCAAGCCCCCCGAAACGGATCGGTGTGTGCGCTCCTGTTCGGTAAAAAGCGAGTTCTTCCAAGAAAATGCGGAGCGAATGGCAGCGAAAAGGCCGATCAATCCTACGCCGATCGTCGAAAACATGATGTATATCAAATGTCCGGATATAGTTGTGAGCACGTTGTCAAAGTACTGAAAAACTCTGCGCAATTGATCAAGCCGGTACGAGAGCCCATTGACGTTCTCGCGACCACTCTCCATTGATGCCCCCCAGAGATGATTCACGATGAACTGCTGCAGCACATAGAACCCGATGAATCCAAGTATCAAAGTCACTCCGAAGACGGCAACATTTCTCCGGTCCGTTTCTTTTCGCAAAAGAAGGCAAAACATTGCAAAGACAACACCGGCGATCAGGGAGATGGACCGGATATGAAGAGCCAGGGAAAGCAGGAGAACCACGGCGAGAAGAATACTTGTGAACGGTTGAAATTGCACGGAGGAGAGTCGGCAAACCAAATAGAAGGCCAAAAAAAACAAGAGGAAAAGAAATGACTCACCGATCGCAAAATGCGAAAGACTTACCGCAGGCGGGTACAAACTTATTACAAACGCCGTCACGTACATCCATCTTCTGGGCATCTCCGGGACAAGCTTCCGCAGAATCCCGAATGCGGGAAAGATAACCGCTGAAGCCGCGACAAAATTCACCGCCAGCATGGCTCGGTATATGTCCAGCGGCTTCAAATCGAGACGAAAGAGAAAGGACAAAATCGCCCCATATCCAAAAGAGTAATAATCCGTGTAGATCAGGGATTTCGACCAGTCATATCCGGCGAAGAAAGCCGCACTTGCTAAGTTTCCAATCTCATCACTCAGAATCTTCGGTTGATGATTGTTCGGCAGATAAAGCAGGAGATAAGTTGCAGAAATTATGGCAAACAGAATAACAAGGATTCCCGCATCCTTTACCTTCTCCCCGTTCGATTTCCGCTCCCCTATCAACGCTGACCTCCGATGATCCCCCGTAAAGTTTGACAGACGTAGTCAATCTGTTCCGTCGTCAAAAGACTGTGTGTCGGCAAATTCATACCGCGGGAAGCGATTCTCTCCGCGACCGGAAAACTCTCGTCACATACATACGGCGGCAATTGCGTAACCGGATAGAACAAAGGACGTGTCTCTATGCCCGCCTTTGCCAGAAGCGCCATGACCTCGTCTCGCTCCAAAGGAACGGTATCCCGTAAGATAACTGAAAACATCCAACATACCGGCGTTGATCCCGGGGTCGGTTTCTGTAAGTCGAGAAAGTCCGAAAGGTCGGCGAGTTGGTCGTGGTAGCGATCTTCGATCTTTTTCCTTTGGAGAATCTGATGGTCGATATGCTCGAGTTGCGCAAGGCCGATCGCCGCCTGAATATTCGTCATTCGGTAATTGTACCCGACGACGGTATGCCAGTAGCTCTTCATCGGATCAACACCTTGCCCCTTCAGTAAGGAAACCTTTGCGGCAAGCGCGTCGTCATTGGTCACAACCATACCGCCCTCACCCGTCGTAATCACCTTGTTCCCGAAGAAACTGAACGTCGAGATATCCCCGATCGATCCGACCGTCCTGTCCTGATAACGTGCTCCATGGGCTTCTGCCGCATCTTCGATAACAAAAAGATTCTTCTCACGGGCGATTCGCAGAATCGGATCCATATCGACGGGATTCCCATAAAGATGTACGACGAGAATCGCCCTGGTTCGAGGAGTGATCTTCTCCTCGATCTTCGCGGGATCCATATTCCACGTTTCTGGATCTGCATCAACAAATACAGGTTCTGCCCCGGTGTATCGCACGGCATTCGCCGTTGCGATGTAGGTAAGTACCGGAACGAGAACCTCGTCGCCGGATCCGATACCCAGAGCTTCAAGCGCAAGATGAAGAGCAACGGTTCCATTCGAACATGTCAGTGCATGGCTCGCATGGATATAAGACGCGAACTCCGTCTCGAAAAGCCCGATATATTTCCCCTTCGAGGATATCCACGTACTATCCAGGCAATCGTCGACGTACTTCTTCTCATTTCCGCACAGGTTAGGACTGGACACGAATATTTTTTCCATAAATCCCTCCGGGACGTTTATTTTTCGTTACTATTTATACGATCCCATATTTTTTCTATCTTTTCAACTATTCTGCGCCAGGAATAGCGATCATACATCGCGTCAATTCCCCTTACAAAACGTTCATAATCATCCTTATCGAAATATTTAATTACGGCCTGTGCCAGCGGTTCTACCTGGCACGGCTCGACAAGATAGCCGGTTACACCGTCTTCCACCGCTTCGGGCAAACCTCCGACACGAGTGGCTACGACAGGAACACGATAACGGTATGAGATCGGAATGACCCCGCTGGTTGTCGCACTCTCATAGGGCAGAACGGTAAGATCGGACGCGATGAAGTATTTCGCGATCTCCTTATCCGGCACATAGGAATCGACGATGGTGATCCGATTCTCGAGATTACATTCGCGAATGATGCGTTGGTAGATCTCCTTATCTTCATAGAAGTCACCGACGATGAGGAGATGCGCGTGCGGTCTGGATGCGCAGATCGCAGGTAATGCCTCGAGCAAATACCGAAGCCCCTTATAGGATCGAACAAATCCAAAGAAGAGCAGAACCTCGGCATCCCCGGGAATTCCGATCGCGAGACGTGCGTCGCTCTTGGACAAATCCGTCGGCGGCGATACGTCAATCACCGGGCATACATTTCTCTCGAAAAGCGCCGGATTTCGCAAAGACAAAAGCTCCTTCTCCTCGCCAATCGAATGGACAAGATACCCGTCCGCGCGGGATAGCACTTGCTTTGTCAGAAAACGCGCGAGAGGGAATCGATCGTGCGGCAGTACATTATTGCAGCATATGATAATCTTATGGTCCTTCCGCAATCGTGACAGCATCGCGATATACGCGGGCGCGAAAAAAGGGTGCCACCAATGAAAGACGATCAGGTCAGGGGACATGCGTCGAATCGCCGACGCCGCCGAAAAATAGGTGAATGGATTTATTGTATCAATCAGAAATCTTGTATCCTCATGGCGAAGGAAATCATTCGAGTCGTCCGTTTGTATTTTGCCGGGGTAGAGAAACTTCGGA
This sequence comes from Bacillota bacterium, assembly GCA_023397475.1. GTDB lineage: Bacteria > Bacillota > Clostridia > Saccharofermentanales > Saccharofermentanaceae > Firm-13. Next base: position 4,327 of record JAEWUD010000033.1, read on the forward strand.
TACATGCGTTTATATGAAACACAGGTAACTTCATAGGAAATCGACAACTCTTTCAACAGAAGGGACGTATAGTGCGCAATCCCTCCGCGAAAAGGATACGCAGGCCCGATCGTTACGATGCGACGAAGATCTTTACTCATGCTGACACGGGGTTTACAAAACCCCTTCCCCCTTCCCCTTTTCGATCGAATTGCTCGCCGAATAGATAATCTTTGCAAAGGCAAATCCGAAGAGGTCCCCGACCGTAGTGACGACGCGATAGACGACAATTCCGGCAAGAACGCCCTGAAGTCCTGCTTCACTTCCGAGAAGCAAGGTGAAAACCGCTTCTCGTACACCAATCCCCCCCGGAGCACCGGGAACGAGAAATCCGGCCAGCCAGGCCAACAAATACGCACCGACAATCACAGCGGCACGCGACGGACTCATCTCCATTCCAATAATCGTCATCAGAACCAGAAGGAACAATCCAGCGTTGATCAGGATGTTGACAGCGTAAAACAACAGCGAGAACGAGATCGCACGTAGAGTCTGCCCCGGGTTACGTGAGAATATTTTGCGAACATACGACTGAATTCGGCGATTCATGATGATAAGGATAGCCGTCGCGATAAGAATGGCCAGAAGAATGAGAAAGGCTGTTGTTATGGGTGCACTGTACTCGGAGAACACTCTGCGAAGGCTATCTCCATAGAATAACGCCCCCACACCGAAAACCGCCGCGACACTAACCATCACATCCGTAACCGTTGCGAGAGCGACATCAGAATGCGAAAGATTCAGCCGAAGAGCAAGTTCATTGCGCCCAACATACTGGAAAATATTGCCGGGGATATACTTCATGATGTTCGACTTGGAAAGAATATAGGACGACAGAAGAAACGGCGGGCGCGCCCCGGTATACACACGTACGAAGCCCCTCCAAGGGAGACAATAGATGAGAATCAGCAAACCGTAAACGGCAGAAAACAGTACGATCCAGAAAAGATCGTCCGGTGTAAACGAGAAGGATTCAAGTCCTCCCATCTCCACAAGTCGATACAGGACAAATACGACGGACAGTATCGCCAGAATATTCCCGATAATCTTAACAATGCGCCGTTTGGTCGGCGTCTTTGTCTCTTCACTATTAGACAATCCTTACTCCTTCACCGATCAAGTCTTCTCACGGGAACTCCTACATAGGTACCGGAAATGTCAATATCCCGAACAACGGCTGCTCCCGCCCCGATCACGCAGTCCGACGTAATTGAGATACCGTCGATCACACAGGCACCGATCCCGATATGTGTCCGCTCCCCGACACATACCTTGCCCGCAAGGGCGGCACGCGGAGACAAGTGAACATAATCCGCTATCCGGTTGTCATGCTCGATAATTGCACCTGTATTGACAATGCAGTGTTCTCCGATAACGCTGTTCGGGTTAACCACACATAGAGGCATGAGAACGGATCCGCATCCTATGATAACGTCCGGAGCCACAACAGCGGACGGATGAATCGCCGTGTACCAGGGAAGGTCAAAAGACGCGGCAAGTTGTGCTCGTCGTTGATTGGATCCTATACCCAGGATAAAGTAGATATCAGGGCCTGCAAGTTCCCGTAATTCCTCATCCGAGCCAAGTACAGGCAACCCCAGAAAAAGATCCCCCTTGGTGCGGAAATTATCGATAAAGCCTTCCACCCGATCTCCCGAGGATCGAATGATTTCCGCAATGACTTTCGCATGACCGCCGGTTCCGATAATGATGACATTCTTCATTTGTTCTGATCCTCATTCTTGCAAGCTGCGTCACAGTCCATCTTACGGATACGATACTGAATATCTTCTAATAACTTGCGATTGTTCGCAACCATATCTCCGAGGAGTCCTACCATAAACAACAGTATTCCAAAAATGAGAAAGACAGACATCAGGATCAGACTCTGAATATTGCTCGTGGTAGGATCCATTGCCCAAAGAACCAAGAACCGAACGCCAAGCGCCAAGCCTGCGACAAGAAAAATCGTACCGAGGGACCCGAAAAATTTGAGCGGTCGATACATCATGTACGAGCGCGCGATGACGCCGGCACTGCGCTTGATGTACCCGCTCATGCTCTTGAAGAGACGACTCTCGCGAAGCTCAGGATTGGTCCGGATCGGCACACTTGTTATCGCCATCTTGTTGCGTCCGGCTTGAATGATCGTCTCGAGAGTGTAGGTATATTCATTGGTCACATTGAGTCGCAATGCGGCTTCGCGGCTGTAGGCGCGAAAACCGCTCGGAGCGTCGGGAATCTTCGTATTGCTCGCGATTCGGACAACAAGACTTCCGAGACGCTGAAAAAGCTTCTTCAGCGGGGAGAAATGCTTCGTCTTCAGAATCGGCCGTTCACCGATCACAATATCCGCTTTGCCGTCCAAAATCGGACGAACCAGCTTCTCGATATCCGCGCCGCAGTACTGGTTGTCGGCATCGGTGTTCACAATAATGTCTGCGCCCAGATGAAGAGCCGCGTCGAGGCCGGCCATGAAACCCTTTGCTAATCCGCGGTTGTTCTTGAAACTGACGACGTGATGCACTCCGAGGCGCTTCGCCTCCGCGACCGTCTGGTCCGTGCTGCCGTCATTGATAATCAGGTACTCAATCCGGTCAATTCCTTCGATGGATCGCGGCAAATCGGCAACCGTTACCCCGAGGGTTTTCTCTTCGTTAAAGCACGGTATCTGAATGATCAAAAACAAAATTTCGCCCTCCCAAGCTCTTTTGCTATGCCTATTCTAACATAGGGGGGTGGAATAAATCCCTAAAAAAATATTAGAAGTGCCCGGCACAGCATCTGTGCGGCCTTTTTAGATCGGAAGGAAGATCATCAGTCCGTCCTCGGTAACGATCGGTTCGGAGGTGGCAAGCGAAACCAGCTCGTTTTTTTTCGCGATAAGAGCATCGTCACGTGAACGAAGAAGATCAATATAGATCGCACCATATCCCAACGCCCGAAGTTCTTCCACGAGTTCCGCAGCCGACAAAGCGGCAATGCTTCTTTGAAGCTGATCCGACGCGCTTCCGGGTATCGCCCCATAGGAGAATCGCAGCGTACTCGTCATAAGATAGGCTTCGGCATTGGCATAGGGATTGGTTCCCGCCGGAGTGTCCGTTGCAGGAAGGGTTGCGATCGGAAGAACAAATACCTTGGTATCTGCCGGGAGGACAGCCTCCGCACGTGCGAAGAAGTCCGTAAGACTCGACTGCTCCTGTCGTGTCGCGGCATAGGGAAATGCAGAGTTCACCGGAATTGTATCGAAAAGTCCGAGCAGAAGAAGCGGCACCAGCAGGACAGAGAGTTTCGCGCGATTCACCCGCCAGAAATTGAGGCCTTTTGCAGCGGCACGCGTAAGTGAAGAAAAAAGATGTCTTTGCTTGACTTTATCCGGAGCGACAGTGTTTTTTTGAGGCGTAAAACCTTTGGCGTACAGCGTAGCGTCGATGACAAGCGCAAGGGCGGTGAGTGCCAGAAAAGAGAGGAAAACGACCATCCGATAGTAATACGGGACACCGTCATAAATATACCGGTATAGGATCGATCCAAAACCACCTAAGGTGGACAGCAACAGAGCCGCGAATACGAGAACACTGACGCGGATGAGAAGCTTCTTCTCAGCGGTATCCTTGCGCCAGAGAATTACGGGAGCCGTAAGAGCGGCGAAGATCCCGGCGGCACCCAATACTCCGAGCGCCGTTGAGATATTCTCGTTCAACAGCGGCTCCGCTCGGTGAAATACCTCCACCATATTACGGAAACGGCCGAGCTGGTGATGCGCGTTGGGGATAATCAGATCAATGAACTTCAGGCTGTATGTCTCGGCGTCGCTGATCGCTTTCTCCGGAACAAAGATATTGCAGCCGGTCATCCGGGCAATCCAGATTGGCAAGCGATTACTAAGGATCGTCAACCAACCGATAACGATGATGATTGCTCCCCCCGTCGATTTCATCGTCCATTTGCGGTCACGTAAGATACGATATGCGAGTGCGACAACGGCAAGAAGAAGGAAGAAGAACGCATAATCCAGACCCGACGAGCAAACGAGAATCGCGATAATGATCCACGGAAGAAGTCCCGATTGTTCGCGGAGGCGGGCGGGAATGCCCCGATCCGGTCCGCGAAGTGCTACGGACACTGATCCGTCCTGAATCTTAAGGATCAACAGAACGGCAAGAGGTACCGTAAAATACCCGGATAACAAAGGCTCCGCGGTCCCCTGCCAGAAATGATAAGGAAGAAAAGCATAAAGAACGCCGCAGAAAAACGCTGCGCCTTTTGTCGTGTCGAGTTTTCTCAAGGTGTAGACCGCGGACATGGTCGCAAGCGGAAAGGTCAGAAGATAATAGATATTGACGGTCGCCGCGGGGCTACGCGACAGAAGAGCTAGGATCGCGAGAAGCAGATAATGAAGGGCATCCGATCCGGATTGTCCATAGAAGGCAATCCCTCCCAGCATATCCAAACGATTCGAAGAGAAGAACGAGCCAGTCTCCAGAAAATTACGTACAAGCGTCTGCCAGTAAAGAGCATCGTTGTCCGTCGAAAAGGGAATAAATATATCCGCTCGCCAGATTCGAAGCGCGTAAGCCATAACAAGTGTCGTGAACAATCCGGAGACGATAACGAGGGCAGGCGTGCGGGAGAGGAAACGACTCGCCTTCTGTATCGTCGATTGAAGTTTGAGAAGTTTTTCTTGAGATCCTGAGGATGTTCTGCTCATGACGCCTCCCCTCCTTCCGATTGCGTGGCAAGCATTGCCGTGTCAGACGACTGATTTGTATGTATCGGCAGAAAGATCAATTGACCATCTGTCGAATAAATGGGTTCTGTCCCCGATACTGCAATCAGTTGTTCTGCAAGCATCGCCAAGCTATCATCGGGATATCGATACAGGTCGATAAGTATCGCTCCGTAACCCTTAGCTTTAAGTTCTGCAAGAAGATCCGCCGCAGGTAGCAGCGACGTATTCTTGGCCCATTCAGATTCCTTCGTGCCACCCATTGCCCCATAGCTGAAGCGCAGCGTCCTGGTATAAAGGTAACCCGTCAGTTGGGAATACGGAGAGGAGCCATACGATGTGTAGGGTTCCGGAAATTCGGTGAACGGCAGATTATATACAAGGGTTCCCGGAGAAACGGCGGCTTCTGCCGACGAGAAATAGCTGGTCTTCTCACGATCTGCGGCAATGGAGGCGGCATAATCCTGTTCGCTGACGTGAGGAATCAGGTCAAAAAGAAACACTGCGGTTAACGGCACCAGGAGAACCCCCAGCAGAGGTCGCCATCTCGATAAATTCTTGCCGGAGACCTTGCTCTTCTTTGGCGCAGCGGTCTTATTCGATGAAAGCCAGGTCTTCTCCGCTCCGAAAATCAGAACATCGAGGAGAACAGCTGCCGCGATGAGAGCAAAGAAGAACAGGAAGACGACAATGCGGTTATATGCGCGAATTCCCTGCAGAAAAAGCCGACAGACAAGGGCGCTGAACCCGCCCTGCATTGCGAGAAAGATGCCGCCGTACATCAATAATGAAGTATGACGCATGAGTGTGCCGCGATCTGAAAGCTCATTTCTTGACCGAATGATCGGGGTGATCAGCAGAGCCAGAAGGCCGATCGACCCGACGAGGCCAAGAGAGACGGTGATGTTCTCGTTGGAGATCGGGATGGTAGAATGAAGTTCATTGACAAAAGCCTCGATCGCGGGAATTCGATGACCGATTGTCGGCAAGAAGAGATCGATAATCTTAAGCCCATAGATCTCGGCACTCTCACCCGGTCGCGAAAGCTCTGCCGCACGCTCTCCCCCTCCCGCGTGGAATAGAATCGTCGGCAAATAATTCAGGACAACGCCGAAGATTACCGTTCCGATTGCGATGACTCCGGTTCTGAATCCACCCTTCCACGTCCGTTCCGCAAAGAGGTTCGCCAGCAGGGCCAAAAGGAGGAAATAACAGGCAAAAAAAGCGTAATAGAGACCGGTCGAGGAAATTAGCAGGCAGAACAGGATCGTCAACAGGAAGTTGCGATTCTTATGAAAAGCAGCGGAGAGTGTATCTTTGCGCGAGAAAGACAGGTTGGCCCGCCCTTGTGCGATCCATAGAGCGGCCAGAATTCCGAGCGGAACCATGTAATAGGCACTGAGCAACAAATGGTTCTGATTGCGAAGAAAATGATAGGGCAAGAAGGGGTACAACAGGCCGATCGCCATCGATACGATCCGTGAGATCTCGAGTTCAAGCAGAGCCCAGGTTGCGGCCATCGCCGCCAACGGAAAACACAGGAAATAGAATACATTCATGACCGCCGATGCATTTTGGGTGAACAAGGAGATGATCCACATGAGCGAGTAATTGAGAAAGTCCGATACCGGATAATCATAAAGTCGTTGGCCGGTCTCTCCGCCCAATCGAAAAGCTTCATTACGCGTTCCTGTCTCGATCATATTCTTCACGCCCATGAGTTCGAGAACCGAATCGCCTCCCGTGCCGATAAAGAGATGATTCAGATCCGCCTGCCACAACTTCATTGCGATCATCGCAACGAATGCAGCGAGCACACCGGACAGCAGAACAATGAACGGTCGACGACCGAGAGATCGGGTGATTCGTTGAATCGTCATGCGCGATTCTCCTTCTCGAAAAATGTCTTGCGGAGGGTTTCCCAGAGAAGATCCTCAGACAAATCCCATGTGAACGGTTGATACTCCGCAAGATGATCTCGCAAAGCCTCATACGCTTCCGGATTCTCCTCGTATTGTACCAGACGATCACAAAACGCGTCTTTGTCCCTCGTGGCAAAATATGCGCAGAAGGTGCCTCCGACCTCGCGAAGAACCGGGATATCGGATGCGAGTACCGGCGTTTTCCGCAGAATTGACTCAATGATCGGCAGACCGTACCCTTCGTACTCTGTCGGGAAGACGGTAAAGTACGCTTTCTGGTAGAGGTATGCGATCGTCGAATCGTCAGCAGCCGGGAGATACGCAAAACTCGCATCCGATCGGTTCATCCCGGTAAGACGTTCGGTAAGATTCTCGACATTCCATCCCGGACGACCGGCGATGATAAGACCGTATCCTTTGTCCCGAAGACGCTCGATATAGGTGTCCAAAAGAAATGCATGATTCTTGCGCGGTTCTATCGTTCCGACGCACAGAAGAAATTTTCCCTGCGTGATCGCAGATGTTTTCGCGTCAAGATTCACAGCAGCCGGATGATCCCGTGGCGCTGTGAAATCTGCTCCGAGCGGAATGCATGCGCCCGGAATCCTCGGTGTGCCGATTCTGTCGGAGAGGCGGTCGATATCATCTAATGTACTTCTTGTATTGGCCAGAAGCAGGTCCGCATAGAGCAAATGCGCTCCGATATAATCCATGAACCGGACGGTCGTCTGTCCGTCACAGTACTCCGGAAAGAGGATCGGAATAATGTCATAGACCATAACCGCAATCCGAACGCCCAGGCTCTTCAGGATCGGAAGCAGGAAACTTCGGCGGAAACGATTGTTCCAGACACTGTCGATGTCGAGGAATAAGTCGTCCGGACCCAGATTCTCCATTCTATACGGCGTACTTCGAATTCTCTCATGAGAGTCCGTGCGATCACGATATACCGCAAGAAAATCTTCCGGCGTGATTTGTCGAAAAGCTTTGTGATGAACATCGTATCGCAGAAGGACAAATTCCACGTCTGTGCTGCGCCGTGTCAAGGCTCGGGTAAGGATCTCGCGAACGACGCGTTGGATTCCGGAGACGAAGGAAACCTCGACGAGGCTCGTGATTTCGATGATCACTTTGGGTGTCATACGGAAGGACCCTCCTTCCCTCTTCTTTTCGCCATCTTGTCGCGCAGGCGGATGCGGTAGGGACGAAGAGTGCGGCTGTATCCGAGATACATTGTCCCGATAAAAGGATCTACCAGTCGATCCTTAATGAAATACAACAGAAAGGCTCCCGGCGGCATGGACCTCCGGACTGCATCGCCTATATCGATGTGGCTCGATATATCAGTGGGTGCCTGTGCGAGGTAAACCACGCCCTTCGTATGCGCCTCAAGGCTCGCGGACAAACGTCGGGACAGTTTCTTGCGATACTTCGCGCCCGGTGTACGTTCCGCGGCCTTAGCCCATACGCTCCTTGCTTCATCCTCGGGTATCCGGTTGAGCAACGACCAGTACAGAGCAAACAGATACTCAGTATCATCGAGCGACTGAAGCAAATTACCGTCAATCACATTCGGATGTTGACGCGTGTTGGTGAGAAAGGCGTCACGCGGAATCACCGGAGCATTACCGGTCAGGCTGCCCTTCTCTTCCACTACGTTATACAACGCCGCGTAGATCCGACTCTCGTCTTCTCTTCTAAAAATCCCGGGTCTGTCGCGGTGAACTTCCGCTTCCCTGGCCATGGCCTGTCACACTCCGGTCATGGTGAATGTGATCTTCGGCGCATATACTCCCACGTCCGAGTACGGGCTGGACACAAGGAAAGAATAGCGCTCGAGCTGGTAGTCGTACGGCAGGCCCTCGATCGAGTGGGCGGCGATATCGACAAAGTAAGTTCCTTTAGAGAGTTCAAGCTGCGGGATCTTCATACAAAGGGTCGCCTTCTCTCCCGCACGGGGAGGAGCGATCTGCTGATGACGAATATCCGTATTCGTGGCGACACACAACGTGCCGTCGGCATTCTTTATAGCGATTCCGAACGCAAGGCTCTCGATATCTTTCTCGACCGTATAATGAAGCGCGATCGTGAAGGGCTGGCCGGTTACGAACATCGTAGCGGATTTGTCGTCCTTATCAAGGAACTCAATCTTCGTTAAGACAAGATCTGCGTTTCCCCAGCGATTCTTCTGTCCGTTTGCATCATATTCGAGCAAACCCTGATCTTCCTGATCCGCGGACTCTGCGTCCTCTTCGGGAACGGATCTTTCCGGAACCGAAGAGATCTCAGGCAAAGTCTCTTCTTTATCTTCCTGCGTTCCCTGTGCTTCACGGTCACGCTCCACACGTTCGACTTCCCGGCGGGCGATCTCGTCCGCCTTCTCATCCATATCCATCAGGTATTCATCAATAATTTCTCTGGGCTTACCCTCTTTACGGATCTTGCCGTCCACAAGCCATACCGCACGATCACAGATCCGCTCTACCGCACCCATATCATGGGTTACGATGACGATCGTGGATCCCTTGCGCTTCAGGCTACGGATCATATCCATACATTTCTTCTGGAAGTTGGCGTCGCCCACCGCAAGGATCTCATCGATCAGGAGGATCTCGGCATTCACGTTGATCGCGACCGAGAAGGCCAGACGCATATACATGCCGGACGAATAGGTCCGGACAGGATTATCGATGTATTCTTCCAACTCAGAGAATGCGACGATGCGGTCGTAACGACGGTCGATCTCTTTTTTCGAGAGCCCGAAGATCGAGGCATTGTTGTAGATATTCTCGCGGCCGGAGAAATCCGGGTGGAAGCCGGCTCCGAGTTCAAGAAGACTCGATACCTTACCGTCGAGCGTCACGCTGCCGGAATCCGGGTAGATGATACCGGTAAGAAGCTTCAGGAGTGTGCTCTTGCCGGAGCCGTTCTGCCCGATAAGCGCGACGGTCTCTCCCTTATGAATCTCCAGATCAATGCCGTCGAGAACCTTGTGTATCGAGTACTTCGTCTGCTTCCTGTGAATGATGCGTTCCTTCAAGGTCTGGCTCTTATCCTGGTATACGCGGAAGGACTTATGGAGATCCTTCGTGCGGATGACGACGGGCGCGTTAGATGCTTTGGACACTTTCTTCTCTTGCATACTAGATCTCCTCCGCAAAACGCTTCTGGCATTTGTGGAAGACCGCCAGTGCGACAAAAAGCAACACGATCGCGAATCCGTAGACATAGAGAAGATTATTCACTTCGGGAAACTTCCCATATAGCATGATCTTTTGCACGCTGTCAATGATCCCGAAGAGTGGATTCATTTTGTAAATCGTCAGGATGCTCGGAGTCATGGATTCATTGCTCTCAATCAGCGAGATCGGGTAGATGATCGGGGTCAGATAAAACCAGATCATCGTTACAATTGACAGGATGTGTTCCAGATCACGAAAATACACCGTCAACGCGGATAAAAGAACTGCGAATGCGAAGGTCAGAAGGAACATCGCAAAAAAAACGACCGGCAACAGGAAATAGGCAGCGGTAATCGGGGCCTTGGGACTCAGAACAAGAACCGCGATGAACACGATGACACCGGTTAGCATCATGTTGATAAAGTTGGTCAGGGTCAACGAGAGAGGTAGAATCAGCCTTGGAAAGTAGATCTTCTTAATCAGATTGCCGTTGCCGATGATCGCCATCGTGCTCTGCGTCAGCGTCGCTGCGAAGCAGGTCCAGGGTACGAGTCCGACAAAGATCATCAGGGTGTAACTGACATTTTCGGGCGGTTCGATACGCATGAGCATATTGAATACGAAGTTGTAGATCACGAGCTGCATCAGAGGATTGATAAATGTCCATAAAAATCCGAGCACAGATCCCTTATAACGAACGCGCAATTCCTTGCGTACGCTGTTCTTGAGCATCTCGCGGTAATCGAATATGCGAAGCAGTTCCTTAAACATTCTTCCTCCAATACGTCAGGGTATCGGACAGCGATTGGGAAAGAGGGATTTCCGGTCGCCATGACGTATCTGTCTTGATCTTTGTGATGTCGGCGACAAACTCGGGAACATCCGTCGGACGAAATTTCCTGGGGTCGACGCGAACTTCAATCGGCGTGTCGGATAAGGTAAGGAGTGTTTTAAGAACATCTTCGACAGCGATCGATGAGCCGCTGCCGATATTATAGATCTCGCCGGGGCGTCCTGTGCGCGCGAGCAGTGTGTATCCGCGGACAATATCTCGTACATCCGTGAAATCTCTTCTTGCCGAAAGGTTGCCAACTTCGATAACGGGCTCGGCGATTCCCTTCTCGATAACGGCGATTTGCCGGGCGAAATCAGAGACCACAAAGAGCGGCAATTGACCGGGCCCGATATGATTGAATGCACGAACCATAATCAGGCGAAGGCCGTAGCTTCCGGCATAGAGTGTCGCCAGAGACTCAACCGCTGTCTTCGAGATCGCATAAGGACTCACCGGTTTCGGATACTCCGTCTCGCGAACCGGTTGACGCTCCTGCGGGACCGGTCCGTATTGCTCGGCGGAACCGATCAGGACTGCGGTCGCTTCCGGACAATGTTGACACATCGCTTCCATGAGGTGCAAGGATCCCAGGATATTGATCTGCATCGTAAGTTCAGGTTTCTGGAAAGAGAGCGCTACCGAACTCTGTGCCGCGAGATGAAAGATAACATCCGGCCTGATGTCCGACAGAACCTTCCCGACCGGTTCCTTCTTGGTGATATCGAGGTCAACGACCCGTACACCGGGTAATTCCGTCGTATCGATCGTCTCGAAATCAAGCTTGGTCGCGAAGATTTCATAGCATCCATCTTCGACAAGTCTCGAAAGAAGATGCTTCCCGACAAAACCGGCCGCACCGACGACAAGGCATATCGCCTTGTCGCCGGTGCCCGGAAACGTTGTTGTGATGTCTTTGGAATCCATTACTTCAGTTGCTCCGTAACGCGCTTCATATCCGCCTCGACCATCATGTTGATCAAGCCCTCGAATGTGACCGTCGGCTCCCAACCCATCTGGCGCTTCGCCTTCTCCGGACTTCCGAGAAGAAGGTCAACTTCGGCAGGACGCACAAAGCGCGGATCAATGACGACATAGTCTTCATAATTCAGGTCGACGGCGCGGAACGCAACTTCAAGGAGTTCGCGAATCGAATGTGTCTCGCCGGTCGCGATGACATAATCGTCCGGAGTCTCCTGCTGCAACATCAGATACATCGCCTTGACATAATCGCCGGCGAAGCCCCAGTCACGCTTAGAATCCAGGTTCCCCATGCGAAGTTCCTTCTGCAATCCGAGCTTGATGCGGCAAGCCGCATCCGTCACCTTGCGTGTGACGAACTCGAGACCGCGGCGCGGCGACTCATGGTTGAAAAGAATACCGGAGCAGCCGAAGATGTCATAACTCTCGCGGTAGTTGATCGTGATCCAGTGGCCGTAAAGCTTCGCGACTCCGTACGGGCTGCGCGGGTAGAAAGGCGTGGTCTCGGTCTGCGGAACCGCCTGAACCTTGCCGTACATCTCGCTGGTAGACGCCTGGTAGAAGCGGGTATCCGGCTTGACGATACGAATCGCCTCGAGCATATTCGTTACACCGATGGCATCGATGTTCGCGGTAAGAATCGGCTGCTCCCAGGAGGTCTGAACAAAAGACTGCGCCGCCAGATTGTAGACTTCATCCGGCTTTACCTTCTGCATGGCGGTGATCAGAGATGACTCATCGGTCATGTCGGCATACATAAACTCAATCTCATTGCGAAGATGATCAGAATTACCGAAATGAAGATCACTTGTTCTTCTCTTCAGACCGTATACGCGGTACCCCTTCTCCAGCAGAAGCTCTGCGAGGTATGATCCGTCCTGACCGGTAATTCCGGTAATAATCGCTGATTTCATATAGGTTCCTCCATGTATTTCTCTTTGGGTAAAGAATCGAGTTGATTCTATCATATTACGTCGCAAAAATCATCAGTATCACGCGAAAGCGAGCATCACGATATTCTTTGAATCACGACTGATTCAACGCGCACCACCGCGCCGTCCGGCGCAAATCCCCGGATTTCCATATCCGTGATCGTATACGGAATATCCGCAACGAAATGAATTTCAGCGCCCCCATCCGCGGCAAAATCCGAAAGGAATACCCCGGTGCTTCCGTAGACCTTGGTCGCCTCCTCGCCCGAGGTATCGACTGTCATCACTAGGTCTCCTACGGCCGAGACAAGAGACATTTGTACAGTGATCTCGTATAGCCCGGCTCCGATCGTCGAATAAGGGCCGACAAATACATATCCGGGGGTACCGCTCGACAGGATCATCCCATCCGAGAGTGATCCGTTCGGCAATCCGAACCGCCCGAGGTCTACCTCTCGTTGAAGTCCGTTCTCCGGTGTCAGCGCTGAGAGCTTGTAAAGATTTGCCGTTCGGTCGAACGCGTAGGTCGAATCCGGATATCGGTTGATGGTCGGAGTAATATAAGTTCCGCCGATCACGTCCGCCTCGATCAACTCGCACGCGATATCGAGGTCCATCTTCTCTGCGAAAACATCGTCCGTCAGAATGTACATCTCGCCGTCCGATATGACTTGACGGGAAATCTCGCTCGGTTTCTGTTGAAGCAGATATATATTCTCGCCGTACACATATCGAAGCGCGGCCGAATAATACTCGTCATCCGTATAATAGCGCTCGTCATCGTCAAGTCGATCACTCACTCGACCGAAGTCTGCGACAATTCCGTCGAACATCGTCGAGAAAAGAAAGAGTCTGGACATATAAACCCCGTAGCCGATGAAATAGGTCGCCGTCAATGCGACAGCGATACCGCGGATGACCTTCGTCCTCGTCGGGTGGACTTCGACGATATTCTCCATAGAGACGATAGTGCCTTTGCGTCGCCTTGTAATCGACAATACTATGGAAGGAAGGACTTCACCGAGACGGGAAATTCCGTAAGCGAGCAGGATCAGAACGAAGGGAAACACGACGGACACGTATCGTCTCGAGGCCCACAAGTGATCGGCCGAGATACTCGGTCGATAGATATATCCGATCAGCGAAACAAATCCGGTCAGATAAAAAAGGAAGAGCGGTTCGATCGATTCTTTTCGCTGCGTAAAGTGTTGATAAAGCCCGAAAATAGCAACGGGTATCGCCGCAAAAGAGGTGTAGAAGCAGAACTCCGCCATCGAGTTCTCGATGAAATAAAGTTCTGTCTCAAAAGGAGCGTCGGACAGTCTCGGACGGATGAAGTAGGCATACAGAAACGCCAGGGCGAGAAGTGCGGAGAAGATAATCATTACCCGTCGCCGGGTGATGAAGGACAAGAAGACATTTTGCGTTTTCCCGCGAAGGAATATGCCACGCACCGCCAGACACACGACGTAAAACGCGAGAAATGCGAGATTTACTTTGAGAATTCCCGACAACGAGTTGGTCCCGAAGAGATCGTCAAAATAGGGCCGGCAATACATGTAGGTATAAATCGTCGAAACCAGTGCTCCTACCGTGTAGCCGAATGCCATCGTTACCCCGTAGCGGATCTTCTTCGGATCAAATAATGCGGTGTAGGCGGATAATGTATAGACCCCGGCTCCGAGGATCAACATGTCGATGCGGTTCATCACACCGAATCCGAGAATTGCTCCTGCGACAAGACCCATCGTCGGCAAGCCTTTGGGATAGGTTCGCGCGAACAGATACAGAGCGATCAAAACCAGAAGCTGCGCGAGAATCTCTGTCTGCGTTATTCTCGCCGCCCATAATTGTGCCGGGTTCGTAAGAAAAAGAAGCAAAGCGACCTTCGCCGCTACGGGATCGAAGAATTCCTTGACGAAGTAATAGGCCATGAACATCGCCAGAATCGATAGAATCGCGTTGACGCGAAAAAGCCCTTCAAGGCCGGCATAATCATATCCGACGGCGAGTGTCGCGGAAAACATCGGGAGAAACTGTGCCGTCCTGTCCCCGGGATCCTTCGATAAGCCGAGCTCGTAATCAGAATAAATTCCGGGAAACTTCAGCTTCAAGATATCCTTCATCACCTCATAGTTCTCGGTGATAAATTTGTCTTCTTCCACTTGATACGAACCGGTTCGGGCGACTCTTACGGCATTGATCGCGTACAGGCCGGGATCACGGGATCCGAACAGAAAGTACGTCGGGAAGAGCGCGTAAAGAAGCGCTGCTGCGACCAGTACGACCAGCGCGGTTCTCGAGAACTTGTGTCCCAGAATCTGAAGAAACATTGCCCGGGGTGTGATGAGTTTCTTGTTGCGAAACGCAAAAAAACCAAGAGGAATCACGGTGAGACTAAGGAGAATTCCGAGGAGTAATATCGAGTAGCCTCCGAGTACGGCAAGAATCGTAGCGTAAAGAATCACAAGTCCGGATGGGATCAGGAAGCCGAGAAACAAGGCCTCACCGACTCGATCCTTCTCGTCATGGCACAGAAAAAAGCAGGCACTTATATACACAAGAACAAGAAAAGCGGCAACAGTAATTATCTGTCCCATATCATAATCTCCTCCCCTACTCAGGCACGGATCAGCCAGGCGTCGTCAATTTCTCGTGCAAAACATCTTTGTCCTCGTCCGCATTCACGAGCTCGAGAATAGTGTCGGCGTAGACCTTGGCTGCGGTATCCCAAGAGAAACGTTCGGCTCTTCGAATTCCACGCTCGGAAAGTTGCCGGGAGAGTTTGCGATCCGACATGAGACGGAGAATGGCCTGGGAGAACGCTTCCGGTTGCGTCGGTGTGCACAGGGCCCCCGCATTGCCGATCACCTCGGGAATACTTGACGCATTTGATCCGACGACCGGCGTACCGCATGCCATCGCTTCGAGAATCGGAAGACCGAAACCCTCATACAGTGAAGGAAAAACGAGCATCTCCGAGCAGATCAGGAGAAGTCTCTTATCTTCATCCGGTACATAACCGGTACGAATCACCGAATCGCGAAGCTCCGGAGACTCGATACGGGACAGGGTCGATTCGTATTGCCAACCGTTGCCTCCGCAGATCACCAGCTTGAGATCCGGATATTTCTCGCGGACAGCCGGGAAAGCTGACAGGAGCGTATCCAGATTCTTGCGAGGTTCCAGTGTTCCCAGATACAGCAGATATCGCGAACGAATATGATACTTCTGTCCAAGGAACAGGGATGCGGAGAGCTTCTCCCTCTCATCATCGGCGGGACGGAAAAGACGTCGATCATAACCGCACTTGGCCACGCGGATCTTCTCCGGGTCTATGCCGAGGGTTTCGACAATTTCATTCTTGGAGAAGTCAGAGATCGTTATGATCCGATCCGCCGCACGGCAGGACTCTGCCAGATGCTTCTCAAGAAGCCGGCGGTTTCTGGCGTCCATTGTCTCGGGATATCTCGAGCAAACCATATCGTAGACGGTGATGATCGTCTTCCCGTCAACGCGACGCGGACGCAGATAGTTGAAGAACACCGTGACATCCGAATGGGTTTTGAGCAGTTTCTGGTAGCTCATGATCGATCCGGCTTTACCGGCTCGTATGTAGGCTCCGAGCGGCATCAATCTGCATTCCGCGACCGGGATTGTCTCGTCCTTGCTTCTCGCATCGGTAATATGTCCGAGGACGGTATCCTTCGCTTGATTTCTCCCGAGAAAATCGAAAACATGGGCTTCGATCGACGCGGAAGGATCAAGAAGAGCAGGAAGCCGGCGCACGATCTCCTTCGTGTACATTCCGATTCCCGTCAAATGCTTGTCGGCCAGTGGCTGAAGATTCAGTCCGATTTTTCGGGCCATGATAAATTTCTACCGTCCTTCTCTTCTTCGATTCGCATACACTGTATCACGTTTTTCGCCGATGAATACAAAATACCCGTCTTGTTCATGAATTCTCACCCCGCCAAATACGGAAATGAACTTCTGTTTGTACCATTCTTTTCGCTTCGTCACCATGAGCATTTGTCCTCCGGAGACAAGGCGGTTGAAGCCTTTCTCGATGAACGTTTTCGCGACGGAAAAATCCGTGTGGTAAGGCGGATTCGAGAGAATCTTCGTGAAATCATTGCGATCGACCGATGCATAAGCATCCCCCGATACAACGGTTACGCCGTCGATTCCGTTACGCATAAGATTCTCGCGGCTGATGCGGACGGCATCCGGATCTTTGTCTGTCATTACAACCCGGGAACCGGAAAGAAACCGGGCGGCGACAGTTCCGACCAAACCCCAACCGCATCCAAGATCCAATACCCGATCCTCAGCGGCAAACTCCACCTGGTCTAACATGATCAGGGTGCCCTCATCCGGATGTCGCGGCGAAAAAAGGTTCTCCGCGGTTTCAAACCGGAACATCTCCCCTTTAATCGTTATCGTGATCAAGGCGCAGTCTCCTCATCGGACTCGACTTGCGCAGTTGATGTTATCGCAGGAGACACAATAGGCTCCAGTATCACCTCGGCCTCTGTCAGCAGATTCACAGAATAGTCCGCGCTCGGGCCAAAGAACCGGACTCCGTCCGCGACCATCTGGATATGAAGTGCCGCGGGTGATCTCGGTTGCGCCATAATTACGTGAAAAGCAATGGTTTCTCCGGGCTTGACAACGGTTCCCGACGGGATATACCAACGGTTCGCCGTCGTCTGTGACGCGTCGGTGGCAAGCCGGATCATCTGTGTCTCGGACCATGAGGTCAATCCGGTATTCCTCATCGTTACGATGACCTCCTGCTCAGAGGTGTTCATTTGCAAAGGCTGTAAAACCGAGACAATCTGTGCGTCGAGTGCCGGGAAAGACACGGTTGATGATTCGCCGAACCAAGTGACTCCATCCTGAACCATTTGAAGATTCATCGTGAGGTCTCCGGTTGTCGGTGCCTTCGCCGTGAAGAGGAATTCATAGGACTGTCCGGGTTTCACACTGACACCTGTCGGAAGTGTCGCGCGAATCGATCCCGTCTGATTGCCAACGACGCCCAGACGATACATAGAATTCTCGTTCCAGGTCACCGATCCGGTATTCTTCACCTTGACCTTGAGCGTGAACGTTCCTCCGGCAGCCGGTTGCGAGACAAAGACAGAGGATACGATTTGCGCCTGACGTTCGGGAATCACCGCGATCGTGAATTCGGACTTGGCTCCGAAGAAAGCGACACCGTCCCGGACCATTTGCAAGGAGAACTTGGCATCCGAAGGATATGTCATTGAGCGGGCTGTGACCGTGAAGGTATATGTGCTCCCCGGCGCAACCGTTACTCCTGGAGCGATAGCAAACCGGTTCGTCGTTGTGTCGCTCGCATCCGCCGAGAGTCGGAATAGATCCAGGGCAGTCCACGGCATTATTCCGGTATTCTTGACGGTCACGGAGAAGTTCGTCGTCATCCCGGCAACGAGAGAAGAAGGTTTGGATACCGTGACGAATTCCGCATTATAGGCGGTTCTGGCGAGATCCTTCTGATCTCCGAACCACATGACGCCGTCCTGAACCATCTGAAATTTGAGCGAGAGATCCGCACCGACGGGCGCGATGCCTGTATACAGGAATTCGTAGGTCTCGCCGGGTTTGACACTCGTTCCCGAAGGCAGATATGCGCGATCGGAACCGGTGGCGTTCCCTTGCATCCCAAGCCGATACAACGTCTGCTCGGTCCACGTGACCGAACCTGTGTTCTTAACCTTCACTTTGACCGAGAAATTCTTGCCGGCGACCGGTTCGGTGACAAATTCCGCCGAAACAACCTGTGCCTGACGCTCGGGTGTCACCGCAATCGACAGATCTCGCTTCTCGCCGAAGAATGTTACTCCGTCACGGACCATCTGCAGATGAATCTTCGCTTCCGACGGATATTTCATCGAGCGAACGGTTGCCGTAAATGTGTAGCTCTCGCCGGGCGCGACAGACGTCTGGTTCGCAATATAGTACCGCGAAGTCGTCGTATCGCTCGCGTCGGTTGACAACCGGAACAACTTGTCGGCTGTCCATGTAACCGTACCGGTATTCATGACTGTCACGGTCATATCGCGCGTCGTGCCGGCGATAACTGATTCCGGTGCCGTCACCTGTGTTATTGCAGCATTATATGCCGGGACAAGAACAGTCTTCTTATCGCCAAACCAGTTCTGACCGTCTCGTACCATCTGAACATAGAAGGACAAATCCTTGTCGGACGGTGCCTTGGCGGTATAGGTGAACACATAGGACTCTCCGGGCGCTACTGTCGTTCCGGCAGGAAGGAAGACACGATTGTCACCGATTGCATTCCCCTCAATACCGAGACGAACCATATCATCCGATGTCCAGATCACATCATCGGTGTTCTTCACAGTGATTGTCGCGGTGAACGATTCTCCCGCGCGTATCGTTGCCGGCATATCCAATGACGTGATCTCGGCACGCGCCGAACTCTTCACGGGAATCTTCAACGTCTGCGCGGCTCCGAAATACATCACGCCGTCCTGGACCATGCGAAGGTTTACGGTGAGGCTTGTTCCGACCTCGCCGCTGTTCGTCAGGAACCGGAACGTATACGTCTCTCCGGGGCGCACCACTGTCGTCGGCGGAATCGGGATTCGATCCGCGGGGGTGTCGGAAGAGACGAGAGACAAGCGGAACAGATCCTGATAGGTCCAGGGAACCAATCCGGTATTCTCGACAGTCACGGCAATCTGCGCGCGTTGTCCGGATAAGACGGCAACCGGAGATTCGACGGAGAGGATCTTCGCGGATAACTTCGCCACTTCCTGATTCGTCTCGGCACCGATCCAGGCGATCCCGTCTTGAACCATTCTCGCGACGATCTTGTGCGGATTATCATCGGTGATCGGGAGAGATACGAGGAAGATATAACTTTGCCCGGAGGTTACCTCGACGCCTGCCGGCAGATATGCGCGATTCGTAGCGGTATCAATGCCGTAACCCAGTCGGATCATGAACTCTTCGGTCCATGTCGTCGATCCGGTATTCAAGGCGGTAATTGCAATTTGCATCACGCGATTGTCAACAGAAAGAACATCGATGGATGTAATCATCGCATCCAGGCGATAAGGATCTTTGGACGCGGTCTGAATCTCATTCATTTTCGCGATAACAGAAGTCCCGTACGTAGACGAAGGTGCCCATTTGCCGCCTAAACCCTCGACACTCGGAGAGGTACCGTACAGCGAGGTAAAATGTCGCGGATCCGGGGTCGTCGTCGAATAGGATTTCGGATATCCGGTCTGTCCCGCATAGAGAGCCAGGTGATCTATATGCGCTTGAACGCCTTGTCTCCAACTCGAAAAGCGCTGATGCGCATTCGGGTCGGTGTTCGAACCGCCCGCCGTCGTCTTCATTCCGCAAGGGTTGAAAAACGACGCGTCAAGCACTCCTCCGAAACGGCCGAATGCCGTCTCATGTGCCGCTTGTGCGTAAGCAACGACGGGATTTACGCCTGATTTGGGGGCCAACTCCCAGTAGAGATCCGCAAGCATGATGAAGGTTGTCGTCGCTTTGCGCGAGGCAGCCCAGTTCTTTGCCTGATCAACCGTTGCCGTCGGCGTCATCAGTATCGGCGTATATGTGCCCTTCGCGGCAACCATCTGGTCGAGATACTTCTGTGTCTTGGCGACAAATTCGCCCCATCGACCGGTATCGCGAATCGTGATCGGGCAATTCTTGCCGAAGGAACTGAAATCATGGTGCTGGAATAATTTACCTGTCACATTGTAGATTCCGTGACGATAGAGAATATCGGCGGCTAACCACTCGGCGTTTGCCATCGCCTGGTCAAAATCGCCGTTCGAGTTGTCACAGATTTCGATGGCTATCGTACTCGCATTCCCTGTTCCCTTGCCTGTATCTCCGGCATGCCACGCCTTCTCATATTCCGGGATGCTCTGGTAGGCTCCGTTATTATCTACGCAGTAATGCCAACTCACCTCGTAACCGGCGCCGCCCCCCTGCAGGTACTTCGCATGCATAAGGGCGTTCGCGTTCGCACTCCAGTTGGAGGTCTCGTGGATCGTGACTCCCGCGAAATTTGTCAGAAGTTGACCGGAACGGCAGGGGGTATTCGGAGGTGCCATCATCGAACGGTTTACGGTAAATGTCGGCGACACCTCGAGACTTCTACCGTTGGCTCCAACGGTGTAGTACGCGGCCAGGGTCTCGACCGGCAAAGCCGTCATCATAGTGCAAACAGCAACCATGGCAGCGGCAGCGCGTGTAAACCACCTGATGTACGAAGATTTATTCATTACGGTTGACGTTCCTTTCCTTTATCGAAAAGACAGGTATCAAGTTACAGACGACTCTTAACAATGTCAGATACAAGCTTCTTGACGGTGTCGAGGCGTTCGAGAGTCGCCTTCTTGTCCGATCCATAGATTCCAAAGTAGATCTTGAGCTTCGGTTCGGTTCCGGACGGACGGACACATGCCCAGTCAAGTCCCTTCTCTCCGCCGAGCTCATAGAGAAGTACATCGGATGCGGGAAGCCCCGTGGGAGTCTTCGTGATTCCTTCCCGGTCGAACACATACCGGATATCCCTGCTATAATCACGAACCGCCTGAATCGGAAGGTCTCCGAGGAGTTTCGCCGCATCCGCAGGCGATCTAACAGCTGTGAGATCCGCCTTCATCGATTCGATCGCCGCGGCAATCTTCTCGACGCCTTCTTTGCCTTCAAGAGTAAAGGACACCGCGTCTTCATAGCCGTAGCCGAAGCGCCGGTACAGATCCTCGATACGATCCGCCAGGGATTCGCCGCGTTCAAGAGATTGCGCAGCCATACCGGCGATCAACATAGCCGACACGACGGCATCCTTATCGCGGACATTCGTACCGGACAGGTAGCCGTAGCTCTCTTCAAAACCGAACTGGAAGTGTTTATTGCCTTCCTCGTCATCGAGGCGGATTCGCTCGCCGATGAACTTGAATCCCGTAAGGACTTCTTGCAGTTCAACACCGTAATACGCACAGATCGGGGCGGCCAACTTGCTGGAAACAATCGTCGTAACGACAAAGGAATTCTCGGGTAATGTTCCCAACTTCTTCTTGGAGGAGAGAATATAGTCAAGAAGCATAATGCCGATCTGGTTGCCGGTCAGCGGGAGGTAGACTTCTTGCCCATTCTCGACGGTGCGCACGGCGACTCCGACGCGGTCGCTGTCCGGATCCGTTCCGATCACAAGACTCGCATTGACCTTCTTCGCCAGCTCGACGCCCATCGCGAGTGCCCGCGGATCCTCCGGATTCGGCGTGGGAACGGTCGGGAAGTTTCCGTCGGGCTGTTCCTGCTCCGCGACAACGTGAACATTCTCGAAGCCGACTGCCGACAGAATGCGGCGAACAGGCTTGTTGCCGGATCCATGCAGCGGCGTGTACACAATCGACATGTCCTTGTGACGCAAGATCTCCTCTTTATCGATCACCAGCTCCTGAAGCATGGCGGTATATGCCTTGTCGACTTCTTCTCCGAAGATCGTGAGAAGTCCGCTCTGAAGCGCTGACTGCATGGTGTCCCAGGCTATGTTTCTCACATCTTCAATTGCACAGATCTCTGAAAGAATCGTATCCGCGGCCTCTAGTGTCACCTGGCCTCCGTCTTCCCCGTAGACCTTATAACCGTTGTATTTGGAAGGATTGTGGCTTGCGGTGATAATTACACCGGCGAAAGCACCGAAGTGTCGAACGGAGAAGGAGAGCATCGGTACGGGACGCAACTCGTCCGAGAGGTAAACGCGAATCCCGGCTCTGGTAAGAACCAGCGCCGTCGTCGTCGCGAATTCCGAGGAGAACCGGCGGGAGTCGAAAGATACGACAACGCCTCTCCTCATTGCTTCCGGACCCTCTTTGGTGATATAGGCTGCGAGGCCGGAGGTTGCCTGGGCAACCGTGTAGATATTCATTCGATTGGTTCCCGCTCCGATAACACCGCGCAGTCCGCCCGTTCCGAAAGCAAGATTGCGGTAGAAGCGGTCTTCAATCTCCTTATCGTCTCCCTCGATCGCGGCGAGATCCGCCCGGATATCATCATCAAAAAAAGGATCGTTCTTCCATACGTTATACAATTCGCGAAAATCTCTCATATATACCCTCCTCTTATGTCGGCTGAACCGATCTTATACACATCTGTACCGTTAGTTATAACCGTAAACTTACGATGAGCCGGCGAGACGAATGCTGACTTCTCCGGAACTGACGATATGACGAATTCCGTCTGTGTCCTTAACGACAAGGTCTCCGTCATCCGTCACCGTCTCCGCCACACCGTCAAACGAGGCGGCACCCAAAACGCGGACCGCGTGTCCAAGCGTCGCACAACGGGCGCGGTACCTTGGCATGAAGGATTGCGGATTCAGAAGAAATTCCTCATATAAGCCGATGAACTCTTCGAGTATACAAGCGAGCAATTCCTCGCGTTCGATCCCGGCGCCCATTTGGCGAAGCGACGTCGCAACCTCCTCGATCTCCGGCGGAAATCGCGTCTGCGCCACATTCACCCCGCAACCGATAACCGCATAGGAAATTCGATTCTCCTCCATGCTTGTCTCTGATAATATACCACAAAGTTTTTTCGCGTTCTGTAAAGATATGATGTCATTCGGCCACTTTAATCCTACGGATATATGACAGAGTCGGTCGAGCGCATAAAGAACGGCAAGGCCGAACAACAAAGTAACGCGCGAGGCTTCGCGCAATTCCATCGATGGTCGAAGTAATATCGAAAACCAGAGTCCGCCGGTATCGTCGGAGATAAATCCTCGTCCCCTGCGCCCGCGGCCGCCTGTTTGGCGCAAGCTCACGAACACCGAAAACTCCGGTTCTCCGGTCAATGCGGCTTCCCGCGCGTCATTATTCGTCGATACGGTAACCGGTGAAACCGTAAGACGTATGCGATGGTCGATGCCCCGCCGCTGCAGCGCAGCGATGCTGTTGCTGAGAAAACTCTTCTCCGGAGAGAGGAGCCGGTAGCCCATATGTGTGACTGCTTCGATCGGAACACCTTCCTCGCGGAGCTCGGCGACGTTTTTCCAGATCGCGGCCCGGGAGCATCCGAAACGCTGTGCGAGCTCCTCACCGCTGATGAACGTATCACCGCCGGCACGGAGAATCGACATGATGCGCTCCCGTTTCTCGCTCTTCATACGGCACTCACTTCCTGTGGAGTCATTTTCGCTCGACGAACGCTGATTAAGCGAAGAATACCCAGAAGAAGCAGAATCGACAGACCGGTCAGCGCACACGCGCGTCCGAGGGCCAGCCCCGGTGTTGTGAAGGAGAAATGTACGGTATGTGTTCCTGCGGGAACAGACACGGCGATCAGCGCGTCCGCGAACGGTGTGATCTCTGTCTCCACCCCGTCAATCTCAGCCGTCCAGCCCGCTTCATAAGGTATCGTGGTCAACAGAACCGTATCTTGTTCTCTTGTCACCGTCGCCGTTAGTATGCCGTCGCCTGAATCATCAATCCGGATTCCATCGGAAGGCGCCGCAAGTTGCAGCTGCTCCATAAACGCCCCGGTATCCAACGAATAGAAGAGCGTCCCGATCATCTTGAATTCATCGGCATCTGATCGAATTTCGACGGTGACCTTCTCGCCGGGCTCTCTCTCTCCGATACTGTAGATTGCTGTAAAGAATGACGGCGTAATCGTCGACAGGTACTCTCCGTCGATATACACATCGGCCTCAGAGCTCATTGCGTTGGAGACGATCGAGAAGTAGATCGGATCTTTGTTCTCCGCCGTAAGGGTATAGGATATGATCATCTTATCCTTCTCGTTGATTCGCAGGTATTTCGTCTCAAACCGATCGGATCCTAACACGGGTTCTTCCCCGAGCAGATCCGTATCCATCTCGAAAAGAAGCGCTTCCTCCCGGACTTGCGCAGCTGCCGCGTCCGTCTCCTGATCGGAGGCATTGTCCCGCTTCGGCAAGGATGTGATCGCGTTATAAACATTTGTCTCATCCGGCTCGATTTGTGTATATACGTTCTCTGAAAAAATCTCCTGCCCGAAAAAAGCATCCAGCAACATCTCCTGATACTGGAACGGATCCTTGGCATCGGGAGTTTTTTCCAGGATAAACGGATCAAATACAAGAGCTTCCGGCTGCACCGCATAGAGAACCGGAAGCGCCAGTTCGTTACGGAGCAAGGTAATCGTGCCGTCTTCGCTCTTCGCGAGATCTGTATATCCCATCAAACGATCGTCCGGGGTCAGAACGTACCGGATACCGAGAAGTGAATCCGTCACGACGGAAGAATACTCATGGGAACTCGAGAAATAGTTGTAATTCGTCACATATCCTAATTGTTTCAGAAATCGATTCAGCTTCTTATTAGCGGAGGAATTGAACGTCGATGTTCCGGGATAATTCAAGTAGAGCGCGGCAGACATCGGATCCATCGCCTCGACTCCTCCCGTCGTTTCCATCCGGAAAAATCCGACGCCCTCGGCCAGCGCATCAGCCTTCGCTGTCTCCACCAACGGCATCGGTTGTACGATCGATTGATAGAGCGGCTCCCGCTCATTCTCTCCGCCAAAAACCTTAGGTCGCAAAAACAAGGGGTTCATGATCGCCGCTTCAATCACAAGAAGCACGGCAAGAAAACCGGGCACCAACCGCTTCAGATTCGCAACGGAATCCGGGAAGCGAACTCCGGTCATAGCATACAACAGCAGCAACACAATAATTCCGGCGAAAAGATTCGCAAAGAACCGGGCTCCCTCGGTCTCCAGATCGCCAAATCCCTGTACGACAACAACAAGCGCAATAAAGATGCCGCCGGTCATGACAAACGCCTTGGCAGGCAGCCCCTTCAGTTTGAGAAATGTCTCATAGGCGACGGAAATCAACAGAAATGATAAAAGAAAAGAATAGCGGAACTTAAACCAGTTCGGTTCGTCAAACAAGTGCCACGCCAGATTCAACGGACTTGCGATCATGCTGAGAAAGAGCCCGACGAAAGCTACGCCGACAAGTGCCTTCTTCCTTCTGGCGATCTCCGGATGAAGAAAGAACAGAACGCACAACAGCAACACCGCCAGACCCGCGTAGACGAGCGGCTTGTTATCGGCCATCTTATCAAAAGAACCGGCGAGGAGTTGATTGAAGAACTCAACCACGGTAAAATTGGCCTCAAATGTGACTTGGTTTTTCGAGTAGTCGGGGTTGCGCAGGATATCCAGGCCGGCCGGCAGGAGAACGACCGCGGAGAGCATGGCGGCGACGACAGCGGAGCCGATAAATGAGCCGACAACGCCAAACGCTTGTTTCAGCGAATGTTCGGCGAAACGGCGCTCCTCGATCATACGAAAGATCAGATAGAAGAAAGAGAATATCCCGACCATATACGCGATATAGAAGCCCGACAGAAACATGTAGGCCAGCAGAAATATCAACGAGAAGTACCGCCTGCGATTCGACAAGAATCTTTCGACAACAAGGAGCAGAAGCGGCAAGAGATAGAACCCATCCATCCACATAATATGCATCATGAAGACGACCGCGTAGGAGCAGAACGCATACAGTGTCCCGAATATGACGGAGAAGCGTGTCCCTTCCGGATGTCGCGAGCGAAGATAGAGGGTCATGAAGGCGGACGCAAGAGACAGCTTCACGATGATCAGCGCCAGAATCGCCTCAGAGATCATTTCCGCCGGAAACAGGAACGTCATAAGGTTCAACGGACTCGAGAGATAATACGCGAAAAGTCCCATCGTATTCTTGCCCATGGAAATCAAGGTCGAGTAGAAGAGATTACCTCCCGAAAGCAGAGTATTCTTGTAAGCAATCAGATCCGGCGCATACTGCGCGGATAAATCCGAGGACAGAATCGAGTATTCTCCGGCGGGATAATAGCCAAAAATCGCGAACATGATAATGAGAAGGATTGCCGTAAGAAAAAATGCCGCGATAGGTTCACCTCTGGCCGGCAGCGTCTTGCGACCGGATAGATCCTTGTCCAGCGAGTTCTTAACAATCATGGTTGCCCTCCCTATATGGCTTCAGCATAGCAATCTCGACATTTCCCCGTCAAGAATCCGATGTCCGCGCCAGATACTCGAAGAAGAAATTCTTTTCGGTCGACGCGACAAAATTCGTCGTCGTTATCGATACATTCTGCAGTGTCTTCTTATCATCCGCGACGGTATAACCGTGATTGCTTTGCAGGATGATCGCCTCTCCCGCTTGTGCGATCGGTTCGACGCCTGACGAAGTCATCGCCTCGCCGACGGATCTCATCATCGCTGCCCCCTGAGGATAGGAAGGAATCGTATACCACACAGAACGTAGAATTTCCTGCGCCGGCACGACGGAACCGATGATGATCAGGACCGATAGAACAATACGCAGAAGTCGCAGATCGCGTTCCGAAAGAACCGTCGACAATTTCCATCGAGGCTTCGGATCAGGATCCGGCACATCATCAGCATCACTGTCCGGGGATACGTCGACCAAATTTTCCTCAGGGATGATTTGTGTAACCGCCGCCTCCTCCGCAAAGTCTTTTCGCGCAATCTGTGGAGCCGTCGTCTCCTCCGCAAAATCTTTTCGCGCAAGGAGAAGTTTCTGAGAGAACATCATCAGCACGAAGATTGCAGGGATGGAGACACGCATACAGAAGTCCTGTCCGATTCCGACCTGGAAAAAGCCGATCGCGACAAGACTCACAGCACAGGCGATGAAGGAAGGCTTGCGAAAATACACGACACCGGCGAGCAGTATCGGGAACAGAACCTCGAATGCCAGAAAAACAATGTATACCGAACTCATCTGACGGGAGAGTCCCATGTAGCGACCGGCCGCCACATTGCCGTAAAAATAGAGATATACGATCGCCAGAACCGTGATTCCTCCGGCGATATTCTCAAACGACAATGCGCGAAGAATCCCCTCGACAAAGGATCGAATGATACGCCCGAGCGGTCGCATCTGTGTCTTGGGAACGAACGATGATATTCCTTCATACGCCTTGACGAGGACAAACGGAAGCATACCCAGGAAAGGAAACGGCCCATACAGGAGAAGAAGAGCATAAAGAAAGAACAGTGACTTACTGTTCTTCATATTCTCGATCAGCGCAAGAGCCAGGAAAAACACAATCGACTGGTTGAATACCCAGAAGATCAAGGTCGTCAATGACGAGTACTGAAACCCCGACCACCATTCAATATGCGCGATCGGTCCCGGAAGAGAGCCCTTCGTCGCCCACAGGTATCCGACAACATCGAGACCGGAGAAAAAGATCATAATCAAGATCGATCGGATCGTCACGCGGCGCAACATTCGGAACAGGAAGTAGGTTGTGAGGACGAGTCCGAGAAAAGCCCAGAGATACAAGGCAACATTTCCGGCCGCCCATCCAAAGAGTTTGCCGACCAGAGCCCCCGGCAACCAGAACGCGATATAGTACGTCAGTACGGCAAAATGCGGTAATGCGTTCAAGCCTTCCAATGTGTCGAGAGACGCGCCGGAGAAGTCATAGGTCACCGGCCACGGCTTCTCAACAAGATCGTGAAAAATCGCGTTCCGGTCATGATAATCCGAGTTCTGAAAGGCAAATCCGCCCTGACCCGAGAAGAAAACCCAGATGGCAATAATCAGGATTGCGCCCGCAAACAGTATCGCCTGACGTCGATCGATGTGCCAGGAGGTCCCTGCCAGCGGATTCCGGATCGCGAAAAAAAGGCTCGCCAGAACAATTGCGCAGACCGCGACCGCAAGGATCGGCCGGAGCCATAACGAGAAGAAAATCAGGATCGGCAATGCGATATACAGCATCGCCGCGCCATACATGCAACGGTCGAAACGACGAAACATCCGTTCTAGTCTCCTTGCTTAAAGGTCTTGCTTCTCAAGAAAGCCACGAAAAACACCCTCCCCGGATGAAACGTGATCGTCTCATTATATCATCCGGCGAGGGTGTTTCGTTTCGATCGACGAAAAGTTCTTTACCGTACGATCCGATAATACACGCGTGCTGTCTGGGTATATACGACGGCATACGCGATCGCGAAGATCACTGCACACACGAGGGTACATGCGGCAAAGAGTGTTGTGTTATAGAAGTACATGACATTCATGATCTGCGTCATGAAGCGGAACGCAAAAGCCATGTGGATAAAGGTCGTCACCAGAGGCAGGAAAAACACAAGCAATATCTGACTGCGGATGGTTTTCTTAATCTCCGCGTCATTCATACCGACCTTGCGCATGATTTCGAAGCGCCGCTGATCGCCGTAACCTTCGGATATTTGCTTGAAATAGATGATCAGGACGGTCCCGAGCAGGAAGACAAAGCCGAGGAAAACACCAAGAAAGAGAAGCCCTCCGTACATCGAACGGAAACTGAACTCCGATTCGCTTTTGATCTCTACCATAAAATTCCGTGCGTCACCGTTCAGGTAGAATCCCTCGACCGGTGATCCGACGAGGATTCCCCGCAAAGCCGAACCCAGATCGACAGTCTTTGCCTCATCACCCGTCACATCGAAGTTGAGTCGATGTGAGTTCGCGTCAGCAGGAATGGAATTCGCGGCAAGCACCTGGTCAAACTCAGACTCCGCGATGACAAAGGTATAGGCATCAACGATATCGAGTGTCTGATCGACCGGCTCCGGACCCTGTGCCGGGACGACTTCCAGTGACATGCTACCCAGAGTGATCGTCTTCTCATCACAAGGCTTATTCGCGAAAACAACCACGGTTCCGGGAACAAGCTCCATGTCGGAGCCCACGGCTTTTCGATATTCCGCGTCACTTATTAATGTCGCCACCGCCAGGTTAAATCCGTCTTCCAGTTTCTCCAACGTGAAATGACCGTCCGTTCGTTGCGCGGGCATGGTCACATAGGTGATCGCGCTCAGATTCTCCACCGTCAGCGAGCGATCTGCCGCCATCTGCAACACCGTGTCCCGGAATGCATCTGTTTTCGCGGCGTCTACTGCCTCAACATAGATATTCACATCGTTGGGGTAGCGGGCGTCCAGCGCCTCGTCGGAACTCATATACATCGTTACAGTAGTGACAATGGTAAGGAGGGCCATCGTGCTAAGGATACTGATACTCGCAAGTCCGACACCGTTCTGCTTCATGCGGTACAGGAGACCGGATACTGATGTGAAGTTCTCCGGACGATAGTAGAAATTCTTACTTCTTCTCATCCACTTCAACGCGACAATGCTTCCGGCCGTAAACAGGCAATAGGTTCCTACCATAACCAGAATGACTGCGACAAAGAAAACCTGAAGCGCGGCCAGGGGTTTATCCTGGGTATTCGCAATATAGAACCCGCCTCCTAGCGTGGCTACGCCAAGAAGAGCCATGATCAGTTTGGTCTTGGGCTCCTTCTCCCCCGACGAGGTTCCGCGGACGAGTTCGATCGGACGTGAGACGGTAACACGAAAGAGATGAAGGATAAAGCTTGCGAACAAGATGGCAAAGAATGCGAGCGCAGTACGACCGGCGGCTTCTCCGGAGACCTGAAAATGAAAGATCAGGTCAAAGTCGACCAAACGTCCGAGAATGGCATAGACGAGTCGTGAGAGAAGAACTCCGATTCCGATTCCGGCGCCGACGGAGACCGTCGATGTCATCAGAAACTCGCAGAAGAGAACTCCTGCGACATTTCGTTTTCCCATGCCGAGCACGCTGTAGAGGCCGATCTCGTTGCTTCTTTGCTTGATCAGAAAGCTGTTGGCATAGAAGAGGAAGATCGTCGAGAAGATGATGATGATCCAGGTGCCGAATTCCAGCATCACGCGAAGCGAAGTAGCGCCGGTATTCTTCATAAGGTCGGGATGATAGAGAAGTGAGTTGAGCATATAGAACATCGAAGAGTTCAGGATCGAGACCAGGAGAAAGGGAATATAGAGCCGGCGGTTCTTGATAATGCCGGAAAGCGCAAATCGAGGGTAGAAATTGCGGTTCACGCCCGGTCACCTCCCGTCGAGAGGACCGTCCAGGTCTCGGAGATCCGGTGATACATCTCATCATCCGTCAGATTTCCTCGGAACAGCTGGTGGTATAATTCTCCGTCGCGAATGAAGATCACGCGACTGGCCCGACTCGCTGCACGTGCGCTGTGCGTGACCATCAGAATCGTCTGTTTGTCGGCATTGATGTCCGAGAAGACTCGAAGAAGCTGGTCGGAAGATTTGGAGTCGAGAGCACCCGTCGGCTCATCCGCGAGAAGAATCCCCGGGCGGTTTACCAGCGCACGCGCCACGGCGACCCGCTGTTTCTGCCCTCCGGAGATCTCGTACGGATACTTATCGAGAAGGTCCGAAATTCCGAGCTTCGCGGCGATCGGCGTCAGACGTTCGTTCATCTCCTTGTGATGAACACCGGACAGCACCATCGGCAGGAAGATGTTGTCGCGAACGTTAAATGTGTCGAGAAGATTGAAATCCTGGAAAACAAAGCCCAGCTTCTCGCGGCGGAATTTCGCGAGGTTGCTTTCTCTGATTCGCGTCATATTCTCACCGTTCAACAGAATATCTCCTGTGGTCGGGCGATCCAGCGTAGCGATCAGGTTCAGCAAAGTAGTCTTCCCGGATCCGGATTCACCCATGATTGCGATATATTCCCCGTCTTCGATCGTGAAAGTGACATCCTTCAATGCCTCGATACGAACCGAACCGAATCGGGTGACATAGGTTTTGGACAGTTTGTTAACTTCAAGAAGCGGCATTTGATTTCCCTCCCAATAATGTTTCATCGGTTTATGGGTTTAGCATACCGATCCCGAAGCACGGGAGACATCGAATCAGCTTTCAAAAGCTTTTCTTAGCTTTCATTTTTGTAAGGTTCCTGTGTGAAGTCCAAATCGACTTGGGTTCCGGTAGCGCCATCGGAACGGATGCGGATGCGGTGCCCCAGCCGATCCATGATTTTTCGCGTAAGATATAAACCCAGTCCGGTCGCCCGCTTGTCCACGCGACCGTTATAGCCCGTGAATCCGCGCTCGAAGACGCGCGGCAGGTCCTCGGAGCGGATGCCGATTCCCGTGTCGGAAATAATCAATCCACACGTAACATCCGGGTCTCGATGTATGGTGATCTTGCCCGAAGGGGTGTATTTGAGCGCATTTGATAGGATCTGGTCGAATGCGACGACGATCCATTTCTCGTCGGTCACCGCCTCAAGTTCCATCTCCTCAATCTCAATCGACAATCTCTTCTCGATGAAAATCGGGGCAAATTTGCGAACGCTCTGCCGGAGCAGAGGCACAATGGAACAACGGCGGAAATGAAGGTCCGCAGACATGCTCTCAAGACGCACATACTGGAGCGCCATATCGACATACTGTTCAACGCGAAAAAGTTCGGAGGAGAGGGAGCGACGATCACTCTCGGGCGTGCTCTGGAGGATCAGTCGCATCGCGGCGATCGGTGACTTGATCTGATGAACCCACATGGAATAGTAATCGGCAAGGTTGCTGTTTCTCTCCTTATATGCGCGATAGTCTTCTTCATGATTTGCAACTTCTGTCAGCAGCAGGCTGCGATAGGCGTCCGCGACCGGATCCCGTGTCAAAGGAATCTCCTGTGCGCAGGGAAGCTTCATCTTCTGAAGCTTGCGAATACGCAAAAGCAGTGACCGGAACCGGAGAAAATCCCAAACCATTACTAAGGCGCAGAAGAAACCTACCAGGAGAAGCGCGTAATAGAATGTGTCTGGCAATGTTCCCTCAAGGGTGAAAACAGCCCAGAAAATCAGCGCACAACATGCGGAGAGAACAAGGTAGTTCCGGATTCTGCGAAAATACAGAAGAAGTTCGACGATACCGGTTTTCTCGTCTTTGGGATCTGTCATACGCGATAACCTATTCCCTTCTTCGTCTCAATAAATGCCGGAAGACCCAGTTCTTGCAGTTTCTTACGGAGGCGCGTCACATTGACCGTCAGCGTATTATCGTCGACAAAGGAGTCATTCTCCCATAATCCCAACATCATCTGATCGCGGGAAACATATTTACCCGCATTCTCCATCAGCGACATAAGGATTTTCAGTTCATTCTTCGTGAGATCGACGCGCTTCTCACCGCATTGCGCGCGGGCCTCTCGTGTGTTCAGAAGCAGTCCCTGATGTTCGAGAATATGGTTCTGACCCGAGAACGAGTAGGCACGCCGAAGCATAGCGCGGATCTTCGCAAGGAGAACGTGGATATCGTAGGGTTTCTCCACAAAATCGTCCGCACCGAGATTCATCGCCATCACTTTGCTCATCCGGTCATCCGCGGCGGAGACGAAGAGGATCGGTGTGTCGGTGATCTCACGTATCTTTGCGCACCAGTGAAAACCGTCGAAAGATGGCAAGGTGATATCCAAAAGTATCAGTTGCGGATCAAAGCGCACGATCTCTTCCGTAACACGCGTAAAATCAGAGATGATGCCTACATCGTAATCCCAGCTTGTCAGATGTGATTTCAGTGCCTGTGCGATCGCAAAATCATCTTCGACGACAAATATTCGATACACAATTCGACCTCCCGCTTCAGTAACGCTTGCTGCTATCGATACGTACCTATGATAACGTTCTCATCGCTTTTCGCGCAACAATTGTTGTATACTGAAGAAACAAAACGAACATCTGCGAGGGTTAAGCTATGCGTGTGAGTCTTCTGATCCCCTGCTACAACGAGGAGGAATCTCTGCCGATCCTTCGGGACGCCCTTTATCAGGTTATGAAGGACAGACCCGCCCACACGTACGAGCTGATCTTCATTGATGACGGCTCGCGCGACGGGACGCTTGGCTTTTTGGAGGCCTGGGCTTCACAGGACGAGCACGTTCACTACATCTCCTTCTCTCGTAATTTCGGCAAGGAGTCGGCGATGTACGCGGGTCTCGAAGCGGCGTCCGGCGATGTGCTTGCGATCCTCGACTCAGATATGCAGGACCCACCGTCGCTTCTTCCGGGCATGCTCGACACCATCGAAGCCGGCGAATTTGACATGGTTGCCACCCGGCGCGTCACGCGCAAGGGCGAGCCGCCGATCCGGAGTTTTTTCGCGCGGCGATTCTACTCGATCATCAATCGAATGTCCGATGTCGAGATTGTTGACGGGGCTAGGGATTTTCGTGTGATGACAAAGCAGGTTCGCGACGCGATCCTATCGCTCTCCGAGCGGCAGCGATTCTCTAAGGGCATCTTCTCCTGGGTGGGTTTCCGCACACAATGGCTCGAATTCGAGAATGTCGAACGCGCAGCCGGCGAGACGAAGTGGTCCTTCTGGAAGCTCTTCAAGTATGCGATCGAAGGGATCGTCTCCTTCACCACCGTGCCGCTCAGACTCGCGACCTTCACGGGCTTTCTGGTATCGGCCGCGGCATTTCTTTACATCCTGTATTATGTCATCCGGACGATTATCTGGGGTATCCCCGTCGCCGGATATCCGTCGTTATTGTCTTTCGTGCTCTTTCTGGGCGGACTGCAGCTCCTGGCGTTGGGAATCGTGGGCGAATATCTCGCACGAACCTATATGGAGGTCAAGCGTCGCCCGATGTACATTGTCCGCAAGAAGAAATAGTGTTTCGATCGTGATCTTCCCGATCAGCCGTTTGCACCGTCCGTCGAAGGATCATTGTCACCTGTCAGAAGCCCCGGGAACTTGATCGCAAGGTAATCCTTGATGACTGTCACGCACTTGTCAATTCCGATCCGTTCACTGTTCAAGGTCAAGTCGTAATTGACCGGATTGGTCCAGTAGTTTCCCTTGGTATAATGCGCATAATAAGCGGCGCGATATTTATCGGCGGTCGTGATGGACATATTTGCGGTCTCTTCATTGACGCCCATTTTCTCCATGACATTGGCGACACAGAAGGCGCGCGGCGCCTCGATGTAGATGCTGACGACATTCGGATAGTCTTTGAGGATCCAGTCGGCACATTTCCCGACGATAACGCAAGATTCTGTCTGCGCGAGATTCTCAATAATCGTTTTCTGGAATTCGAAGAGTCGATCGTCGGAGACAAATTCGCCGTCCACGGGTTTGAATCGAGTGGTCCTCGGGAGCCCCTTCATCAATTTCGAGAAGAGGTTGCCGCGTATTTTCTCGTTAACTTCGCGAAAAACTTCTTCATCGAGACCGCTGAGTTGCGACGCGAGTGTCAGAATGCGATTCTCGTAGCAGTGGATGCCGAGTTCCTTGGCAAGCTTTGAAGCGATTTCCTTGCCGCCGCTTCCGAAGCCTCGGGCGACGGTGATCACGAAATGTTCCATAAATTGTCCCTCCCTTTTATTTACATCAGGCTCTCGATCGCATCCGCGAGAATCGCAACAGCCTTGTCACAGTCAGCTTCCGTGGCGATCAACGGCGGTATCAGTCGGATAACGCTTCTCCCGATAGCAGTTGTCAGTAGTTTTCTGTCAACGCAGGCGTGCTTGATGGCAACAGCGTCGAGTTTCTCATCAAACTCGACGCCGACAAGAAGTCCTTTGCCGCGAACTTCTTTGACATGCGGCAGGGTTGTGAGAAGACCGGTGAGATACGCGCCGACACGGGCGGCGTTTCCGGCCAGATCACAATCCAGAAGTTCACCGATCTGGGCGAGCGACGCGGCACAGGTCACAGGGTTTCCGCCGTAGGTCGTGCCGTGGGATCCGCGCGAAAACGCTCTCGCAACTTCCTCGCGGGCGCAGATCGCACCGATCGGCATGCCTCCGCCCATCGCCTTGGCCATGGACACAATATCCGGTTTGATCCCGTAGTACATGAAGGACATAACGGTGCCCGTCCGGCACCAGCCTGTCTGTACCTCGTCGAGGAGCAGGAGCAGACCTTTCTCGTCGCAGAGTTTACGGATCCCCCGCATGAAATCCATCGTCGCCGGATGAACGCCGCCCTCGCCTTGCACCGGTTCGAGCATGATCGCGACGGTCGACTCGTCTACCGCATCCTCGAAGGATTTCAAATCGTTGAAATCAGCGTATTTGAAGCCGGGAGTCATGCTTCCGAAGCCGATCTGGCAGCCGGTGTCCGGCTGTCCCGTCGCGCTCATCGATCCGAATGTCCGCCCATGAAAGGATTTCCTTGCGGTGATGATTCCGTATCGGCCCGGGCCGTAGGTCTCTACGCCGAATTTTCGGGCCATTTTGATCATGGCTTCGTTCGATTCCGTACCGGAATTCTGGAAAAAGATCTTATCCATTCCAATCGTCGTACAGATTTTCTCGGCCAACAGCGCCTGAGGTACCGTATAAGGATAATTAAATACATGCATGATATCGGCCGCTTGATCACGGATCGCAGCGACGACCTTCTCGTTGCAATTGCCGGCGCTGTTGACGGCAATGCCCGCATAGAAGTCCAGATAGGCGATTCCGTTCTCATCGTAGAGATACATATCCTTGGCTGTCTCCGCGATAAAATCGAATCGTTCATACGTCTCGATCATGTATTTCTCTGCCTTGGCCTTAATCTCCTCACCGGTAAAACCGGTATCCTTTACCTTCATTTTCTTATCCTTCTTTCCATGAAATTTCATTAAAATGCGAATACAGATGTCAGTCTCAGCGGCGTATCTCCCCGATTGACATAGAGATGCTCGCGGTCCGAGTCGAAGCGGAATGCGTCGCCTTCCCTGATCTCGTGTTCACGACCGGACAATATCAACGTCAAAGTTCCTTCAGAAACCGTAATGTACTCGACGGTGCGCTCCCCGTGAGAGCCGCTAAAATACGTTCTTCCGGGCATGATCTCGATTCCGTAGATCTCAAAAGGCCGCTTGTTGTCATACGGGAAATACGTAAATATTCGATAGTGACCCGGCACTTCCTTTGTCGGAAGGAGATCTGCCTTCGGAATGTGATAGGTTTCACTGTGCGGCGTCTCCAGAATTTCGCTTAAATCCACGCGCAAACCGCTGATGATTTTCCCTATGCACTCGATCGACGGGTTGGCGTCGCCCCTTTCGATCTGGGCGAGCATACTCTTACTTACACCGGTCTGCTCTGCCGCCAGATCGAGGCTCATGTTCTTCCCGGAGCGAATTTTTCGCAAATTTATCGCGATGTTTTTATTGATGTAGTTCATACGCATGGCCTACCTTTCGCGTGATCAACCTGCCATGAAACGGGAAAGGAATTCCTTCGTTCTGGGGTTTTCCGGATTCGTGAAAAGAATCTCCGGCGCGGCGCTTTCGGCGATAACGCCCTGATCCATGAAAATGGTCCGCGTCGATACGTCGCGGGCGAAAGCCATCTCGTGTGTAACGATCACCATCGTAAGTCCGTCTTTAGCAAGTTGCTTGATTACCGTCAGAACTTCTCCCACGATTTCCGGATCGAGTGCGCTCGTCGGTTCGTCGAAAAGAAGCACCTCCGGATTCATCGAGAGGGCTCTCGCAATCGCAACGCGCTGCTTCTGTCCACCCGATAACTGGCCCGGAAGAGCATTGATATACGGGGCCATTCCTACCTTCTTCAAGTTCGTAATCGCTGTAGACCGCGCTTCTGCCTTGCTCTTCTTGAGAACCTTCATGCTGCCCGACATACAGTTCTCAAGAACCGTCATGTTGTTGAACAGATTGAAAGACTGAAAAACCATCCCGACGCGGGCACGAAGTTCGTTGATCTTCTTCTGTGAGCCGCCGATTTTCTCGCCCTCGAAATATACGCTGCCGCTCGACGGTGTTTCCAGAAGATTCATACAACGAAGGAGCGTCGATTTCCCGGAACCCGAGGAGCCGATGATACAGATAACCTCACTCTTTTCGAGACTGAAATCAATATCCTTAAGGACCTCATGCGTTCCGAACGATTTGCTCAGGTGTTCCACTTTGATTACCGGCATAAGAATCGCCTCCTAGTCTTCAAAATATTCGGGTGCAAGTTCGTAATCTTTCTTCCCCTGCATTTTCTTTTCAAGCAGAGCAAGGAGCCTTCCGGAGATTTCGCAGAGGATGAGATAAATGAATCCCGTGATCAGGAAAGATTCAAAATACCGGTAGTACGTGTTTGCGGCTGTTTTCGTGACGAAATACAATTCGGCGATTCCGATGACATTCAGAACAGACGTCATTTTCAGATTCGTGATGAACTGGTTACCCATCTCGGGGATGAGGTTTCTGAATACCTGCGGCAGAATAACGGAAAACATGGTCGTGAAGTGCGACATACCCATAGCTTTCGCGCCCTCGAACTGGCCGTTGTCGATTGCCGAAATTCCTCCGCGTACGGATTCCGCCATATAGGCTCCGGTATTTAAGAGAATGACAACGACCGCCGCGACAAACGGAGAGATATCCACGCCGCTCTGCCGAAGACCGTAATAAATGACCATTGCCTGTACCATCATCGGCGTTCCGCGAAAAATCTTGATGTAACCTGAACAGAGGAATCGGACAAGATGACTCCACGCTCTTTTCACGGCGCCGTCCTCCGGCGAAATCGGCGTCGAGCGCACGATGCCCATAAGATACCCTACGACAAATCCGAGTACAGTGCCAAGAATAGAAGTCTCGAGAGTTACGAGGGTGCCCGTCCAGAAATAGGGGCCGTATTCCTTTAGGAGGATGACGATCCAGTCCAAGAGCGATTTTTCCATATCTGCCTCCTATGATGAAAAACCGGACGCAAAGGAATCTGCTTGCGCTCCTTTGCGTCCGGTAAATCAGATCTGTTTATGAGATGGTCCCGGGTCAGTTGCTTAAAGGCTGCAGCGTAACGGCCAGATCCATGAGTTCCGTCATCTTGGTCTCATCCCAGCCGATTGCGTCAAGTGCTTCGTCCAAGGTCGCCTTCATTTCTTTATCGCCTTCTTTGACCGCGATGCAGACATTGAGAGACTGCCCGGCCGGCACAGTGAAACCATCCGTTTCGCCAAATTTAACATACTTGATGCTGCTGTTTGCGATCGCCGCCGACATCGCAGTCGGTTCGTCGAGAACGCCGCAGTCGGCCGTGCCCATCGATACGGCCATTACAACTTCGGAAGTGGTCTCAAAGAAGGTCAGTATCTTAACATCCGGGATCTGCGGAACGTACTGCTCCCAGATCGTACCGATCTGTGTTGTCGCGGAGGCACCCGCAAATTCAGAGAGCTTCGTAGCGTTCGCAAAAGCTCCGCCGGAATTCACAATCATTACGTTATTGCGGATGTAGTAAGGATCTGTAAAATCCACACTCTTCTCACGCTCGTCGGTGTAGCCCATGCCGGCGATAATCACATCGTAATCCCCTGAATTCATACCGAGGACGATGCTCGACCAATCAACCTTATGAATCTCCAGGGTCCAACCCAGCTGATCGGCAAGCTTCTGAGCCAGCATAACGTCATAGCCGTACGCATAGTCACTGGTGCCGTATATCGGAACGGCCTTGTCACCGTTTGCAACGTCGGGCGACGACTGGGTCCAGTTAAAAGGTGCATAAGCACACTCCATACCGACGCGCAAAACTTTCTTCTCTCCTGCAGTAGTTGCCACGGAATCTGCTGCGGCTATCGAAGTGGTCGTTTCCGCCGCCCCCGTGCTACAGCCGGCCAGCATAGACACAGCGATTGTCATACATGCAAGGATGCTCAAAATTCTCTTCTTCATATCAGGTGTCCTCCTTCATCATTTTGCATAACCTCGCACCTTATTCTGCAGATAAGGAGCACTGACATCTTCCGCGGAAAACAAAAAAGGGCGTTGGATTTCTCCGACGCCCTTGTTAAGTTGCATTTATTTTCGCCTGTTTTGCAGGCATTGTCAATAAACATAGGGCTCAAAATATTGAACATGATTTTTGCTGGAACACCCATCTTTTCTATACAGAATGCAAGAACCGTATGACTTTATTGCACGATGACGTACTATATTGATTTTGTTTGGCGCATTATTTTGCATGTCATTTTCTCAGCATTTTAGCAAGAATCGAGTTTGTGTCAGCATTATTAGCGACACCGGTAGGATCTTCTCCCTTCACAACAGCAATTTTCCTTGCCCGTATGGAATTAATTGATTTATAATACGACAGAATAACTTCATGATCTTGACTATTTCTGTCCGTCCTCCGCTCACCGGCAGCCGCCGACTTTTCGCTAGTAAGGATGTTAAATTGCCATGGAAAACAAGATCATGTCGCCAACTTCGCAGATTTCTCTTCTGTTCTGCCCGATCCTACTCTTCCTGGATATTTTTCTGGCTCTTCGGTATGCCGACATCTCGGTCTCCGTTCCGGATGTAATCTTTGTCGGCATTCTTCATCTTGTGTTTCTTATTCTTGTTGTGTATTCACTTCGCACGCGATTCTCGAATCCATCAATCAAACGACCAACCCGGAAGCAAATCATAAATGCTTTGCCGATAATCCTTGTCGCATCGGCATTTCTTACCGTTTCACTTCTTCAGATCACAAGGCTCCCCTATGGGGACGGCAACGGGTACTATCATTGGCTTTCAGAGAGTATGTCA
Organism: Bacillota bacterium; assembly: GCA_023397475.1. Classification (GTDB taxonomy): domain Bacteria; phylum Bacillota; class Clostridia; order Saccharofermentanales; family Saccharofermentanaceae; genus Firm-13. Next base: position 44,403 of record JAEWUD010000033.1, read on the forward strand.
AAACTCTCTTTGTCTCCCTCTTCTTTTCTTCTCGATCTTCGTCTCTATTCACATGCGTCACAGGGAATAATTCTCTTTCAGGGACCCGCTCACCTCATAGCCGGATGGCGCGGTGTTTACGTAATGCAAACGCTCCTTACCACTTCTTCCCTTTTCCTCCTATACGGAATTCTCCGCCGGCTATGTAAAAACGCATCTTCGATTCTTCTCGCGCTCGGAACCGCATTGTTTGCCTTCAATCCATATATTCTGGGTTTGACGTCTGAATTCACGCCCGATCTGTACAATACTCTCTTTATTATTGGGGCCGTATATTTCTTCCTGCGGGAGTGGGATTATCTTTTTGCCTTCTCCCTTGTTCTGATCTATCTTTCGAAGGAATCTGGCATTCTCATCATCGGCGTATTCACGATCGTCGCAATCCTCTTCCGGATCACGACGATGGGCGAGGGATCTTTTCTTACCCGTGCGCGAAAATACCTGTGGCCAAGACGACTCATCCTCTATGCGCTTCCCGAGTTGATGCTTCTAATTCCGGGCTTGTGGTATTATCCCGGTTACTCCATCTCGACAGGGTCTTCCAGTGTCAACGTACCCGGATTCTCCTTCGACAACTTCGTAACACATCTGCGTCAGTCCGTAATTTTTAACTTCTTCTGGATAGGATTGCTTCTGGTTCTAGTCGCATTTTCTCTCGGAATCTACCGCAAAATCCGCGGCAGGAATTCGGATATCATCGCAGATAGAGGCGCCTTTTTCGGTCTGATCGCCGGCTTCTCCGTTCTTCTTTTCTTTCTGTCCGTTGCGTTCATCAGCACGCCGTGTCCACGATATGCACAGCCTTTTGCTTTCTTCTGGTCCGTGATGATTACTGCCTCCGCCTTGTATATTCTTCGTAATCGTCGCGTCCAGATCGCGATTCTCCTCCTGATCACAACTGTTTTCACAATGCAGACGTACCTTACGATTGATCCGTCCATGATGACAAATACTTCGATAAGTCTCGGATACCGTTCTGTATATGCACCCTGTTCAGGGCCTGCGGCGGCTGACTGTAGTCTGATTCTCCTCAACGAAATGTATAGTTATAATCGGCAGGGAACCTATGCGGACGAGCTGATGAATGAGGCCCTGGTATACATTTCTCCGAATCGCGATACACTATTTGTGGGTTCTTGGATCGATTATAACGAGAATTATCATGCCGGCAATCTCACATGGGATCCGGCAAAACAAGTGATATCTCCCGATGTTCGTGACGGATCATTCCCGTTGAACTTCAAAGAGCTCTCAATCGATCTGATTGAGAACGACGCGTCACCCGACCTCGATCAGGATTTCTATATGATTCTTCCCGCGCGGGAAACCGGTGACCTTCCATCCGACTTCTTGTATTTTGGCTTGGAACAGGAGGAAATGTGGCCCGCGTTTCTTATCAGGAAAGGATTTATCTCCGACGATGTGCGCGTTTTTTCCAATCAGGATGGATATCTTACCGTGTATCACTTTCTTCCGCCCGAAAAAGTTTGACAGCAAGGATGATATCGCATCTTCCCGCTGTCAAACAAATTGCGTATATAAAAATCTTATTCGGTGTTCAAATAGCGCCGGCAATGGGAGCTCCTGAAGATCTTCCAGAGACGTAAAACTTATGCGACAGGCAATTACCCGTTCAGATACTCGATGATCGGCTTCAGGGCTGCACGGTCAGTGCCATCAAAATTCTGGCTCACTTCCTTATATTCTTCACTGTCCTCACCATGCTGCTTCTTCATCATCGCGCTCATCATCTTCATCATAACCTTGTTCATGCCGTGCATCTTGTTGTAGTCGATTCCGCCCCGTAAGTAGAACGCGCGCGTCGAACACAACTCTGCTTCCGCACGGTATTTTTCGAGGCTTACCTTCGCCTCTGCCGTTTCCGGAGGCGTCGAACCCGTCGCGAAAAGAACCTTCTTTCCTTTAAAACTCTCGAAGTATTTCTTTACTTCCTTCCATCCCTTGATACTTCCTGCAAACGTCCATCCGCCGAATACGAGAGCATCATATTTCGCAAGATCAATCTTCTTTACTTCCGATACAGGGAATGCATCTCCCTTGATCTCTTCCGCGATCCACTCGGCGTATTTTTTCGTAAAACCTGTCTTGCTCTCGTAAAAAATTGCTGTTCTCATAAATTGCCTCCTTGATTTCTCATCTGTCCTACAAATGCTTGAAAAAATTGATCGAGACGGTCATAAAGGTCCTGTTGTGGCAGATTTCCGCCGGTAGATATGAGAAGAAAAGCGATGCCGGCCGTTGCAATAATCATATTGATATGAAGGTCGATCGCTTGACGCTTTGTGATGCCCAATTTCCCGACTAGATAATCTGCGATTGCCGGCCCGGCTTCGGCTTTATACAATTCATCAAAACTGGCGATGTCGGGTCGTTTACGCAGAAAATAGCTCTTAAATAGGTGAGGCTCCTCCTTCGCGAAGTCAACGTACGCTTTGCCCGTATCGACAAACGGATCCTTCCCGTCGATGCGTTTTGCAACATAATCCGAGAGATACGTGCCGGCCATCCCCGCAAGTTCATGACGAAGACTCTCCATATTGTCGAAGTAACTATAGATCGGCTGAACCGAACAACCGATGTGCGAAGCAACATTCTTAACGAGAACGTGCGACTCGCCGCCCTCGCGCAACAACTCGAAAGCGGCTTCCATGACCATCTGTCTTGTGATTCTCTGCTTTGGCAATTTAATCCTCACATGGTTTATATAATCGTTTTATATAAACTGTTTATATATTAAATTTGTCTTCCAGTCAAGAAGATATTTTCACTCATTGAGAAAAGGGTTCGTCGTAACCCTCTGGTTTTTGGGAAAAGCAGGACATCATCCAGACAGAATATACCGCCGAAAAGGCGCACGCCAACGCGGACAAGAGTGCATCAATTCCGCGCAAATGGTGCATGGCGGATGGCATGCGCATGGTGCACAGCCGGCATTGTCTGCAAGATGCGCTTTCCGCCAGTTATTCTCGGGCAGTTGACCAGATGATTCTGCATGATGACAGCCCAGGTGAGTCGCTTGTATTTTCTTCTCGTCACAAACGAGTCTAATCTGTTTTTCGCATGTTTTGTCTGTGTTATAAGCGAGGTTAAGCTGTTCTTCGTCTTCTCTGTCTGTGTTTATTACCGTACATATATGTTGATGATTACGCACAGGATTTGATAAATCGATTGTTTCGTATGTGCCTCATTGACAAATAACCGCACCGCGCAGACCGGCGCACATACGAAATCCCGTGCAAGTACCAGTTTCGTATGTGCATCATTGACAAATAATCGCCGCCGGGAGCTCGGCGCACATACGAAATCCCGTGAAAGGGCCTATTTCGTATGTGCATCAATGATAAATAATCGCTCCGGACAGGCCGGCGCACATACGAAATCCCGGGTTAGTGCTTGTTTCGTATGTGCATCATTGAAGAATACTCGCAGCGTACAGACCGGCGCACATACAAGCGCCTTTTCCCCCGGAAATAAACGACACGTCAAATCCTTATCCCGATGTGGACGTTCATTTGATGAACTTCTTCTACACAGTGTTCGAAATCCCGGGACTAGGGAAGTGAGACAAGTGCTTGACCATACGGAAGCGAAACAAATCCGAGTTGCCACGCAGGTTTAGCCGATAACCTTGGAGCAGGTAAATCGGAGACCATAAAACTGTCTCTCCATACTTTGATTATTTATACGAAAAAGAGGCCGCCTCTCTAGTTTCGTTGAGAGACAGCCCCTTCATTATCGATTGTTCGAAGAGATTTTAGGCTTCAACTACCATGCTTTTGATCTGCTGCTTTTCGATCGGGCGGTCAGATCCGGCAGTGCGCACATTCGCTATGCGATCGACGACATCCATGCCCTCGATTACCTTGCCGAAAGCGGCATACTGTCCGTCGAGGTGCGTGGAGTTCTGATGCATGATGAAGAACTGGCTGCCGGCGGAATTCGGGCTCATCGAACGAGCCATGGAGAGAACGCCGCGCTCATGCTTCAGAGAGTTCGGCACGCCGTTGGCTGCAAATTCGCCCTTGATCTGATGGCCGGGTCCGCCCATACCTGTGCCGTCCGGGCAGCCGCCCTGTATCATGAAGCCTTTGATAACACGATGGAAAATCAGGCCGTCATAGAACTTCTTCTCGATGAGGTCGACAAAATTCTGGACGCTGATCGGTGCGATGTCCGGATACAATTCGGCGCGAATCACTCCGCCGTCTTCCATTTCGATTCGAATCATTTTGTTTGCCATGTTTTTCGCGGGCATCCGATGGTACGAGCCCGCATCCTCCTTATTTCTCTTGATGATCGGTTAGAATCTTATTTCGAATATCCCAGAGTTTCTGGGACAGGTCGACGTAGTAGGTGTGCGGATTCTCAAATCGGCGAACGGATTCCCAAAGCGTCTCCATCTCTTTCTTGCATGCGCCGCGGATTTCTTCTACCGAACGTCTTCTCGCGACGAGTTCGCCTTCCCGGAATATCGGTTCGAGAAGACGCCGAACGCGAAAATTCGATACGGTTTTGCGCTTCCAAGTCTGAATCGGATCGAAAAGTTCATACGGAGCATTCTCATCGATGGTCTCGCCTGCGACCGCAATGACATCGGCGACGGCCTTGCCGCTCCCCTTCTCATAAAGGCGGAAAAGTTCCTTGTCACAGGGATTGGTGATCTTGCCGACATTCTCGGAAATCTTCATGCGCGGGATAACTTCTCCGTCCCGAACAATCGCCGAAAGTTTGTATACGCCGCCGAAAACCGGCTCGGCGCGGGATGTGATCAAGCGCTCGCCGACGCCGAAGTTATCGATCTTCGCTCCCTGCAGCAGCAAATCGCGGATGAGATACTCGTCCAAAGCATTGCTTGCCGTGATCCGGCAATCCGTGCATCCGGCCTCATCGAGCATTTTTCGAGCTTCCTGTGACAGATACGTCAGGTCGCCGCTGTCAATGCGAATGCCAAGAAGCCGGTTACCCATCGGTTCGAGAACCTCTTTTGCGACGCGAATAGCGTTGGGTACACCGGATTTCAATACGTTATAGGTGTCGACGAGCAGAAGCGTCTTGTCCGGGTAGGTCTCGGCGTATGCCTTGAAAGCCTCGTATTCCGTGTCGAAAAGCTGAACCCAGCTGTGTGCCATCGTTCCGGCCAACGGTATGCCAAACTCGAGACCTGCCAGGGAGCAAGATGTCGCGTCGACACCTCCGATATACGCCGCTCGTGTTCCCAGTACCGAAGCATCATAACCTTGCGCACGCCGGGCACCGAACTCGAGTACCGGGCGTCCGGCGGCCGCTCGTACGATACGGGATGCCTTCGTCGCGATCAGACTCTGATGATTAATGGTAACAAGAAGCATCGTCTCGATCAGCTGTGCCTGCAGGATGGGGCCTCTGACCTTGACCAGGGGCTCGCCGGGGAAAATCGGTGTACCTTCGGGAATCGCCCATACATCGCAGGCAAATCGAAAATTGGCGAGGTAATCGAGGAACCGGGCATCGAAAGCGTACTTGTCCCGGAGAAATGCGAGGTCCTCCTCCGAGAATTGAAGTTCGGTCAGATAATCGATCATCTGTTCGACACCGGCCATGATTGCATAGCCGCCGTTCTCCGGAACCTGTCGAAAAAACAAATCAAAACATACAATCTCTTCGGCAAGGGACTTGTCCAGGTATCCCTTCGCCATCGTCAGCTCATAGAAGTCCGTCAGCATGGAAAAATTGTCGCGCTGGTTCCAATTTCTTGTTTGTGACATCGCTTACGTCTCCTTTCGAATTTTGCTTACGAAGAAAAGAGATCCCGGTCGTAGAATACTTTCTCCAGCGTTAATCCTTGCGGAGGCATGGTCTTGCCGGAAACACGACGATCACGTCCCTCGAGGATCGCTTCGATCTGATCGGTTCCGATCTTACCCTGGCCGACATAAACAATCGTGCCAGCAAGAATCCTAACCATATTATACAAGAAGGAGCGGCCTCTGACCCTGATTTCTATCAGAGGCGAGTCCGGTGACTCGATGATGCGGATCTCATCCATCGTGCGGATGGGATTTATTTTCTTTCCGGAGTCCGGCTGCGCACAGAAAGCGGAGAAATCATGCCGGCCCTCGAGAATTCTCGCGGCCTCGTGCATTTTTTCGCGATTCAACGGTCCCGGCACATGCGTGACATGTCGTCGATCGATAACCGGTCGTACCGGACCATTCCAAATTCGATAAATATAGAGCTTGCCTCGCGAGTCGAAGCGCGCGTGGAAATCCTTCGGAGCAAGGGCTGCGTCCTTAACGCACACATCCGGCGGCAAGAGCGCATTCATCGCCAGAGGAAACTTGTTCATGGGAATGAGAAACGGACAATCCGCGTGGGAAATATGCTCCGAGGCATGTACACCGGAGTCCGTTCGGCTGCATCCGTGGACGATGATCCGCTTCTTGAAAAGTTGCGACATCGCATCTTCCAGCGCCTCCTGAACCGTACGCCCGTTCTGTTGGCGTTGAAATCCGACAAAATCCGTGCCGTCATATTCGGTTCGGAGAACCACGCGAAACGATATCTCTGCATCCGCGCTCATCGGCGGAAATAGCGCCTCAGCCGGCAAGTCCGTCATCAAGTGAAGCCTTGCCCATCATTGCCGCTCCGACAATACCGGCGTCATTGCCCATCTGAGCCAAACGTATCTCTGTCTTGCGGACTCCCGGTCCGAAATAAGGCTTGCCGAGCGTCTTCTCACGAAGCGGAACCATCAACGGATCTCCTTCATTACAAACTCCGCCGCCGATGACCAGAATCTCAGGCATGAAAGAGTTAATCGCATTGGCCAGTCCGTCGGAAAGATACTCGATATAACGATCTACGAGATCCGATGATACCTGATCGCCCCGACGTTTGCCCTCGAAAGCGATTTTGGCATTAACCTTGCCGTCGTTGCCCTTGATAATATCGTTGAGAAGAGATTCCGGATGAGCTGCCGCAGCTTCCTTTGTCATGCGAATCAACGCGGTCGCGGAGGCATAGGATTCGAAGCAGCCTTTGCGACCGCAGGTGCAAGGCACTCCGCCGGCGACAAGCACCGTGTGTCCGAACTCAGAGCCGGCTTGATTGAAACCGGAGAAAATACGATTTCCGATAATAACACCGCAGCCGATGCCCGTCCCGATCGTAATGGTAACTGAGTCGGAAACTTCACGAGCGGCGCCTGCGACACTCTCCGCCATTGCGGCGCAATTCGCGTCGTTCTCAATGAAGACAGGAAGGTCAATCACCTCACGGATGATCCTGCGCATTGGGGCCATATTAAAGGGGAGGTTATTCGAGTAGACAAGAACACCTTCCTTGTTGTCCGGAGTCCCGGGGGAACCGATGCCAATCGCTTCAATATCTGTTTTCGCGAATCCGGCCTCTGCGATTACCTCTGAAGCCAGACGACCCATATCCCGGATAATCTCCTCCATCGGTCGTGAAGCGTTGGTCTTGATACTCTTCTTGACAAGGATCTTGCCATCCTCATTAACGACGCCGGCCTTAATATTGGTACCGCCGAGATCGATTCCGACATAATTCTTCATGGTGTTCTCTCCCCTTGCTGTTCATCTCTCACTTCGATTTCGGAACGAAGATTTCGATATTATACGAAATCTTGAGCGAAATGTTGCGCTATCTGAATTCTAGCCTATTTTGAGAAATAAATCTATACATATCAGGCCGGCTCCGATCACCGAAAACAGAATTAGCCACAAAATGTCCGTCGATTTCAATCGAAGTACATTGAGCTTCGTTCGGCCTTCACCGCCGCGATAGCATCGGGCGTCCATCGCTGTCGCAAGATCCTCGGCGCGCTTGAAGGCGCTGACAAAGAGAGGAACCAATACGGATACATACCCTTTGGCCCGGACAAATACGTTCCCGGTATCGTACTCCGCTCCGCGAGACGACTGCGCCTTCATGATCTTATCCGTCTCCTCGACGAGTGTCGGAATGAACCGCATTGCGATCGACATCATCATCGCCATCTCATGCACCGGGAGACGAAGCTTCTTCAGCGGGCCGAAAAGACTCTCCAGCGAATCCGCCATCAGAAGCGGCGTTGTCGTCAAGGTCAAAAGAAGACTCGTTGTGACGATAAGAAGCAAAAGCCGCAGACACATCAAGCCGGCGGTAAGAACGCCTCCATCCGTGATGTGAAGAATCCCGAAAGATAGAAGCGTATTGCCGGTCTTGCCCGTAAGTACGTTCAACACAAAAATGAAAAAAAGCATAAAGACAATCGGACGTACCGACTCGAGAATCTTGCGAACCGGAATCGATGATAATGCGGAAAGAAAAATCGTCACCGCAAAGGCAGACAAGAGTCCGGCGGGAGAATTCAATGTGAAAATGACGATCATGAAAACGATGCCGAGAACGATCTTGACTCTCGGATCCATGCGGTGCAGCGTCGAATCTCCTTGGACAAATCGTCCGATCGAAACATTCTTCATCATACCCGGTCACCGCCTTCTCGTGCCGGGGCAGTCGCGACGCGGATCAACTCTGCGGCAGCATCTCTCGGTTCGAAAAACGTCGTCTCGATCGCTGGATACTCCTTGCGAAACTCTTCGAGAAAGACGACGGTCTCGGGTTGTGTGATCCCATAGCGCGCAAGACCCTCGCGGTCGGCATAGAGTATCTCCGGTCGATCCATGACACAAACGCGACCCTCTTTGAGGACAAGAATCCGATCGGCATAGCGTGCGGCTTCATCCATGTTGTGTGATACGATAATTACGGTTTTCCCTTGTTCTTTGAGAACTCTTGCATACGAGAGTACCTCGCGTCTGCCAACCGGATCAAGTCCGGCTGCGGGTTCATCGAGCACAAGGATCTCAGGATCCATCGCAATAACGCCCGCGAGGGCAACGCGTCTCTTCTGTCCGCCGGAAAGTTCAAAGGGAGATCTCTGGCGAAATGTCTCATCAAGGCCGACCAAGCTGAGCGAAGCCGTCACACGGCGTTCAATCTCTTCCGGATCAAGCCCCATCTTTTTGGGTCCGAACGCGATATCCTTTTCAACGCTCTCCTCGAAAAGCTGGTATTCCGGGTACTGGAACAACAGGCCGACACTCCGTCGAATGCGCTTGATATCCGCATTCTTCTCGGTGGTAAGCGGCGATCCTTGATCGTCCGTACGGACCGTCACAGTACCCTTCTGCGGTCGCAGAAGACCGTTCAGATGACTGATCAATGTCGTCTTCCCGGATCCGCTATGGCCGATAATCGCAAAGATCTCGCCTTTTCTGACGGAGAAAGATACGTCCTGAAGGACGTTGCCTCCCTCTTTCTCATAAGCATGACATAAACCCTCGACCCGCAGAACTTCAAGATTCTCGCCGGCAACGGGCTGGTCCTTTTCGAGGTAATCCCGATGGGAAGAACGGCGAGGAAGATCTCGCAACATGTCGCGAACAGATGCAATCGCACGTTCTCTGGACGACAAGTCTTCCCAGCGTACTTCTTCTTCGAGAAGAGCTGCCGTCTGATAAGCGATGTCCGCATAGACCGGGACATCGAGACCCAATGCGCGGACCTCTTCCACACGGCTGAATACCTCGCCGGGTGTTCCGGAGAGTGCAAGCTTTCCGTGGTCAAGAATAAAGACCTTATCGGCGCGACAGGCCTCCGACATATCATGGGTAATATGGATGAGCGTCATACCCTTCTCACGACGCAGCTTCTCTACGACAGAGAGAAAGTCATCGCGACTTACGGGGTCCAACATCGAGGTTGACTCGTCCAGAAGAAGAACCTGCGGTTGCATTGCCAGAATACCGGCGATCGCTACTTTCTGCTTCTGACCACCCGATAACTGCGACGGTTGACGCAGAGCGAAGGCGGACATACCGACATATGCCAGCGCTTCATCGACACGCCGGCGTATCTCTGCGGAAGGTATTCCGAGATTCTCAGGGCCAAAGGCGACGTCTTCCTCTACGATCGTCCCGACAATCTGATTATCCGGATTCTGGAAAACCATGCCGCAAGATCGCCGTATCTCCCAGAAGAAGGTCTCATCAGCGGTATCGTGACCCAAAACGACAACGCGCCCTGACTCCGGGAGTTCAAGTACATTGATAAGTTTGGCCATCGTCGATTTGCCCGATCCGTTGCGACCCAAAAGTGCGGCATAGCCGCCTCGAGGTATCGAAAGAGAAACCTCCTCCAATGCCTTCACCGTGCCGGTATCCGGATGATGGTACGAGAAAACCACCTGCTCCAGACAGACATCCGGTGTGGTTTTCTCGTCGGAAACGGGCTGATCAGTCACATTTTGCATGATAATCTCCGAAAAAAAAGGTGCGGAAAGCTACAGAAGCGCTCCGACACCTTTTGTGTGTATGATGTTATGAATGAACCGTTTACACGAGTTCGAGCTGAGCCATCTCGGAAGCGTCTCCGCGACGTGCGCCAAGCTTGATGATTCTGGTGTAACCACCGGCTCTTCCGGCGTACTTCGGAGCGACGACATCGAACAGATGGTTAAGCGGATTCACGACATTCTGCTCGGCGTCATGGCTCTTGTGAAGCCAGTATGCCATGTTCTTACGAGCGGCAAGGCGAGCCGGAGCATCGACCTGAACCGTCTTGACCTTGATCTCACGATCAACGACATCATACTTCGCGCCATTCTTGGAAGTCTTGGAAACGAGAACCTTGCGGCCTTTCGAATCAAGCTTCGCCGCAGAGACCTTAATCTCACGCGTCGAGAAGTTATCCCTCTCGCGAATTGCTTCTGTGATGAGCTTCTCGGAAATCTTACTGACTTCCTTAGCACGGGCTACTGTTGTAACAACCTTCCCGTTAAGAATCAGAGCGGTCGTCAGATTGCGAAGGATCGCCGCTCGCTGATCGGACGCCCGTCCGAGTTTTCTGTTTGCCGGCATGGATATAACCTCCTATATGTTACTTCGTGTGTCCCAAGGCGAAATGTGTTACTCCTCGCTTTCAGCAAGAGAAAGTCCCATGTCCTCGAGTTTAAAAATTACTTCTTCCAGTGACTTCTTGCCAAGGTTTCTCACCTTCATCATTTCGTCCTCGGAGCGGGCCACAAGATCACCGATCGAATTGATACCGGCTCTCTTAAGGCAGTTATATGTCCGAACAGAGAAATCAAGGTCTTCAATCGCGACATCCAGCTTGGAGTTCTTGCGTCCGCTGTCCTCGGCATCACGGAAACTCGGACCGGCATTCGTATCGGTCAGAGCCGTGAAAAGACCAAGGTGTTCGCAAAGAATGGCAGCCGAGGCGGAAAGCGCTTCGTTGACATCAATTGTCGCGTCCGTCCAGATCTCCAACGTAAGGCTGTCGAAGTCCGTTCTCTCACCGACACGCGTATTCTCGACCGTATAGTTCGCCTTCTTGATCGGCGTAAAGATCGAGTCGACCGCGATGACACCAATCGGCTGGTTTAAAAGCTTGTTGCGCTCGGCTGTGGAGTATCCGCGTCCCTTGTTGATCGTAAGCTCCATGAAGAGTCTTCCGGAACCGTTCAGCGTCGCGATAACGTGATCGGGATTCTCAATCTCGACTTCCTCATCGTGAACGATGTCGCCGGCAGTCACAACGCCGGTTCTTCCTTCGTCGGTGCTGATGTAAACCGTCTTCGGGCCGTCGACGTGAAGCTTCGCGCGAACTCCCTTAACGTTCAGAATGATCTCGGTCATGTCTTCGACGACACCCGGAATCGTGGAGAACTCATGATACACGCCCTCTACGCGAATGGCTGTAACAGCGGCTCCCGTGAGAGACGAAAGCAGTACACGACGAAGGCTGTTGCCGAGAGTCGTGCCGTATCCGCGCTCGAGCGGTCCGACGACAAACTTGCCGTACGAGCTGTCTTCGTTTACTTCCACACACTCAATGGCGGGTTTCATAATCTCAATCATCTTTCTCCTCCTTGCGCAATCATGCACAATTGGCCAACCAACTGCGGTTCATTACTTCGAGTACAACTCAACGATCAGGGTCTCCTTGACCTCGAGATCGACATCCTCACGTACAGGAATCTGTACGATCGAACCTGTGAGCGTCTCATCATTGAAGCTGAGCCAAGCGGGAACAGGACGAGTGTTGGTAAGATCGGCAAATTTGGGAGACTTTCTCGACGTCTCGCGAACCGCGATAACATCTCCAACCTTCAGCGTGATCGAAGGAATATTAACCTTCTTGCCGTTGACGGTGAAGTGTCCGTGTGTCACGAGCTGACGGGCCTCGGCGCGGGAAGCGGCGATACCCATGCGATAAACGATATTGTCCATACGCGTTTCGAGGAGCTGCAACAGGTTGTCACCGGCCTTGCCCTTCATGCGCTCAGCGCGCTCGTATGTTGAGTGGAACTGCTTCTCGAGTATACCGTAGAAGCGCTTGGTCTTCTGCTTCTCACGAAGCTGGATTCCGTATTCGGACATCTTCTTGCGTCCCTGTCCATGCTGGCCCGGGGCCATGCTTCTTCTCGAAATCGAGCACTTGGGTGAATAACATCTCTGTCCCTTGAGAAAAAGCTTGTTGCCCTCTCTGCGGCACAGGCGGCAGGATGCGTCTGTATATCTGGCCATTCTCTATACCTCCGTAATCAGACTCTTCTTCTCTTGGGCGGTCTGCAACCGTTATGGGGAACCGGTGTGACATCTTTGATCATGACAACATCGAGTCCCGTTGTCTGAAGAGCCCGGATCGCAGATTCGCGACCGGCACCGGGGCCTTTGACAAAAACCTCAACCGTACGCATACCGTGATCAACAGCCTTCTTGGCGGCATCTTCTGCGGCTAACTGAGCGGCGAAAGCGGTTCCTTTACGGGAGCCCTTCATGCCCATTCCACCAGCGGAAGCCCACGAAACGGCATTGCCGAGCGGGTCAGTAATGGTAACGATTGTATTGTTGAACGTTGAATGAACATGCGCGTGACCGCGATCAATGTTCTTGCGCTCTCTCTTCTTCGGCCGGATAGCCGTTTTCTTAACTGCCTTAGCCATGGGTTACGCCTCCTTACTTCTTCTTGCCAGCGATCGTACGCTTCGGTCCCTTGCGGGTACGGGCGTTCGTCTTCGTGCGCTGACCGCGAACAGGAAGACCCATTCTGTGACGACGGCCACGATAGCAGCCGATTTCCGTCAGACGCTTGATGTTGAGAGAGATTTCTCTACGCAAATCACCCTCTACGTTATAATTGTTCTCGATCTTCTCACGAATCTTCGCGATCTCGTCCTCAGAGAGGTCCTTCACGCGGGTATCCGGATTGATCGAGGAATCAGAAAGAATCTGTGTAGAAGTTTTCTTGCCAACGCCAAAAATGTAGGTGAGAGCAATCTCGACTCTCTTGTCATTGGGCAGATCCACACCGGCAATACGCGCCATCTGATGTACCTCCGTGTAATAAATTCTTGAATAAGCTGTTCTATCTATCGAACACGCGATATGGAGAATCTCCCGCGGTTAGCGGAAGACAGCCGCCCCCAAATGGTGCGTGTTATTTCCGAAATCTGTATGCGCCATTGATCCCGGACAGTTACCACTGTCCGGTGGCGATACCTTAGCCCTGTCTCTGCTTGTGCTTCGGATCCGAGCAGATGATCATGACACGGCCCTTACGGCGAATCACTTTGCACTTTTCGCACATGGTCTTAACGGACGGTCTAACCTTCATACTTCCTAACCTCCTGCTAATCAGTTCCTGCTGATGCAGGAAAACGAGCACCCTATAGGCGCATGCTATAATATAATAACAAAAACCCAATCTAAATCAAGTGGTTTTTTATCGAATATTGAATTATTTTCGGGCAAATCTGGTTATTTTGCTCTCCAGGTGATCCGACCTCTCGAGAGGTCATAGGGTGAGAGCTCCAAAGTCACGCGATCTCCCGGCAGAATCTTAATATAGTTCTGTCTGAGCTTGCCGGAAATGTGAGCGAGAACCTCGTGACCGTTCTCCAGCTTAACTTTGAACATCGCGTTCGGTAAAGCATCAACGACAATACCCTCAACTTCAATTACATCTTCTTTTGCCATTTGTGTCTCCTTCTTATCCTTGATGGTTATCCATCACTCGTGGGTTGTATATACTGATCGCTTTCCGAATTGCAGCTCTTTGCGGGCCCGCTTCCAGCGTTTTTATTTGCTCCAGAAACGTCTGTGACGCAGGAATGTGCCCGATGTGCACACAATGCTTCACTAGCTTCTTCTTCGAACGTACAAGATCTCTTGTCACCCCGTCGCAAAGAAATGCATACGGCTCCTTAAGATCACAGACCATATAGATACGTCCCGCGTCATGACCGCATATTGAGCAGACAAGGCTTCCGACCCGTATCGGTTCATTCATCCGTGTGATACCTGACGCGATGTTGTGAAATGATTTCACAGATTCACCTTCGTCGTAATCACCGGACCGTCCGCCGTGATAGCGATCGTGTTCTCATAGTGCGCCGAAGGAAGGCGATCTGCGGTTATGATCGTCCATTCATCATCGAGGACACGGACTTTGTGGGTACCCATATTGATCATCGGTTCTACCGCGATGACGAGGCCCGGTGCTATTCGCATACCATGGCCTTTGCGTCCAAAGTTCGGTACGTCCGGTTCTTCGTGGAGTTTCGTGCCGATGCCGTGGCCGGTGAGTTCCCTGACGACGCCGTATCCGAAGGATTCAGCATGTTGCTGGACAGCGAAAGAAACATCGCCGATGCGGTTTCCGGGAACGGCAGCCTCAAAAGCTTTGGCAAAACACTCTTCCGTGACACGGATCAGAGCGGCTTTTTCCGGACTGATCTTGCCGACGGCATATGTTCTTGCCGCATCTCCGTGGTAACCGTCGAAAAAGGCGCCTACGTCAAGGCTGACAATATCTCCTTCGACAAGAATCCGGTCGCGACTCGGTATCCCATGGACCACCTCTTCGTTGATCGAAATGCACGTTGAAGCCGGAAACGGCGGATGACCATAATGTAAAAAGGACGGAGTCGCCCCTTCGCCTCGAATGATCCGCTCGGCTACCTGGTCGATCTCCCATGTTGAGATTCCCGGCCGGATGATATCTGCGACAGCCTCAAAGACAAGCGCAACAATGCGGCCCGCACTTTTAAGTTTCTGGATTTCATCCGTCGTCTTGAGTGATACCATGTTTACTCCTGATTCTTTACAGAAGACCGCGTGCGGTTAATCCGTCACGGATCGTCTGCAGTGCGACGAGGTAATTGTCGTTGTTATCCGCCGGAAGTATCAGTCCTCTGACGGTATAGAAATCGACCAAAGGCTGTGTCTTAAGGTAGTATGTCGTGAGTCTTGTAAGAACCGTATCGGGCTGATCGTCGTCACGTTGCATGACCGGCCCGCCGCATGCGTCACAGATTCCTTCGACTTTGCACGGGCGAAAAAGAATATTATAGCTGGCGCCGCAATTCATGCAGACACGACGACCGGATACACGTTCGATAATCTTATTATCGGCGACAGACACGCAGATAACGGCGTCGATCGCTTGATGCTTTTCGGCGAGAAACTGGTCGAGCGCTTCTGCCTGAGGGATCGTCCGGGGGAATCCATCCAGAAGAAATCCGCTGTCACAATCCTTCTGCGATATGCGGTCCTTGAGCATCGCGATTGTAACCGAATCCGGAACCAGTTCGCCTTTATCAATATACGTCTTGGCTTCTACTCCGAGCGGAGTACGGGCCTTAATATTTGCTCGAAAAATATCGCCGGTCGAAATATGTGCGATACCGTACGATTTCTCAAGTTCGATGGCAATCGTTCCCTTACCGGATCCCGGCGCTCCTAATACAATCAAACGCATGTATCTTCCCCCTGAATCGGTGATTCTTATCGTATCACCGGATTCATCTTACTCCTAACGCTCGTACAGCCTCGCACGGAATACGAGAAATGCATTCCGTGCGAGGCTATCGGCAATCATTTTACAATTTGCCGGAATTCTTCCGGCGGAAGGGCAGTATTATCTCGCATATCAGGTGATTCCTTAATCAAGGAATCCACGATAGTGATGTGTCACCATCTGCGATTCAATCTGCTTGACGAGGTCATTGGCTACACCCGTCAGAATGAGGACCGATGTTCCGGCAAACCAGACATCGGGGATATGAGCAAGAGTACCTAACAAGGTAGGAATCAGAACAACCAGCGAAAGGAAGAGTCCGTCCGCCCAGTTCATTCGGCTTGCCGTACGAGCGATGTAATCCGCCGTCGGACGACCCGGACGAACACCGGGAATGAATCCGCCGTTCTTCTGCAGGTTATTGGAGATCTCAATCGGATTGAACTGAATCATCGAATAGAAGAATGTAAATCCGACGACGAGGAGAAGTTCAACCACGTAGTACATGGGATTTGATCCGAAGTTCCTAAACCACTCGACGACAATGTTATCGCTCGAAGCGAAGAACATCGAGACGATGGTCTGCGGCAGGGACAGGATCGACATCGCGAAGATGACGGGCATAACACCGGATTGATTGACCTTGAGCGGGATATACGTGTTCTGTCCGCCGTAGGTCTTTCTTCCGACGACCTTCTTCGAGTACTGGACCGCAATTCTTCTTTCGGCGTTCTGCACGAAGATAACGAAGATAATCGTTGCCGTCGTGGCCAGAGTGATCGCGACAAACAGCAGGATTCCCAACAAGATACCGAGAGCCATGGGATCAAACTGACCCGATACAGCAATCGCATGGTTGAACAGGGAATTCGCCATGTCCGGAATACGCGTAACGATACCCGTGAAGATGATCAGCGAGATTCCGTTGCCGATACCCTTCTCATTGATCCGCTCGCCGAGCCACATGATAAACGCGGTTCCGGCTGTGAACGATACGATGATGAGGATCGCCGTAAGAACGGGGTTCATCAGGGTGGTCATCGCTTCCTTGGTTGCAAACCAGAAGGCCGTCGCCTGTATGAGCGCTAAGCCGATCGTTGTGAATCGAACAATCTTCTGGATCTTCTTCTTGCCGGGCTCGCCTTCCTTCTGCAAACGCTCGAGGGGCGGGATTGCGACGGTAAGAAGTTGGATGATGATCGATGAGTTGATGTAGGGTGTGATACCCATCGCGAAGATGGATGCCGCAAAGAGACTGCCGCCGTTGATGATATTCATCATCTGACCGATCTGACCCATTCTCTGTAGTAACGTTGAAAAGACTTCGCGATTAAGACCCGGAACCGGAATCAACGCACCCAGCTGATAGATGGTCAGGATGAGTAGCGTGAAGAGAATCTTCTTTCTCAGTTCCGGTACGCGAAATGCGTTGACCAAGGTAGCGAAAATACCTTTCATCTCATACCTCCGAGGCCGAGCCACCAGCTTTTTCGATCTTCTCCTTGGCGGATGCGGTGAACTTCGCTGCCTTTACGGTCAGCTTCTTGGTCAGATCACCGGTACCAAGGACCTTGATGCCGTCGTTCGTCTTCGGGACAGAGAGCAGGCCGGAGTTCTTGAGAAGCTCCGCGTCGACGATCGTGCCGTCCGCAAAACGCTCGAGATCCGTAATGTTGACCTCGATGTACGAAGGCGCGAACTGCTTGTTGTTGAAGCCGCGCTTCGGAAGACGTCTGTACAGAGGCATTTGTCCGCCTTCAAAGCCGGGACGGACACCGCCGCCGGAGCGGGAGTTCTGGCCCTTGTGGCCACGACCGGCAGTCTTGCCGTTGCCGCTGCCTACGCCGCGGCCCTTGCGGTATGCCTTGGCATTTCCGCTGGAAGTCATATCATTGAGCTTCATTCTTTTCTACCTCCGTTAGACTTCTTCGCAAGTAACAAGATGAGCAACCTTGTGCACCATTCCGCGGATCGCCTCGGAGTCCTTCTTAATGACGGACTGACCGATTTTGCGAAGACCGAGAGCTGCTATGGTAGCGGTATGCATCTTTTGTGCACTATTGGTGCTCTTCACCAGGGTAATCTTCAATTCAGCCATGGATGACGCACCTCCTATCACATTATTTCTTCTACGGTTTTGCCACGGAGACGAGCGACTTGCTCAAGAGACTTCAGGCTCTTGAGACCCTCGAGTGTAGCGTTAACCATATTGTTGGGATTGTTGGTTCCCAACGACTTCGTACGAATATCCTTGATTCCGGCCATTTCACAAACGGCACGAACAGGACCGCCGGCGATAACGCCGGTACCGGCCTTCGCAGGCTTCATAACGATCTTGCCTGCTCCGAAGACGCCGAGCGCCTCGTGAGGAATCGTGGTTCCGTTGATCGGTACATAGACCAGATTCTTCTTCGCATCTTCGATACCCTTGCGGATTGCATCCGGGATTTCAGCAGCTTTGCCGATTCCCTTACCGACGTGACCGTTCTCATCTCCAACGATGACGAGAGCCGCGAAACGGAAGTTCCGACCGCCCTTAACGGTTTTGGATACACGACCGATATGGATGACCTTTTCTTTGAGTTCAACAGTATTCGGATCAATACGCATCTTCAGCTTCCCTCCTGCTTAGAAATTGAGACCAGCCTCACGGGCTGCCTCTGCCAGTGCCGCAACGCGGCCGTGGAAAATGTATCCGCCTCTGTCGAACACAACATCCTTGATTCCCTTTTCGATGGCGCGCTCTGCGACGAGCTTGCCGACGGACTTGGCACCTTCAATGTTGCCGCCGTAGGGGAGTCCGGTCTTGATATCCTTCTCGAGGGTAGATGCGCTGACGAGCGTAAAGCCCTGTGAATCGTCAATGATCTGCGCATAGATGTTCGTATTGGAACGGAAAACGCACAGACGCGGACGCTCGGGGGTTCCGGTGATCTTTTTACGCACACGCAGATGCTTTCTTAAGCGGATTTTGTTGCTATCAGGCTTATTAATCATGCTTTTCACCCCTTCTCTTATTTCTTGGCTCCGGTCTTGCCTTCCTTAATTCTTAAGGTCTCATAAGAGTACTTAATACCCTTGCCCTTATAAACGTCGGGAAGTCTGAAGGCACGTATCTTCGCAGCGGTCTCACCGACCAACTGTTTGTCTGCACCTTTAACGATGATTTTGTTCGCGGCAGGGACCTCGATGGTGATACCCTCGGGTTCTTCCAGCGCAATCGGATGGGAATAACCAAGGTTAAGGTTAAGCTTCTTTCCATCCTTCGCGGCCTTAAAGCCGACACCATTAATCTCCAATGTCTTGGAAAATCCTTCGTTCACACCCGTCACCATATTGTTGACGAGGGAGCGCGTAAGGCCATGGAGTGCCTTATGCTTCTTTTCTTCGGAAGGTCTCTCTACGGTGATTACGGCACCGTCAATCTTGACGGTCATTTCGGGATGAATATCTCTTACAAGAGTACCACCCTTGCCCTTGACCGTAATTGTACGGCCTTCCAGTGTAACTTCGACCCCAGCGGGGATCGTGATCGGCATTCTGCCAATTCGAGACATATTGATTACCTCCTGCTCTTAAGATTACGGGGGATTCGTATTTCCTCGAACCCTCCCTTTCAGAGTGTACCGGCCGCTTCGCAAGCGATGGCCTTATGGCTTACCAAACGTAAGCCATTACCTCTCCGCCCACGCCGAGCTGGCGTGCTTTCTTGTCGGTCATAATTCCTTTGGATGTAGAGATGATGGCGATTCCGAGTCCACCAAGTACCTTGGGAAGATTCTCAAGATCCGTGTAAACACGAAGACCGGGCTTCGAGATACGCTTGATACCGGTGATGACGCTCTTTCTGGCAGCATACTTGAGCGTAACCTTGATCATACCCTGCTTATCGTCTTCGATGACTTCGAAGCGGTTGATAAAACCCTCATCCAAGAGAATCTGTGCGATCGCCTTCTTCAGATTGGAAGCCGGAATCATAACCGTCGGATGACCGGCTGTGCCGGCGTTACGGATTCTTGTCAGCATATCTGCGATTGCATCTGTAATCTGCATACTATTTCCTCCTTCGATTAATCTTCGTTACCAGCTGGCCTTACGGACGCCGGGAATTTGTCCCTTATATGCCAATTCACGGAAGCAGAGACGGCAGATGCCGTACTTGCGGATATAGGCATGAGGTCTGCCGCAGAGCTTGCAGCGGTTATGCTGCTGTGTCTTAAACTTTGCTGGCTTATTTGCCTTCAGGATCATTGACTTTTTTGCCATGTAACTATCCTCCTCCTGCTTACTTACGGAACGGCATGCCCATGAGCTTCAGAAGCTCTCTGGCTTCTTCGTCTGTCTTGGCTGTCGTAACGATGATAATATCCATTCCGCGAATCTTATCTACCTTATCGTACTCGATTTCGGGAAACATCAGCTGCTCCTTGATACCCATGGCATAGTTGCCGTGTCCGTCAAAAGAGTTTGCACTGACGCCGCGGAAGTCGCGAACGCGAGGAAGAGAGATGCTCATCAGCTTATCGAGGAAGTCATACATCTTTTCGCCGCGAAGGGTAACCTTGCAGCCGATCTTCATGCCTTCTCTGAGTTTGAAAGCGGCGACGGACTTGGTCGCAATTGTTGCGACAGGTCTCTGGCCGGAGATAATTCCCATGTCGCGCATCGCGTTCTCAAGAGCCTTCGGATTCGTGTTCACTTCGCCGACACCCATGTTGAGAACGATCTTCTCAACCTTCGGGACCTGCATTGTGGACTTGTAACGGAAGGTCTCCTGCAGCGCAGGCGCAACTTCGGATGTGTACTTATCTTTGAGTCTTGACATCGATTAACCCTCCTTGCTGGCCTTCTTGACGGTATCGATGACAGCGCTGCACTTCTTGCAGACACGGTCCTTGGATCCGTCGGTATTCACCTTCGAAGCGACACGGGAAGGCTTCCCGCACTTGGGGCATACGAGCATAACGTTGGATGCATCGATGGAACCCTCGCGATTGATGAGAGCCGCAGGTTTGTACTGACCTCTCGCCTTCTGGTGCTTTGTCACCATGTTCACTCCCGAAACGAACACGCGTCCGCTGTCCGGAGTCGCCTTGATAACCTTACCCTGCTTGCCGGCGTCCTTGCCCGAGAGCACGACGACGGTATCATCTTTCTTAACATGAATCTTGCTTGCCATTTGTCGTCCTCCTTACAGAACTTCTGGGGCCAGAGAAAGGATCTTCATGTAATCCTTGTCTCGGAGCTCTCTGGCGATGGGCCCAAAGATACGGGTTCCACGCGGGTTCTTGTCTTCTTTGATGATAACGGCAGCATTTTCATCGAACTTGATGTAAGAACCGTCGGGTCTTCTTACACCTCTCTTGGAACGAACGACGACGGCTTTAACAACCTCGCCTTTCTTAACAACACCGCCAGGAGCGGCCGACTTGACAGAGCATACGATGACGTCGCCGATATTCGCATATTTGCGCCACGAACCGCCGAGCACCTTGATGCAGAGTAGTTCCTTTGCACCGGTGTTGTCAGCAGATCTAAGTCTGGATTCTACTTGAATCATGCTAGTTTTCCTCCTTTACGTGACAACCGATAACGGCTACGTATTATTTCGCCTTCTCAACAATCTCGACGAGTCTCCAGCGCTTATCACGCGAGAGCGGGCGAGTTTCCATGACCTTAACTTTGTCACCGACGCCGCAAGAATTCTCTTCATCATGAGCCTTAAGCTTATAGGTTCTCTTGATGATCTTCTTATACAGCGGGTGCTTTACATGCTCGGTAACCGACACGACAATTGTCTTATCCATCTTGTCGCTTGATACGATGCCGACGCGCGTTTTTCTGAGGTTACGATCGCTCATCTGCTTATTCCCCCTTATTTCTTCGCCTTGAGCTCTTGCTCACGGATAATCGTATTCACGCGGGCAATATCCCTCTTGACAGCACCAAGGCGCTGCGGGTTCTCAAGCTGGTTCGTGGCGTGCTGGAAACGAAGCTTGAAGAGCTCTTCCTTGAGGGCTACCAGTTCTTTCTTAAGCTCGTCTGCGGACTTTCCGCGGATCTCATCAGCCTTCATTTACGTCACCCTCCTGTTCTTTCGCGATAAACTTCGTTGCGCAAGGAAGCTTGTGTCCCGCAAGACGCATTGCTTCTCTGGCCTGCTCTTCCGGTACGCCGGCGATCTCAAAAAGAACGCGGCCCGGCTTAACAACAGCTACCCAGTACTCCGGAGAACCCTTACCGGAACCCATTCGGGTCTCAGCAGGCTTTGCCGTAACCGGCTTATCGGGGAAAATCTTAATCCAGACCTGTCCGCCTCTCTTGACGTAGCGGTTGATCGCGATACGTGCGGCTTCGATCTGATTGGCAGTGATCCAGCAAGGCTCTGTCGCCATAAGACCGAAATCTCCGTAAGCGACGACGTTGCCGCGAGTTGCCTTACCGGTAAGACGTCCGCGATGCTGCTTTCTGTACTTGACTCTCTTTGGAAGAAGCATTACTTGTCTCCCCCTTCCTCAACCTTTACCGCAGGCTTTTTGGCGGTAAGAATTTCTCCGCGATAGATCCAGACCTTGACGCCGATGCGTCCATACGTCGTATTGGCTTCGGCAAATCCGTAGTCAATATCCGCACGAAGGGTCTGAAGCGGGATTGTTCCTTCATGATAGTGCTCGACACGAGCGATTTCAGCACCACCCAGACGTCCGGAGACCTGAGTCTTGATGCCCTTTGCACCGGCTTTCATGGTACGCATCATGGCCTGCTTCATCGCACGACGGAAGGAGATTCTCTTCTCAAGCTGAGCGGCAATGCTTTCCGCTACGAGCTGAGCCGAGGTGTCCGGTGTACGGATCTCTCGGATATCCACGAAGAAGTTCTTGTTGAACTGCTTCTGGAGTTTCTTCTTCAGGTCCTCGATGCCGGCACCCTGACGTCCGATGATAATTCCGGGCTTGGCAGTATTGATGATAACCATCGTCTTATCGTCGCCCTTGCGCTCGATCTCAATGTTCGAAACGCCGGCAGCGAAATACTCTTTCTTTACGAATACACGGATTTTCTTGTCTTCAACCAGATAATCACTGAATGTTTTCTTATCCGCATACCAGCGAGTATCCCATCCTTTGATGACACCAACTCGCAAACCATGGGGATTTACCTTCTGGCCCATTCTCGAAATCCTCCTTACGCCTTTTCCTTGAGAACGACCGTTACATGGCTTGTTCTCTTATTGATTCTTGCAGCGGATCCTCTCGCTCTCGGCATAAAGCGCTTCAGAACGGGGCCCTGATTTGCGAATGCGTCGGCTACATACAGAGCATCACGGTTCAATGCGCCTGTCTCACGGTTTACACAGTTAGCTTCGGCAGACTTCAGTGCCTTCGTAAGGACCGGAGATGCCGCCTTCGGTGTATACATCAGAATTGCGTATGCATCGTCAAGGCTCTTTCCCTTAATGAGGTCGATAACAACCTTCATCTTACGGGGTGTCACGCGAACATATTTCGCGATCGCTTTACCTTCGTCACGGCCTACGCCGAGCACCTTGCGCTCCTTCTTTGTGAGAAGCTTCGGTTTTGCGTTCTTTGTGGCGTGTGCCGCCTGTTCCGCAAGGATTTCCTCGCGATTCTCAAGCAAAAATTCTTTGCTCATGACTTTCTTTTCCACTAGATGTTCCTCCCTTCAAGAGCTTTCGCTTACTCAGCGGCCGCCTGTTGATTTCTCGCCCGCATGGCCTCTGAACGTCCTCGTAGGAGCGAACTCACCGAGCTTGTGTCCGACCATTTCTTCTGTGACGTAAACCGGAACGTGCTTTCTTCCGTCGTAAACCGCGATCGTATGTCCTACGAACTCGGGGAAGATTGTCGAGGCTCTCGACCAGGTCTTCACAACCTTCTTCTCGTTGACGGCATTCATGGCTTCGATACGCTTCATCAGCACATCCTGTACAAAATAGCCCTTCTTTGTTGATCTACTCATCGGTTACGAGCCTCCTTTCACTTTCTTCTCTTGACGATATACTTGTTCGACGGCTTCTTCTTGTTTCTCGTCTTCTTGCCAAGAGTCGGTACGCCCCAAGGTGTTACCGGGCCGGGACGGCCGATCGGGGACTTACCTTCACCACCACCGTGAGGGTGATCGCAAGGGTTCATGACGACACCGCGGACGGTGGGTCTGACGCCCATATGACGCTTGCGTCCGGCCTTACCGACGGTAATGTTCTCGTGCTCGTTGTTGCCGACGGTTCCGACGGTTGCGCGACACTTGACAGAAACCATGCGAACTTCACCGGAAGGCAGACGAAGCTGAGCATAATCGCCTTCCTTCGCCATCAGCTGTGCGCCGGCGCCTGCCGTACGAACCATCTGAGCGCCCTTGCCGGGCTTGAGCTCGATCGCATGAAGAATTGTACCGACCGGGATATTCTCAATCGGAAGTGCGTTGCCGGCTACGATATCCGCATCGGTTCCGCTGACGACCTTCGCTCCGACGGTGATACCCTGCGGCGCGAGAATGTAGGACTTCGTGCCATCCGCATACTGCAGAAGAGCAATGTAGGCGGTACGGTTCGGATCATATTCCAGAGCGACGACGGTCGCGGGAATCGAATCCTTCTGTCTCTTCCAATCGAGGATACGAATCTTGCGGCGGTTTCCTCCGCCGATGTGACGTACGGTGATGCGGCCATAGGCATTGCGTCCGCCTGTCTTCTTGGCCGATACGAGAAGGCTCTTCTCCGGTTTCTTGTTCGTGAGAACGGAGAAATCGGCAACCGTCATCTGACGTACGGCAGGGGAAGTAGGATTAAAAGTTTTTACTGGCATCTTTCTTCACTCCTTCATCAATCCGGCCGCTTACTGGCCAAACCCGAATTCTTCAATCGACGTCTTATACTTGCCGGAGACCTTGACGGACTTGCCGCCCTTGGCCTTGTAGGTAACGTCCTTTGCTTCCATAGCAATCGTTACGACAGCCTTCTTGAAAGAAGAAGTCATACCGGGGATGCCACGCTGTCTCTTCACCTTGCCGTCATAGCGGGAGGTGTTGACCGAGAGAACCTTGACGTCGAACAGCTGCTCGACGGCCATGCGGATCTCTGTCTTTGTCGCTCTCTCATCTACCTTAAAGGAATACTTGCCGATGGCAGAATCCATAGAACTCTTCTCGGTGATGATCGGCTTAAGAATAATATCCTGCGGTGTCTTCATTATACGTACACCTCCTGAACCTTCATTGCGGCGTCCTTTGTCATGACGAAACGGTCATACTTCAGGATGTCAAACACGTTGATCGTGTTGACGAAAGCCGTCTTGACTGTGGGAATATTTCTTGCGGACTTCTCGACATTCACGTTCTTCTCAGCGAGAACAACGAGCGCCGGGCTCTCGATCTTCAGGGCCTTCATGACCTTGACCATCTTGGCCGTCTTGATCTCGTCGAAATTGAGAGAATCGATAACGATGATATTCTGTGCCAGAAGCTTTGTCGAAAGAGCGGACTTCATCGCCAGTCTTCTGACCTTCTTCGGCAGAGTATAGCTGTAATCTCTCGGCTTGGGCCCAAAAATGATGCCGCCGCCGACATACTGTGCGGAACGTGTAGAGCCGTGACGGGCACGACCGGTTCCCTTCTGACGATACGGCTTTCTGCCGCCGCCTCTGACTTCGCTTCTCGTTTTCGTGGAATGTGTGCCCTGACGACGATTCGCCAGCTGATTTCTGATTACGGCCTGCATCGCAAACGCATTCGGCTCGATACCAAAGATATCGTCGGAAAGGTCGATCTGACCCGTAACGGCTCCATCCAGATTGTAGACATCTACTTTTGCCATTTTCTATGCTCCTCCTTACGCCGAATTACTTTGACTTGACGGATGTCTCGATCGAAACAAGTCCGCCCTTCGGGCCGGGGACTGCGCCTCGAAGCACGAGGATCCCTCTCTCGCCGTCAACGAGGACGACATTCAGGTTCTGTACAGTGCAGTTGACCGCACCCATGTGTCCGGGCATCTTCTTACCCTTGCGAACACGGGCAGGTGTGGTATTGGCGCCCATAGAACCAACGCGTCTGTGGTACATCGAGCCGTGTCCGTCCGGACCGCCCTTCTGACCGTGGCGCTTGATGTTACCGGCATAACCCTTACCCTTGGAAACGCCGCTCACGTCAACGTGATTTCCCACGCTGAACATATCGGAGACCTTGATCTCCTGTCCGAGCGAGAACTCGGAATCGGCGGAAAACTCGCGCATGTGACGCTTTACAGGTGCACCGGCCTTCTTGAACTGGCCCATGTCGGGTTTGTTCACCAGCTTCTCGCGGATGTTGCCGACGGCAACCTTAACCGACGAATACCCGTCCTTCTCTTCCGTCTTGTTCTGAATTACGAACATAGGCTCGCACTCGATGACGGTTGCCGGGATCGCGATGCCGTTCTCGTCGAACAGCTGTGTCATTCCGGCCTTCTTGCCAAGCATGAATTTACTCATCTTTCTTATACCTCCTTCGGTTATTGGTTCGGGAGCTTACCCCCGAACATGACCCCGGCCTTGCGACACCCTCATGCGGAGGCGCAAAGCCGGAAATGCGCTTAACTTCAGACCTTGAGCTCAATGCTCACACCGGCCGGCATGTCAAGCTTCATCAATGCATCAACCGTCTTCTGGTTGGGAGCAAAAATGTCGATCAGACGCTTGTGCGTACGAATCTCAAACTGTTCGCGCGAATCTTTGTACTTGTGGGGAGAACGCAGAATGGTTGTGATCTCCTTCTCCGTAGGGAGCGGGATCGGGCCCGAGAAATTCGCGCCGGTTCTTGTCACGGTCTCAACGATGCGTGCTGCGCTCTGGTCGAGAAGCTCGTGATCAAATGCCTTGAGTTTGATTCTTACTTTCTGTTTGGCTGCCATAAATCTTTCCTCCAATTATCTGCCGCTTCCCTCAACCTTGCCGGGCGTTTCTTGTGTGACCATCAGAAAACCCAGGAAACCAGTTACAGCGAAACGGATGCTCGCCGCACTTTGGGCCTGGGCATGTGTCCGGTCACAAACACACGCTGCCAACTTGTTGAGGTCGTCCGGATCGCTGCCCGGACTGCTCTGTCTGAGTTACCCGCTTGTCTTAGCAGCATGCAAGACCCGCGGCAATCTCCGACATCAACGCTCTGCGCCAAGAATTTCTTCGCGCACGGAGTAGTATATCTCATATATCCGGGATTTGCAAGCACATTTTTTCGCGGTAGATATAAGGAGATTATTGGCTTCCCTGCCGGGCGTCCGACACGGCAATTTCCATTGTGAAAGTACCCGAAAAGACTATTTCTTCACACTGTCCGCCAGTCGGTGAACCTGATCTTTCGAGAAATGATAATTCGTTTTGCAGAAGTGGCAAGAGATCTCAATCCCCTCGTCGGTTTCCGACAGTTCACGCAACTGGGCCTCGCCGAGTGTCAGAAGTCCGCGCTCCATCTTGTCGCGCGTGCAGTTGCAAGCATATTGGACCGATTCCGCGCCGAGATAGATAATTTCGGGATCCCCAAGGAACATATCGAGAATCTTCTCCGGAGACAATCCCTCTTCCATAAGGAAGGTAATATCGGGAAACCCACCGGTGGCTCGCTTCTCAAGTACGTCGATCACATGATCCGGGGCACCCGGAAGAACCTGCACAAGGAACCCGCCCGCCTGATGAACGCCGTCGGCTCCGAGAAGGACGCCGAGAGATACAACAGAGGGTGTCTGTTCGGATACGGCCAGATAATAGGTGAAGTCTTCCGCGATTTCTCCGGAAATGAGCTCGACGGATCCAACATACGGTTCCTTCATACCGAGATCTCTAACGACGGTAAGGATACCTTTGCCGACCACCGCCGCAACATCAATCTTCCCCGGTGCGCGATAGGTCGTTTCGACAGCAGGATGATGGAGTACTCCGCGGACATTTCTTCCGCTGTCACAGACGGCCGTCATCCCGCCGATCGGACCGTCACTCCGGATATTCGTCGTCTGGGTGTCTTCTTTGTTCTTGAGTGTATCCGCAAGAAGCAACGAACCCGTCAGAAACCGGCCAAACGCAGCCGTCGCCGCGGGAGATGTCTCATGAATCGCAAGCGCGGCAGAAACAACGCCTGTCGTCCGGATGCACAAGGCGCGGACGTGGCCGTCATACGCGGTAGCACGGACAAGGTAGTCCGCACTTGGGTCTTCCGGCGCACCGGGCGCACGATAAAATACTGTATCTTCCATGATGATTACTCCTTGTCAGTCGTTTGTGCGTCGGGTTCGAGACGACGTGCCGCCACCCAGAAATCTCTTCGGCCTCGCGGGGACGGCATACGATTCGTCAACTCTCCAAATCGCGCGAGAATCTGCATGCCGGACGCTTCCAACATACTCCCGACTTTCTCGGGATCGTAGTACTTCTCTCTGATCTGAAGTTCGCGGCGAAGATAAAGCTCCTCTTTTTCCCCTGTCTTCTCGAAAAGCACGATATCCGATGTACTGATCCCGGATTTTTTCGCGAATCGATTCTGCCAGAGAAGCGCGTACTCGTCATACACGGCATGAAAAAAGCGGTTGCCGAGATTGTTCTCGAAGTGATGCCGCGTTGCGGTATCAAAAATAAAAAGTCCGCCGGGATTCAGATAATTCGCAAAGGAACGGAACATGCGCAAAAGATCCGATTCACGAGTGATGTGATTCACCGTGTCAAGAAGGCACAGGAACACATCCACCGTACCAAAGAGTTCCATCCTTGTGATGTCCTGGCGCAGGTAAAGGATCTCCCCGGATGGGGATTGTTCTACGGACTTCGCGAGCATTGCTTCCGATGCGTCGATGCCGATCACATCATACCCAAGCCGATGAATTCCGCGGCATACGATTCCTGTTCCGCAGCCTAAGTCGCAAACGAGCAAGCGTCCGCCGGTACCGTCTCCGGTTCTCTTACCGTATCTTCGGATCAATCCGTCGATATATTCTATCCATGCGTCATAGTCGACGTCGCTCTGGAAATGATCGTAGATTCCGGCCAGGCGGTCATAGGGTTCCTGTTGCATTGTCATAGATCCCCTTACTGGATGTAAGGAGCGGGATCCACACGGGTTCCGTTGACACGGACCTCAAAATGCAGATGCGGTCCCGTGGAGGTTCCGGTACTTCCGCAAGCGGCGATCTCCTGCCCGGCGGACACGGTATCACCGACGGATACGTACAGATCTTTACAATGGGCATAGGTCGTAGTCATCCCGTTGCCGTGATCGATCACGATGTAATTCCCGTAATTCGTTCCTCCGGTGTTCTGTCCGGCCCAGGGAGCCGAGGCGATGAGGACCGTGCCGGAATCCGCGGCAACGATCGGGTTGCCGTAAGAGCCGCCGAGATCTACGCCGTTGTGCATCTTGTTAATCTTGTAGACAGGGTGGAAACGCATGCCGAAACCGGAATATATGGTATAGTCGCCGGGATACGGCCATGTGAGCTGTCCGTTCGGCGGTATCTGTGTAGTCGAACCGGATGAACCGGATGATCCGCCGGTCTTCTTCTTGCTCTTCTCCAGTTCTTTCTGCAAACGGGCGATCTCCGCGTCAAGATTTGCGGCTTCCTGTTCCAGTTCGTCTTCCTTCTGCTGCCATTCGGACAGTTGCGTCTCCGCCTCCTCGAGCGCTGCCTCGGTCTCGCCGATTCGCTGCTCCAGAGCCTCGAGCTCCGCTTGTTTTGAATCGGCAATTACCTGCATATCCGTCGCTTCCTGCATCGCGTACTCACTCTTCAGCGCTGCGTCGTCCATCGCCGCATTGAGCTCCTCGATCATCTGCGAATCCGACTCCGCGATCAACGATATCAATTCGAGGTTTGTGAAAAATCCGGCAAGGTTCTCCGATTCCAGAAGAATCTCAAGGATGGATTTGTTCTGGTACTCGAACATCGTGCTGATTCTCTCGGTGTATTCGGTCTTCTTGGCCGTCAGATCTTCCTGTGATTGGACATAGATGTCAATGGCGGCCTGCTTGGCCAGAAGAGCGTTTTGCAGATCTTCGGCAATAATGAGGTACTGTGCCTTCTGTTCCTCGCTTAAGTCACCCAAGTAAGCGAGATCCGCGGACAATTGGTCAGCTTCTCCGGAGAGTGCCTCGATCTTCTCCTGTGCCTGATCTATTTCCTCTTGCGCGGCTTCCTTCTTCTCTTTGGCGTCATTGATGCTGTCCGTTGTCGAGTCGGCACGAAGGATATCTGCAGACGGAGTCGAGAATCCAAGGGTAGCGCCGGAAACAAGAAGCGCCGCAAGAAGCGTTGCCATTCTGCGAATCGCTGTAGCTCTCGGAGCAGAAGTCGACGAGATGGGCAATGATCCAGTGTCAGTTGTGTTCTTATGTATCCTTCTCATGTGCGTTGCCTCCGTTAGACCTGTATGTACTTGCGTACGGATATTCCACTGCCGACGGCGCCGATCAGAATTCCGGTCGCGGCACAGACGATCAGGACGATCTTCGATACCGATGACATCGGTAAGATTGCATAGAAACTCGTCGGGTCAATCTTCGCCATCAAAGCGTCATAGATTCGAGTATAGGCCAGCCAGGTAATACCCCAGGCACATATGGCACTGATGAGTCCGACCAGAGCACCTTCGATGATGAACGGCAGACGAATATAGGAATTCGTCGCTCCGATGTATTTCATAATATTAATCTCCGCTGCACGCGCATAGACAGAGATGCGAACCATGTTCGAGATGATGAACAGCGCGATCAGAAAGAGAACGACAAAGGCTCCTGCGGTTATGATATTGACCCATTGTGTCGTCTGCGTCAGAAACGTCATGACCTGGCGCTCCTGCATCACCTTGTTGACTCCGGGAATGGCCTCTAACCGCATGACCACTTCATCAGCGAACGCCGGGTCCACGAGTTGAATCCGGTACGTATAGGGCAGAAACTGATTGTAATCGAAATCATCCAGGACGGATGAGCTGTCGCCGAGATTCACGCGAAACTCTTCGTAGTTCTGAGCCGGTGAAGATTCGATATAGGTGATGACATGAGCGGTATCCCCCGACAGGTAGGCGGTTACCGCGGCGCGCTCTTCCGGCGTCGAGGCCAACTTCATATAGACCTCAATCGGCGGTTGTTGGCCGAGGTTCTTCATGATATGTCGCGCATCGGCGGAGAATATCACGAAGGCGGACATCAGAAGAAGCATCAAAAGAATCGTAGTCACCGACGCAATCGTCACGAGCGGATGACGGAAGATACCCGTGAACCCTTCCTTCATGGAATTGACTAATGCGCGCGGTCTCATGAATCCTCCTTCTCGGAAACCGCCGGAATCTGCGGTTCGTCGTTGATCCAGAGTTCGGCGGTAGGGTCGACGAGCGATTCATCGTCCGTCTCGTCCGCGTCATAACCGTCGTCGATGAGTAGCTCGCCATCAGAACGCAAATCGTCGTCCGATGTCGTGTAATCATCGTCCGTGTCATACGTCGTGCAAACGCCCGTATCGGGATCACACACCGTATACGCACCGTCCGCCTCATCTCGAATCACGCGTCCTTCCGAAATCTCGATGACACGCTTCTTCATCCGGTCGACGAGATTGCTGTCATGCGTACAGATGACAACGGTCGTCCCGTTGCGATTGATCTCGGCCAGAAGGGCCATAATGGCTTCACTGTTGATCGGGTCAAGATTTCCGGTGGGTTCATCGGCAAGAATCAGCTGCGGATCGTTGACCATGGCGCGAGCGATGGCAACACGTTGCTGCTCGCCGCCGGACAGTTCATGCGGCATCGCCGAAGCTTTATGTCGAAGGCCGACAACCGAAAGAACAATCTCAACCGTGCGGACGAGTTCTTTTCGCGGCATACCGATAATCTCACCGGCAAACGCGACGTTCTCAAAAACATTCTTGCTCTCAATCAGCCGGAAGTCCTGGAAGATCATCCCGACATGGCGGCGCAGTACCGGGATCAGAATACGCGACATATGAGATACAGGGAAATGGTCGATAAAGACCTTACCCTCCGACGGCTTCTCTTCTCTCGTCAGGAGCTTGACCAGGGTTGACTTACCCGAGCCGCTCTTGCCGATGATAAACACAAATTCTCCGTCATCCACCTTAAAGCTGACGCCACGCAAGGCATGTGTCCCCGTCTTGTATGTCTTATGCACGTTGTCAAATCGAATCAAATACTCTTCCTCCGCGCCGGGATCTCATCACCACTTGCCGGATGAGAGACGCCCGTTCTTGTCCTGCTTCTCTAAGTATGTGCGAACCATCGCCGCCAACTTGAAGAGGACCGCATCATCGAAGCTGCGCAAATCGAGCCCCGTAATCTTCTGTACCTTGTCCAAACGGTACACGAGAGTGTTCCGGTG
Organism: Bacillota bacterium; assembly: GCA_023397475.1. Classification (GTDB taxonomy): domain Bacteria; phylum Bacillota; class Clostridia; order Saccharofermentanales; family Saccharofermentanaceae; genus Firm-13. The sequence goes on from JAEWUD010000033.1 coordinate 76,683, forward strand.
AACAAACAAACGCCGCGAAGTCTCGCTGCCGTTCAAATTGTTCTCGAAAAACTTCGCAATCGTAAGAAGCGTCTCGGAATCCAAAGACTCATAAGCGCCCTTCGGGAATACTTCGTCCAGGAACATATTGCAGAGCGTCGGCGGCAACTGATAGATCAGTCGTCCGAGACCGAGCTTGTCATACCGCATCACATATTGATCGCTCTCGAAAATACTGCCGATACGCAAGGCCATGGTCGCCTCGCGGTAGGACTTCGCCGCATCCTTCATCGTCTCGGCGGCCATACCGATGCCGATATAGACGCGAGACATAGATTCTGTATTGAGATTATCAATAATCGTCTTGCTGATCTCATCGATGGAAGCGTCGAGATCGTCTCCGACTTCCGTCAGCAGAACAATCGTCTCCTCATCCATCGCCAGAATATAGGTCGATTTACGGTCCGGGAAGAGATTATGAAGAATCTCCATGCAGAAGGAACTCTCATTCTGCATGACACGAATCAGGAAAACAACCCGAGAGACGGCGTACGGAACCTTGAACTCACGTGACTTAAGAGGAATATCACCGGGCAGTTCATTCTCGAGGAGGATGTTCTTGATGAAGGTCTCCCTCTCGGCGTCCGTATTGCGTTCGCGCAATGCCGCACGAATCCATTGGGATATCAATTCAAGATAGGTGCGCGACGTCGCGTCCGTACCCGTGATGAATCCAATGTACTGTGTCTGTTCGGCGATATTGATCTTGATGTACGTCTTACCCGCCGTACTCGCGATCATATCCTCGGACATGAGCACGGCCCGGACGGAAGAATCTTCCGTTCCCTCCCAGGAGGCATCCGTACAGGCAATCACAAGACCTAAGGTATCCATGATTCCGACGGTCTTCTCGACAATCTGACCAACCTCTCGGATACACTTCTTGATTTCTTCCATCTTCGTTCACCTACACATTCCCGCGGCAAAGCGATACGCCGGCATCAAAAAACAACGACCCGGTCGTTTTCATATTCATTTTATCTTATCTGTTTCACGAATTTGTTGCAATACGCTAACAATAAAAAAACGGCCCCCATTGCGGAGGCCGTTTCTGAACAGTGATATAAGATTCGATTAGGAAATGATGCTCTGCTCGGTTTCCTTATCGAAGAGGTGAACACGGTTGGTGTCGATTGCCAGAGAGACAACCTCGCCGACGCGGGATCTGGACGTTGTGGGATCAACGCGAGCGGTAAGAGGCAGAGCGCCGTTGACCGTAACGTACAGGTAGGTCTCAGCACCGAGGAGCTCGACAACATCGACGTCTGCGGCGAAAGCGGCTTCCTTGTGCTCGTTGACGTAGTTGACCTCGTCAGCGATGGCCTCAGGACGTACGCCGAAGATAACTTCCTTGCCGTCGTGCTCAAGAACTTCCGGTACAGCGTAACGCTCGGGAAGCTTGACGGAGCAATTCTCGAAGCTGACGTACACGTCGCCGGCCTGAACATTGATCACAGCGTTGATGAAGTTCATCGGAGGCATTCCGATGAAGCCTGCGACGAAGGTGTTCGAAGGATGCTCGTAGAGCTCCGTCGGGGAGTCAACCTGCTGGATGAATCCGTCCTTCATAACGACGAGACGAGTACCCATGGTCATGGCCTCGGTCTGGTCATGTGTAACGTAGACGATCGTGGTCTGCAGTCTCTGGTGAAGCTTGGTGATCTCAACACGCATCTGAACACGAAGCTTAGCGTCGAGGTTGGAAAGAGGCTCGTCCATCAGGAAGACCTTGGGGTCACGGACGATAGCACGACCGAGAGCAACACGCTGTCTCTGTCCACCGGAAAGAGCCTTGGGCTTACGGTCAAGAAGGTGCTCGATCTCAAGGATCTTCGCGGCCTCGCCGACGCGACGCTTGATGTCGTCCTTCGGAACCTTGCGGAGCTTAAGGCCGAACGCCATGTTGTCGAAAACCGTCATGTGAGGATAGAGAGCATAGTTCTGGAAAACCATGGCGATGTCTCTGTCCTTGGGAAGTACGTCGTTGATGAGGCGATCCCCGATGTAGATCTCGCCTTCCGAAATATCTTCAAGACCGGCGATCATACGAAGGGTCGTGGACTTACCGCAACCGGAAGGTCCAACGAGGATGATGAATTCCTTATCGGCTATTTCAAGATTAAAATCGCTGACGGCAACAACACCGCCCTCATACTTCTTGTAGACGTGCTGCAAAGATAGACTTGCCATTTCTGATTACCTCCAAATTATGAACCGCACGGAATTCGTACGGTTTCGTTTTGCACAAACACAATATAGCATTGAAGGAAAAAATTAACCATATGCAAAAATACCAAAACTTCTCGGCTGTTTTTGGACATGCGGCGAGTAAACTATAACAAAAGAAACAGAAAAATCCGTTCGTACTTGGCGATTTTGTATAAAATTGACCGTTTGAGGGAATTATTCTTGCCAATTGGTTTTTTATGCAGTACCCTGTATAAATATTAGAATTTGCCGAACAGGATTTTCAAGGTCCGTTTTCTGGTGAAACGTTACGTTGAGGCTTATAATAATAGGAATCATTATAAAGGCAGGATACGATCATGACAAAGATTAAAATTGGTATTATCGGGGCGACAGGTTACGTAGGAGCGGAACTCGTTCGTATCCTCTCCGCCCATCCGGACGCGCAGCTCTCGGTTCTGGTTTCGCAGAGCTTTGTCGGCAAGCGCTTCTCCGATATCTACCCTTCATTTCGCGGCGTGTGTGATAGTGTCCTCTCCGACGCGACGCCGGAAGAGGTTGCCTCACAGAGTGATCTTGTGATCACGGCGTTGCCCCACGGTGTCTCCAGCAAGTCGGTGCCGGTTCTTCTGGACAAAGGCGTCCGCGTCATTGATCACAGCGGCGATTTTCGTTACCGCGAACTCGCATCCTACACAGAGTCCTACGGGCTTGCGCACCCCTGTCCCGAGCTTCTCACCGAAGCGGTTTACGGGATTCCCGAGCTCTATCGGGACAAGCTTGTCTCGGCTCGTCTTGTAGCGAATCCCGGATGTTACCCCACGTGTTCCATCCTGGGCCTCGCTCCGCTTCTCTCCGCGGGCAAGATACATACCGGCGGCATCATCATCGATGCTGTGTCGGGTTTTTCGGGCGCGGGCAGAAAGAGCGACCTCCCCTACTCCTTCTGTGAATCCGCCGAGAGTTTCAAAGCCTACTCGGTCACCGGGCACCGACACACGACGGAGATCGAGCAGGAGCTTTCGATCCTTGCGGACGAGAAGATTATCATTACCTTCACCCCGCATCTTGCGCCGATGAAGAGAGGAATGTACGCGACGATCTATTGCGATTTGAAGAAGGAATTCCAGAACCTAACCGCCGCAGATTTGCATGCACTTTTTGTGTCCTATTATCAGAATGAGTTGTTTGTCAGAGTTCTTCCCGTCGGAACGTCGCCGGAGACTCGATACACAACCTTCTCGAACCGGATCGACATCTCGGTTCATAAGGACGAACGCACCGGCAAGATTAAGGTATTATCAGCGCAGGATAATCTCGGCAAGGGGGCAGCCGCACAGGCTGTTCAGGCGATGAACGTCATGTTCGGACTTCCGGAGACACAGGGTCTCGCATCAATGGTCGGTTGTATCTGATTTTTCACGAAAAGCAATTCGGAGGATGTATATGAAGATCAAGAAAAACGCGCCGGAGCTCGGCCAGGAAATGAAGGAATTTATCGGCAAGGCGGAGACGCTCATTGAAGCGCTCCCCTACATTCAGAGCCTGGAGGGCAAGACTGTCGTCATAAAGTACGGCGGAAATGCCATGATCAACGAGGAACTCAAATCCTCGGTCATGGACGACATCACGCTCCTCAAGTACGTCGGAATCAATCCGGTTCTCGTACACGGCGGCGGACCGGATATCACGGAAATGCTGCAAGTGATGAACATCCCTTCGCGTTTTGAGAAGGGACTTCGCGTTACCGATCAGGAGACGATGAACATCGCGCAGATGGTTCTCGTGGGAAAGACAAACAAGGAGATCGTCGCAACCCTCGGACAGAAGGGTGCTAAGGCGATCGGCATCTGCGGCATCGACGGCCATCTGATTGAATGCGAACGGCTGACGAAGGACGCGGACGGCAATCCGATCGATGTCGGATTTGTCGGTAATATCACCAAGATCAACACAAAGGTACTCTCCATGCTGGCAAACGACGAGTACATCCCCGTTGTGGCGCCGATCGGCATCGGGCCGGACGGTCAGAGCTACAATATCAACGCGGATACGGTCGCGGCGGAGATTGCGGCCGCGCTGGGTGCGGAGAAATTGATGACACTTACCGACGTCGAGGGCGTACGCGGGAAGCTCCCCGATGGGACGGAGAAGGTTTTCGCCGTGCTGACAGAGGCGGAAATTCTGGATCTGATTCGTGAGAATGTGATTTCCGGCGGCATGATTCCCAAGGTCATGGGTTGTCTCGACACGGTGAATCGCGGCGTCGGTCGCGCCCACATTATTGACGGTCGTATTCCGCACAGCCTCCTTCTGGAGATCTTCACCGGCAAAGGTATCGGGACGATGATTACCAAGGAGCGACGACCGTACTTCGAGGGCGAGAAGATCTGAAACAAGCGGTAGTTGCGAAGAGGAGTAATGCTATGGAAAAGCAATTGGAATGGACCATCCATCTGGACAAGACGTACTACATGAATGTTTTCGGCGACAGAATTCCCGTCGCCTTCACGCACGGCCGTGGATCTTACCTCTACTCGACCGAGGGGGATAAATACTTAGATCTCCTGGGCGGAATCGCGGTCAACAGTGTCGGACACGGAAACGCGAGACTGACGAAGGCGATAAGCACACAGGCGAAGAAGCTGATTCACTGTTCATCCCTCTACTATATCCCGAACCAGGGCGAGCTTGCACGTGCACTGGTAGAGAAGAGCTTCGCCGACAAGGTGTTCTTCTGCAACAGCGGCGCCGAGGCGAATGAGGCGGCTATTAAGCTGGCGCGCGCATATTTCGCGAAAAAGGGCGCTCCGCGGGCAAAGTTTATCACCGCGCTCAAGTCCTTCCACGGCCGGACTCTCGCGGCGGTAACGGCGACCGGGCAGGAAAAATATAACAAGGACTTCGCTCCCCTTCCCGGTGGATTCTCTTATGTTCCGTACAATGACATCGCCGCGCTCGAAGCGGTTGTCGATGATACGACTTGCGCGGTTATGCTCGAGATCATCCAGGGCGAGGGCGGCGTCATCGTGTGCGATCCGGAATACATTCAGGCGGCACGTCGCATTTGCACGGAGCACGGAGCTCTTCTCATCATCGACGAGGTACAGACCGGTGTCGGGCGGACGGGGACATTTTTCGCGTTTGAACAGATGAATATCGTGCCGGACGTCGTGACTCTGGCCAAAGGTCTTGCGGGCGGTGTTCCGATCGGCGCGATGCTGACGACGGACGAGGTTGCCACGACCTTCGAGCCCGGAGATCACGGATCGACATTCGGCGGCAATCCGCTGGCGACCGCCGCGGCGATGGCGGTTCTCGAGGAGATTGACAAGAAGAATCTTATGAAGAATGCGAACGTTATCGGAGATTATTTCAAGAAGAAGCTCCTGAAGATCGCGAAGAATACGAACGCGATCACGGCGGTTCGCGGCAGAGGGCTTCTGATCGGCATTGAACTTACGGAGCCGTCCGCGGTGCTTTTGAAAAAGCAGCTTTTCGAGAAGGGCTTTCTCGTCGGATCAATCGGAGACAGGGTGATCCGGCTCGCTCCGCCCCTGATTCTCACCAAACGCGAGGCTTCTTCTTTCCTCTCGACATTGGAAGAACTGCTCACCCCGAAGAAAGTCGGATAATAAGTACGCAAAGGAGATACGATATGAAGCACTATATTGATTTTCACGAAGATGTAAGTTTCCAGGATCTGGATGAATTATTGGATCTTGCGATCGATCTCAAGAAGAAGACCAAGGCGGGCATTCCCCATCCGCTCCTTCAGGGTAAATCGCTGGGGATGATCTTCTCGAAATCCTCTACGCGGACACGCGTATCCTTCGAGGTCGGAATGTACCAACTCGGCGGCCAGTCGCTGTTTCTCAATTCCAACGACATCCAGCTCGGCCGCGGCGAGACCGTCTATGACACCGCACAGGTCCTCTCCCGGATGCTCGACGGAATCATGATCCGCACCTTCTCGCACAAGGACGTCACAGACCTCGCGAGATTCGGCACGATTCCGATTATCAACGGCCTGACGGATGACCAGCATCCGACGCAGGCGCTGGCGGACCTTCTGACGATCAAAGAGCACAAGGGTGACTTGAAGGGTTTGAAACTCTGTTATGTCGGCGACGGCAACAATGTCGCGAACTCCCTTCTGCAAGCTTGCGCGAAGGCCGGCATGCATATCAGCGTCGCGTCTCCCGAGAAGTTCACCTGCCCCGATTTCTACGTCGATCAAGCGAAAAAGGACGCGGCGGTTACCGGATCCCTTGTGGAAATGACGACAGATCCCTTTGCGGCGGCCAAAGATGCCGACGTAGTCTATACGGATACTTGGACCAGCATGGGACAGGAAGCCGAGAAGGCGGCCCGTGTAGAGATCTTCCGGAAGTATCAGGTCAATAAAGAATTGATGTCCTACGCAAAGAAGGATGCGATATTCCTTCACTGCCTTCCCGCGTATCGCGGATATGAAGTGACGGAAGAGATCATCGACTCCCCTTGCTCCGTCGTATTTGACGAAGCGGAGAATCGTCTCCATGCGCACAAGGCAATTCTGGTCAAGTGTCTGGGCTAATCGACATGACGGAGAACCTCAAATCCTTATCCTCTGAACCGACATTGGGAGCGAGTTCCGAAACGTGCATCGACGCACCGTTTCGGATTCGTCGCGCCACAATGCTCGACGCAGAGGATATTCTTCGTTTACAGGCGGATTCTATGCAACTGTACCGGATGAACTCGTGCATTCCCGAGGGCTGTCTTGAGGCGCTAGAAGAGACCATCGACACACTTTGTATCGACATTCGTGCAGAGCGCGTTCTCGTCGCTGCGGATGCTGACGACATGCCCGTCGGTGCGGTGCGCATTCTGCCGCGCATCTCAGGAGATTTCCGCGATGCGGCAGGTACACTGCTACTCCCTTCCCTTTCCGCCTGCCAGCCAGTTGCTTACTTCTCACGATTTGCCGTATCCACGACGCTTCATAACGCCGGCATCGGCGGGATGCTCTATCGAGCTGCCGAGACGGCGGCACGAGAGGGCGGCTTCCCATGGATGTGTCTGCACACCGCGACCGGAAATCAGGACCTTGTCTTGTTCTACCGGAGAAGAGGTTTCGAGCTTCTTTGGGAAGACATTTCGCGCGGATACCCGCGGGGACTGTTTGCCAAAAGTCTCTGATTTTTTCGCGAGGAAAAATGGGGATGTCTCAAAACATCTGTATGCCGGGAAAAAACCAATCTATTGCCGGTGCGCTTGAGAAGGCTTTCCTGGAAAGCATCCTCGAACAAATAGCCAAAAGGCTACGCGCACATACGAAAACCTGTGAGAGGGCCACTTTCGTATGTGCCTCATTGACGAATAAATGCCTTCGGGAGCTCGCCGCACATACGAAAACCTGTGAAAGGGCCTGTTTCGTATGTGCATCAATGACAAATAATCGCGTCCGAGAAGCCGAAGCACATACGAAAACCCGAGTTGGAGCCTGTTTCGTATGTGCATCAATGACAAATAACCGCTCTGGGACGGCCGGCGCACATACGAAACCCCGTGAAGGAGCCACTTTCGTATGTGCATCAATGACAAATAATCGCGTCCGAGAAGCCGAAGCACATACGAAACCCCGTGAAGGAGCCATTTTCGTATGTGCATCATTGACAAATAACCGCGTCAGGATGGCGGCCGCACATACGAAATCGCGAGATGTGGCCATTTTCGTATGTGCATCAATGACATATAACTTCGTCCGAGAAGCCGAAGCACATACGAAAACCCGAGTTGGAGCCTGTTTCGTATGTGCATCAATAACGAATAAATGCCTTCGGGAGCTCGCCGCACATACGAAAACCTGTGAAAGGGCCTGTTTCGTATGTGCATCAATGACAAATAACTGCGTCTGAGAAGCCGAAGCACATACGAAAACCCGAGTTGGAGCCTGTTTCGTATGTGCATCAATGACAAATAATCGCGTCAGCCTTCATTTACTCGGTAATCATTACTCAGGAGGCGTACTTCTGACAAACTTCCCACCCTTAGTATTGAAGATTCTAGTCAAGAGAGGCGAGTGCTATGCGAGACTAAAAAAAGACTCGAAGACCATCGTTTATTGGAACAAAAAAGGGCCGTCTCTCAACTGAGACAGCCCCTTATTTTTGTACAGCAGTTATTGTTAAATGTTTACTTCGCGGCGATCGCCTCGCGAGCGGCCTGCGCGACATCCTCGGGTGCAAGTCCGTACAACGGAATCAACTCCGTCGGCTTACCGGACTGTCCGAAAATATCCTTAATGCCGACGCGACGGAGGATACAGGGAGCGTTCTCCGAAAGTACCTCGGCGACAGCGCCGCCCAGACCGCCGAGAATGTTATTCTCCTCTGCGGTAACGATAGCACCGGTCTCCTTGGAGGCCTTGATGATAGTATCCTTGTCGATCGGCTTGATCGTGTGCATGTCGATAACGCGGGCGCTGATACCCTCTGCTTCGAGGAGCGCGGCGGCGGCAAGGCTCTGCTGAACCATGAGTCCCGTCGCGATGATCGTCACGTCGGTTCCCGCCTTGATCTCATTGGCCTTGCCGATCGTAAAGGGAATCTCGTCACCATAAGCACCGTATACGTCTTCAACGGCCAGACGTCCGAGGCGGACATAGAACGGACCTTCGGTATCGATGGCCGCGCGGATCGCCGCACGGGTCGAGGCACCGTCACAGGGCTGCAGAACCGTCATGTTCGGAAGCGAACGCATGATCGAGAGATCTTCGACGCACTGATGAGACGCGCCGTCCTCACCGACCGTGATACCAGCGTGAGTGGCGCAGACCTTGACATTGAGGTTCGGATAGCAGATGGAGTTTCTGACCTGCTCCAGAGCGCGCTCTGCAGCGAAAATCGCGAAGGTCGAAGCGAAGGCAACCTTGCCGCATGTCGCCATACCGGCGGCTGTCGACATCATGTTTCCTTCGGCGATTCCCATGTTGAAATGCCGCTCGGGGAAGACCTTCTTGAATGTAACCGTGTAGGTTGACTTCGAGAGGTCCGCGTCGAAAACGACGATGCGAGGATCGCCGCCGAACTCCTCAAGTGCCTTACCGTATGCTTCTCTTGTTGCCAGTTTTCCCATAGTATCAGCCCTCCACCGCAGCAATCGCCGCGTCAATCTCTTCCATTGCCTGTTCGTACTGTTCTTTCTTCGGAGCGGCGCCATGCCAGCCGGCCTGGTCCTTCATGAAGGAAACGCCCATGCCCTTGTGGGTCTTGGCAACCACGACGGTCGGCTGACCCTTTACGGTCTCGGCTTCCGCTACGGCCGCTTCGATGCTTGTGAAATCATGTCCGTCAATCTCGATGACGTGCCATCCGAACGCGGCGAGTTTGGCCGGGATGGAGCCTAAGCTCATGACCTGATCGTTCGGTCCGTCAATCTGCAAGCCGTTGTTGTCGATGAAAGCCGTCAGATTATCCAGCTTGTAGTGCGCCGCTGCCATAAAGGCTTCCCAGACTTGGCCTTCTTGTAACTCACCATCGCCGAGGATGGAGTAAACGCGGTACGTCTTATTGTCCAGTTTGCCGGCCATCGCCATTCCGACGGCGGCGGAGATACCTTGACCGAGAGAACCCGTCGACATATCTACGCCGGGAATATGCGTCATACAAGGGTGTCCCTGAAGAATGGATCCGCAATGACGAAGCGTAGCCACCTGTTCTGTCGGAAAGAAACCGCGAAGGCCGAGGGCAGAGTAAAGCGCAGGTGCACAATGTCCCTTCGAGAGGACGAAACGGTCTCTGTCGGGCATATCCGGATTTGCCGGATCAACGTTCATCTTCTCGCCGTAGAGATACGCGAAAATATCCGTGCAGGAGAGGGATCCGCCGGGATGTCCCGACTGTGCCTGGTAGATGCCCTCGATGATCAGCTTGCGCATCCGAGCGGCGTAGAGCTTGAGCTTCTTTTCAGTTTCTTTGTCCATGTGTTACCCCTTTCATGATCGAACCGACCCCGTCGGTTCCGTTTACCAGATACAGCTGTGCATATGCACGATTCGCCCGCCGGCAAGATACACGCGAGGTACGCGCTTCCCGACAAGGCATGTAATTTCGTAGTTAATTGTATCTAAAATATCAGAAATTTCATCCACTGGAAGACAAGTTTTTTTATTTTTGTACATATGCGAGCCAAAAAGCACAACCTCGTCGCCGATCTTGGGCATTTCATCGAAGGATGTGACGTCCGCCATACACATATCCATACAAACCGTACCGATAATCGACGCTCTCTGTCCGAGAATCAGAACATCCGCGCGGTTCGAGAGTCGTCGCGAGTATCCGTCAGCGTATCCGATCGGGATTGTTACAATCGTGCTTTCACGATCGGTGATGAAACGTCTCCCATAGCTGATGGATTCTCCGGGCGGCAGAGTCTTGACGTGAATCACGCTCGACTTCAAGGTCATCGCCGCTCGCAAATCGATCGGAGTATAGGACGGCGGACAACCCTTCGGCCACATTCCGTAAAGAATTAATCCCGCACGCACCATATCGAGATGCATGTCGGGGAACCGTAAGATCGCGGCACTGTTACATATATGTCGAATCTTGACTTCCAAACCTTTGGATCGCAATGCGTCCGTCATCTCGACAAAGCGGTTATATTGAAGGCGTACGTATTCATCGTTTTCCTCGTCCGATGTGGCGAAATGGGAGAACACACCTTCTAAGATTATCCCGGGCAGCAGCGCGATTCGTTCGATCTCATTAATCGAATCAAGACCGGAAGGATATCCGATGCGGTTCATTCCCGTATCAATCTTCACATGAATCGCGACACTTTGCCCCGTCGACACAGCCTCCGTCGACAGAGCTTCTGCCAACTCCGCCGTATATACGGTTTGTGTCAGCCGATATCCGATCACTTCGCCGACGCGGCGGGGGTCCGTATGTCCCAGGAGAAGTATCGGCGCCTCAACGCCGTTCTTCCGCAGTTCGATCGCCTCATCAAGCATCGAAACGCCCAGTCGTGTCGCGCCGCTCTCCAGAATCGTCTTCGCTGTCTGAATCGCGCCATGACCATAGGCGTCCGCCTTGACGATCGCCATAACTTCCGCTTTCTCATGAGTGATCCTGCGAATCTCTCGGGTATTTCGTGCCAATACATCCAGATCGATCTCCGCCCAGGATCGGGTCGGAAAACCGATTGTTTCCTGATATCTGTTGTCCAATTCTGTTACAACTCCCATCTTGCTCGACGAAACGCCTCTGTGAAATTCGCGAAAAGGTCCGTCGGTTGCATATATCTCCTGCCGAGAGTCTGCGCCGCAATGTCTCCGGCGAGGCCGTGCAGATATACACCCGCCAACGCTGCGTCGCGACTCGAAAGGCCCTGTGCCTGAAAAGACCCGATCATACCTCCAAGCACGTCTCCGGATCCGCCCTTCGCGAGCCCGTCGTTGCCTGTAGGATTACTATAGCACTCTCCGTCCGGTGTGCAAACCACCGTTTGATGACCTTTAAGCACCGTTATTACGCCCCATGCTTTCGAGAAAGCCAATGCTCCCTCTTCACGATCTTGCGGATTCCATCCGGGAATCAGCCGCGCAAACTCCCCGGGATGCGGAGTGAACACCGCCGGCTCGAGACCCAGAGATATCCGTTCGCGAAAAAAATCCGCGAACACATCTCTCGCACCGGCGACGGCAGTCAAAGCACCGGCATCAATGACCAACCGTTTGGCCAAACGCGCAGCCACGAATAATCCTTCGGTTACTACTTTGTCCTGCGGTCGGAGTCCCGGACCGATGACACATGCATCCATCGTCGAGAGAAGCCCCGAGATCGCCGTCACAGCCGGTTCCGGCTCCGTCGGAATCGCGTGAAGAATTGCCTGCGGAAGCGAAAGAAACATCGGCAACATAAGAGCGTCCGGAACAAGTACATGGGCAAGACCCACGCCCGAGCGGAGCGCGGATGCAGCACAGAGATACGCGGCTCCCGCCATACCTTCCGATCCGGCCCATATAAGGATCCGGCCGAAAGTTCCCTTATGACCTTCCGCAGGACGAACGGGAGCAAGACGCGAGATCGCGTCCATTTCCAGGATCCGTACCGACGGGGATGTCGGGATTTCATTTTGAAGGAGAAGATCGGAAGAATCCGTCATACGCTACATGCTCCGGCAAAGATTTCATTTATTCTATCGCGTCTATCTTATCATATTTTGCCGTCTTTCGGGCTTGATGCCTGGGACGCGTCTTCCTGCGAGCGTTAAGACCGATGGTTAGGGGGAAGCCGTGATGTTTGCTTCCCAGAAAATCCTGACGTGCTCCGCGAAGAGTTCCTTAAGGTCTGCTCTCGCATCGGATGCCAGATGATACAGATAGAACGGCGCGTAGAGTTCCATTGCCAGGACGCGGGCATTCCCCTGCCGCATCAGACCCTTCTCCATAAGACTCTCGAAAAGAACGGTTTGCGATTGCACGGGCAACTCGATGAAGAACTGTTGATAAATCTCGCGCATCTCCGGATTCCTGAACTGTTCGACAAGCAGAAGTTTGCGGAACATGACCATCCACTCATCCTCTGTCTGGAATGCAAACATGCTGAAACAAACCGACACCAAATCCTCTTCGCTTTGAATCCTCATCATCTGGCGCTTGCCCATCTCCTGGAAATACGAAACGGAGTAGGTTGTAATCTCTTCCAGAATTTCTTTCTTACTTCGAAAATGTTTATAAAGAGCACTGTTGCCGACGCCGACCGCGTCGGCGATCTCCCGGATGGACACGGCGCTAAAACCTTGATTCGAGAAGAGTCGCATAGACTCTTCGATGATCCGCTTTCTTGTATCTCTGCCTTTACGCTCCATTCGATACTTCCTTCCCGCCACCCGGACGTTCATTTTCTTTTCGACACACGAAACGCAATAATAACCCCGCCAGAACAAGCAGAACCCAGAGAAGAATGAGGGCGAATTTCACCTTTGTTGCCACCGAAGCAATCTCGATTTCCGTGGTGCTTACTTGCGGAAATGCGAATAGCGAGCGAAGGATAACTGTGTTCTCCAAGATATCCGCCAAGCCTCGGAGGACGATGGCGAACATGGACGTGATCGACAGAAACCGAAGCCTCCGACATCTCGAAGAATCGATGTTGTTGATATCGTGCGTAACTTTGAACTGCAGCAGACCGAAGAATACAATCAGAAGGAAGTCTCCGATATAATAGCGAAGTGATATCGAGAAGCCCTCCGGCGTCATCATTCTGAGAACATTCAGCACGTCCGCAACGTTGTAGATCTTCATGTCAAAGGTTCCGTACCCGCCGTTACAAAGCGCAAGCGCCCTGCTTCCTACGGGACTTAGCTCGACCCAATACCATGCGGCAAGAAGTCCGATGATTACGACAGAGTAAAAAAGTCTAGAGGAAGATTTACGCATGTTGCCTCCGATAAAGGTCCATGTATTCTGATATATCCTTTCCCGCATGGCAGAAGAACGTGCAGCTTCCGCAGGAAATGCATTTCTCTGCTCCCAATCCCGCGAGATCCGCGTGGCTATCGCGTTCCAGCGTTCTTACGATTCGTCGGACATCCACCCCGGCCGGACACTTACGGTTACATGCCCCGCACCCCTTACAATCGGTCTTGTTCGACAGCTTCGCCGGTTGTCCGATGGCGGCAAAACAGATCTGATCTTCAAAGGTATCATCCTCTTGTACAAGCTCAGCCGACAGAATTCCCGAGCCGGCAAAACAATCCGCATCCGCGTCGCGCGAAAAAATCTCCCGAAGGCGCGAACGAATCTTCTCGCCTTTCTGTACGAAAATGACCCGTGCCTCCCCGCTGTCAAGATCCGCCAGGGTCACGTATCTACCTTCACGGTACTGCTCCGTAACCATGCGATAAATCTGAACAACGGTCTGGACATTCACCACGAGGATCCCCTGTTGCGCCGGATAGCCGTCTCGGGGAATCTCGCGGTGGAATACGTGTTTTACCAGAATTCGTTCTTCACCCATCGGGTATTTAGCCGGGATGAGTTGCTCCTCGATCCCCTCCATTCTCAAGCGGTTACTTCGATCCTTCCTCAAAGCCTTGTGCGCCAGAACACACCTCTCGAAGGGAATTGCCCCTGCCAACAGTTGAATTCCTCTCGTAACTTCGTCCCGCAGATTCGCGAGAATCCATTCGTCATGCAACAATCCGGGTTCACACTCCACTCCGTTAATCAGTAGATATTTGGGACCCTTGTGCCGCATAAGAACTTCTATCTTCTTCTGAACCGGAAATTCATTCCCGCTCATCCCCGTCATCTGGTTTCGTTCGATCAAATTCAGGAGAATCTCAAGCGTCGGCAGCGCCGGAGATAGCTGAGGGCTAAGGCCTTGCTGTTGCTCCTTAACCTCCTCCGGGCGCAAGCGAACGAGCTTACCGATTCTGCTGCGCGGGCCTCCCCATACGCGGCGGTATTCTCTTCGCGCGGTCTTCTGGATCAGGCGAATTTCGGGTCTTTCCTTCACGGCAATCTGATTCATGAGAATCTTTGACATAATTCTTCTCCTTGCACAAAAAGTGACCGGTTGCTCACCTATATTATGGTGAGCAACTGGTCACTTGTCAAGTCTATCGTATAGCAAAAAAGAGAAAAACGAAGAGGATTTCCCGGAATCAATTCTGCGGCGAAAGTGTCTCCGGAGCCTCGGTAACCTCGGGATGCGGACCCTCCTCCAGAGCATTCTTCATGGTCGTCAGGTCGAACGGAGTCTCCTGATATACGTAATAGTTCAACCAGTTCGTGAAAAGCAGTGTCCCGCTGGATCTCCATGACAACTGTGGTTCGGCGTTCGCGTCGTCCCCGGGGAAATAGTTCTGCGGCATGTCAATCGGAAGTCCCTTGTCGCGATCCCTCACGTATTCGTCACGAAGGGTGAAGCGATCATACTCGGAATGACCGGTAACAAAGATCCTCCGACCCGTAAGATCGGAGACCGCGTATACCCCGGTCTCATCCGATTCGGAGAGAAGACGAAGTGACGGATGCATAAGGATATCCTCGCGTCGAATCTCTGTGTGTCGCGAGTGAGGAATCTGGAAGATATCGTCGAATCCGCGAAAAAGCTTAACGGGCTTCGTATACGTCATGCTGTGCGGAAAAATACCGAACGCCTTCTTCTCGAGAGGGTACTTCGGAATTCCGTAATGATAATACAGTCCGGCCTGTGCCCCCCAACAGATATGAAGCGTCGAGTAAACATGAGAACTGCTCCACTCCATAATTTCCGTGAGTTCCGGCCAATAGAGAACATCTTCAAAGTCCATGTTCTCGACCGGTGCTCCGGTAATAATCATACCGTCGTAGAAACGATTCCGGACATCCGCGAAGGTCTCATAGAACTTCGTCAGATGCTCATTGGCCGTGTTCTTAGGTACATAGGTCGCCGTGTAGAGCAGGTCGATATCCACCTGCAAAGGAGAATTCGAGAGGACGCGAAGAAGCTGTGTCTCCGTCGCGATCTTCGTGGGCATCAAGTTCAGAATCAGGATCTTTAAGGGTCGGATATCCTGACGGAACGCTCGATCCTCCGGCATGACGAAGATGTTCTCCTTCTCGAGAATTTCCGTAGCCGGCAGATGGTTTTGAATACGTATCGGCATAGATCTTCGCCTCCTTTGGTCGTTTTTTCGAGGGACAAACCTCGTGAAGAGTATTTTAAGAGTATCTTCGTTCCGGGTAAGGTTGTCAAGACGTGACGAACGAATCCCGTATCAGATAAATTCATGCAGGATCGAATGCACAGGAACAATGGACTTGGGTGCGGCAGGTATACGCGCCAGATCAAATGCCAGCTGACGAGCCCATGCCATCGCCCGGGGAAGGTCGGCAAACTCTTTATGCTCTCTGTATCTCCCAAGAAAGACCGACGGTGCCAACACTCCGTGTTCATACGCAGAGATTGCTTCGCGAAGATCCGCCAGCGCGAGCGGGGCGACAACCATGCTCTCATAGGTCAGAAAGGAGTTCACATAGAAATCCGCCGCCGTCAGATAATCTGTGAAGTATTGTTGCTCCGAGGAAGCAATCATCGGCCAATAATCGATGGTCGCAAGCGCATGAGCACCGCGGTGTCGTACATCTCGAATAATCCGGCGCAACAGACGTATCTCCTGCGTCTCGATCAGTCGACGGTCCGCAACCACTTCGCCCCACGGCATGATAAATATCCCAACGCGATTCTCTTGCGGAATCGCGGCAAGAATGTCTTGGGACAATCCGTGCAGACCCTCGACAAGAACATAGCCGTCTCGATGCAGTCGGATGGTCTCCCCCGTGGGCGGACGACGCTTGCGTGTCGAGAAGTCAAACAGGGGTAATTGGACCGCCACACCTCGGAGAAGGCCCTTGATATTCTCCGCCGCAAGGTCGATGTCCAGTGTGGATATTGACTCATAATCGGGACGTCCGTCCCGGTCAAATTGAAGTTCAGCCACATTATAGTAATCGTCAAGAGACAAACGGAGGGCATGAAGTCCTCGCGACTCCAGGGACGATACAAGCCGATCCGTGAAGGTTGTCTTCCCTGAGGAAGTCGGTCCAGAAACAAGAATTGCCCGTATGCCGGGATGCGACTCAATATAGGTGACCACCTCTTCGGTTCGCGAGACGAAAGCGTCCTCCGTCTCACGGATAAATGCGGGAAGCTTCTTCTCGCCCAACTGTTCCTCGAGATCCTCGAGAGACAGTGTGATGCGATCTTGCAAAACAGCCATTCCAGTTCTCCTTCCTCTCAGCGGTCTGTTACTCGTCCGAGAATGAAGGTTGCGATCAGTTTGTCATATCCATGTTGCAGAAAGCGGAACAAGAGAAGAATCGTACCCGGAAGAATGATCGCCAGAAATCCAACCAGAACAAAAAGAAACATGAGATAAACGCCGCCGGAAATAACGCCGAGTACCGTCGAGAATGTCCCGGCTACCTCCGCGAATCGCTCGGTGGATGACTCCAGTGTCTGGTTCAAGAAATTGATCCCGTTCTCCTGAAGTTCGAGCATTGTCACTTGGGTATAGGGCATGACAAATGTTGTCATCAAAAATGTCGCGCTCGCGTATTTGCAAATCCCGAGAAAAAGAACCGGAAGTTTGCCCCAGAGCGGAAAACGATAGTATCGGAAATGAAGAAACGGAGATGCCAGGAAAAGAATCAGAAGAACAATCAGCTTGATCAGCTGGTCTTCGGCTAGAAGCCAATGAAACTGTCCTGTAAAGAAATGAAGGCCAATCATCGCAATAATCGAAAGGCCATATACAAAGAACAACCCAAAATGACGCCGATTCTCAAAATCGGTATCGCTCCATAACGTCCCTAAAAAAAGCCCTTCGAAATAATCCACGTCTTACAACCTCCGGAGGTATAAACGATTTTATTATAACAGAATATCGTTTCGCTGTTCATCCCCTGACGCCGCAGACTATCGCAAACAGAATGGATTCTTCGCAATCGCTTCGACAAGACTCCGGAACAGGCGCCATTCAGCGGGATACGTATCGCGACCGGAGATTCGGATCGGCGGGATGCCGTCAAAAAAAACCGAAACGTTCCAGTCGGCCGGGATGCACGTCGTACATCCGCAGGAGGCCTCGGGAGAGTTTCGGTCATTCCATTCCAGTAGGTGTGTCGAGGGAAGATCTTCAAGAAACTGATTCAAACGGGCCGTCGATACGGATCGCAGAAAATTATTGTTCCATTGTTGACTGTCTTTCCACGTCACCAGTTTCTTTTCGATGTCGATATGTATGCGGACAGATCCGCGCCGATATGCGGACAGCTCGGCCTCTACTCCAATAATTTTGTGATACATCGTGTTGTCCATAGCCTCTTGTATTGCCTCTGGAATCGACGCGTCCGTCCATGCGGCAACGTCTGCGACTGCCTGTGTCATATTCATCGGATGCGCACCCCGAAAACCGAACCCGCGCGCGAGCCTATAATGATCATATCATTAAAGATGATCGGAGACGATTCCATGTTCAGTCCCTCTTTGGATTCATCCGCTGTCCCGATATTACGTATGGTCTGTAAATACGTGATGCGCGTCCCCGTCAAACCGTTGACAAGATGAATCTGTCCGACGCTGTCGCAGATGACAATATACGCATTGCCGTCCGCGTCATAACAGTCGACCGGCGAACTCCACGAATACTGATTCATCTCATAGGTCCAAACCTTCTCGCCGGTATCCTTCGAGTAGGCAACCAGACGATTCCCGCTGTACGTTCCGTTCGTCATACAGTAGGAGAAGATGACAAGATTCGAGATTGACTTCTTGCCGATGATTGGTGTGCCGAGCATGCCGCCATTCACATCGTCTCCCTTATCTTCGCCGTTCTTCGTATAACACTGAGCGGAGGCCTGCCAGATGAGTTCTCCTGTCATCGCGTCGATCTTATAGGTAAAAGAATCCCCGAGGTAATTCAGTACATCGGTGCGCTGCCAGTCTACTTCGGTGCCGGTATACAGATACACGCGACCGTTCTCCTCTTCAATCACCGGAGTGACATCGGAATCGTCGTCGAGTTGACGCACCCATACCATCTTCAACGTGTTTAGGTCAATGCAAATCAGGTTTCCCGTATTATCGCTGCAATACGCGAAATGATCATAGACAGCGACAGAACTCTCGATTCCCAGATCATTGCCGCGAAGGCCGTCGATCAGATAACGATAGACGACGCTCTCCGGATCAATGGACAGGGCTCCCGTCGCGGGGTCAAAGGACGTGTTCAGCTTGAGCGTATAGATCATACCGTTCTCATTAGGATAGATCAGCGTGTCAGTGTCCTTATTCACAATCGGCGAGGAATCACATGCGCCCCATGTCGTGCGATGTGCCCGGTCATCCATACCGTTCTGATAATACATCACCGAGTAATCGATAAGGCTGATGATTCGGAATCCGACCTGTTTCTCGGCGTTGTTATTGTCGCCTTGTCCGACATAGAGGATCGGATAGCCGCGCGGGTCAACACAGGGTGTTCCCTTGATCGTGAATCCGACCGTCATCGGGTCTCTTGTCTGCGTGCCGTCATCGATATCGAAGAAATAGATCTTCCCGTCCATCGCGACCTGAATAATCTCCGTCAAGCCGACCTTCGCCTTCTTCTCCGGATAGATATTCATAACCTGACGGACCTCATCACTCCAGGTTATCACCAGCGGTTGTCCGGTCCAGCCGGTTCCCGACCAGTAGAAGGACCATGAAGAGGACTTCATCGAACCGATCCGGTTATATTCCCAAACCTGTTCGAGTGTCGTGGCGCCCGTCGGCGCGACGCCCCACGCCGCACAGTTCCTGAAGTTGTTCCCTCGAAACGTAAGAATTCCGGGCACATCCTGGAATTCGGTCGGATCCCCAAACACGATCGGGGTCTCGCGATTATAAGGTGAGACAGTATCCGGACCGATAAAAACATTCTCCGCGACACCTCTCTCCGCAACGGAAAGTGAGTCACCCGGTGTTCCCATCGGAACATTCATCTGCGCGGATGCCGGATAAATCACCGGATTCTGAAACGGAGCGATCGTAACCACCGGAACCGGCGTGGTCGTAAGGATCGGTATCGTAACATCTGAACCATCCGCCGTCGATATCGGCGCGGCCGTACCGGTCGGATCGAGCGGCACCGCAGGCTTCTCCTGCATAAGTGAGATGAGAAATACGACAAAAACCGTAACCACCAGTACCGCCGTAACAGCGATGAGAACCGGCAGACCGGAGGAATTCTTCTTGCGACGTTTCTTGCCGTACGAACGTTCGTACCGGACATACATTGGATCTCTCATGATAATCCCTCATTTGCGGAAAAGATTGTACAAAGGATAAGATAGCATATCTGATCTGGTTTGACCATAAAGGCCTAGCCTTGTTGAGATTATCCGATACGTATCGCGAAGACCGAGCCGGCCTGGTCGCGGTAACGGGAGCCGATGATGATCATATCTCCGAATACAACCGGAGAAGACTCCATATTGATTCCGCTCTTGATCTCGTTCTCTGTTCCCTTCCCTCGTATGGTCTGCAGAAAGGTAATCCGCTCGCCGGTCAATCCGTTCACCAGATGGACCTGACCGATACTGTCGCAAATCACGATATACGCGTTGCCCTCTGCGTCGTAGCAGTCGACCGGCGAACTCCACGAATAATGGTTCATATCGTAGGTCCACACCGTCTCTCCGGTCTCTTTATCGTACGCGACGAGCCGATTGCCGCTGTATTCACCCTTGGTCATACAATAAGAGAAGATCACAAGATTCTCGATCGACTTCTTGCCGACCACCGGCGTGCCCAGCATTCCGCCGTTGACATCGTCCGCTTTGTCTTCGCCATTCTTCGTGTAGCAATCCGCTGATGTACGCCAGACGACCTCGCCGGTCATCGCGTCAATCTTATAGGTATAAGCTGCCCCAAGATAATCCAGGACATCTTCTCTCTGCCAGTCTACTTCGGTTCCGGTGTAGAGATACACATGTCCATCCTCTTCGGAGATAACCGGCGTGACATCGGAATCATCATCCAGTTGCCGGATCCAGACCATCTGCAACGTATTCAAGTCAAGACAGATCAGATTGCCTGAATAATCACTTGCATAGCCGTATTGCCCGTAGACGGATATGGAGCTCTCGATGCCCAGATTCGACCCAGGAACATCGCCGGGAAGGTAACGGTAAACCACACTCTCCGGCGTCATCGTGAGAGAGCCCATGGCGGCGTTAAATACGGTATTGAGTTTGAGCGTGTAGATCAGCCCGTTCTCGTTCGGGAAAATCAGCGTATCCGAGGCTGCGTTCACGATCGGCGAAGAATCACACGCACCCCAGCCGGAACGATGGGCTCTCACGTCAACACCGTTCTGGAAGTAGAGTACGGAGTAGTCGATCAGGCTGATGATGCGAAAACCGATCTTCTTGTCGGCTCCGTTGTTGTCGCCCTGTCCGATGTAAAGGATCGGATATCCGCGGGGATCCAGGCAAGGCGTTCCCTTGATTGTAAAGCCAACATTCAGCGGATCCCGGGTCGGGGACCCGTCGTCCATATCCAGAAAATAGATCTTACCGTCCATTGCCACCTGAATAATCTCCGTCAGAGACGATTTGAGCTTCTTCTCCGGATAGAGATTCATACAGGCCCTGACTTCGTCGCTCCAGGTGACGACGATCGGTTGCCCCGTCCATCCTGTACCCGACCAATTATAATCAAAGGTTGACGCGAGCGACCCGAGATTGCCGTACTCCCAGACTTGCTCCAGCGTCGTGGCCCCGCTCGGCACGGTGCCCCAGGATGCGCAATTTCGAAAATTATTTCCTCGAAATGTCAATATGCCGGGAACGCCCTGATACGACATCGGAGCACCGAAAAAAACCGGAAAATCCCGGGAATACCCTATAAGTTCCGTCTGTTCCTGATACACATTCTGCAGTACGTTACGGGCGGTAACGGAAACGTCCTCCGACAGAATACCGGGGAGAATGTTCATCGCCTCTGTCGACGGATATAGTACCGGATTCTGATTTCCTGCGACAACCGACGCGGAAGGATCCGTCACGGCGGGCAGAAGAACCGCCTGGTTCGCCCCGATTGTGACTTCAGGTATCCCCCCGATTCCGTTATCCGTCGGCTGTGAACCCGTGTCACCGTTCATGATCGTGGCGATCAATACAATGAATACCGTGATCAGAAGTACCGCAGTAGCTGCTACCAGAAGAATAAGACCTGTACTTTGTTCGCGCCGTCCGCGATTCCGGTGATCCGGTTCATACGGATCATACATAGGTCTGGACATAGATACAGTTCCCTTTCCCGCTCATAAGGCTGCAAGGATCTTCGTAAGATCAGTCCTGTTCGACATTATACGTCGTATCCGATATCCGCGACAATGCTTCATCATTGATCGTAATTCCGATATCCCCGCAAAGCTCCTCCAGCTTCTTCAGCCGGTGATGCATGCCGGATTTTCCGATCGGAGGATTCATGAGAAGTCCGATATCACGAACCGACAAACCCGGGTTATCGACACGAACGCGGGCGGCCTCCAATAATTCCCCCGGAATTTTGGCAGAATCCTCTTCCCGAAGCAGAGCTTCAATCAGCCTTATTTGTCGGGCGCTCGCATCACCCTGACGTCTGGCATTTGCCGTATCACAGTTAACGACGCGATTCACCTGGTTTCGCAACTCTTTGTCGACACGAGTATTCTCGAATTGCAGAAGGCTGTTATGCGCCCCGATCAGAGCCAGAAAATTCGCCGCGGCTTCGCCCTCCTTGAAATAAATCATCTGTCGCCCGTCTTTGGGTGTCACGGATACTGCGATATTCTCGGCGTGAAGGAAGAGGACGATCATATCCGACGTCTGACGATCCTTGACAAGAAACTCGACACGATAGGATGTCTTGGGATCACTCATCGTGCCGCATGCAAGAAAAGCGCCGCGAAGCGCGGCGCGCCGCTCGGGAGGCCGCGAACTCATCCGGTCGATCGTCTTCTCCTCCCTGGCGGCTCGAAGATCCCGCGAGAAATCTTTGTCGCCGGAAGGCAAAGGATACAGTTGCCAGCGGGTATTCGACTTGCCGATGGTTTTCTCCGCCAGGGCGTCATACCCGATCGCTCGGAATTGTCCGACAAGACGTTCCGCCAGAACAGATGAAGCGGTAACGGCAAAGGAAGGAATCTCATCCGAGGAATCGGCGAATCTTCCTGCGCAGAGGAAAAACGTCGTCAATTCCGCTCTCATCTCCTCGACGGTTCGGGCATTGACACGCGCGAGTTCCGCCCTGATCCGTCCCGAAAACGTCGAAACGTTCATTATTCCTTCTCCTGATTTTCCCCGGCATCCGGCTTCACGGCGGGTGCCGCATAGCGAGGATCCTTATGAATATCCCTGTGTTGAACCGAAGTACCGTAACCGAGTTTCGCCAATCGCTCTGCCAATGTCTCGGCGACATAAACGGAACGATGTCTTCCGCCGGTACAACCGATTCCGACAACCAGACGGGCTTTCCCCTCCCGAATATAGAGCGGGAGCATAAAGTTCAGAAGATCGATTTGCTTCTCGAGGTACTGTTCCGTCTCCGGAAATCGGTGCAGGTAATCGCGAATTCCGTCATCACGGCCGGACAGAAGCTTCAGTTCCGGCTCGTAGAACGGATTCGGCAGGAAACGTACGTCACAGATATTATCGCAGTCGGCAGGGCTCCCGTACTTGAAGCCGAAAGACTGGAAGAGGACCTTCATCCGCGGGTCGTGCTCATCGTCGGCGATAATTCGATAGATCTCGTCGCGCAACGCGGAGGTCGCCATCATGGACGTATCAATCGTATGCGTGGCGCGCGCGCGTATCCCTTGCAACATGGTGCGTTCTTTTTCAATGGAATCCGAGAGTCCTATGCCGTCCGACAAGGGATGCCTACGCCGGGTCTGACGATACCGGCTGACCAGCGTCTCATCCGAGGCTTCCAGAAAAATAATACGATAGGGGCATCCGAGTTCATCGAGTTCTTTGAGCGCCGGACCGACGCCGCGCAGGAGTTCGTTGCTGCGGATGTCGACCACGAAGGCCAGCTTTGTGATGCCGAAACCTTCGCCGCCTTGTCCCTTGAGAAAGGTACGCGTCATCTCCGGCAACAACATGGGCGGAAGATTGTCCACGCAGAAATATCCCATGTCCTCCAGAAAATTGGCAGCCTGACTTTTGCCGGCTCCCGACATGCCCGTAAGTATAATAACATCCATCTTTTTAGTCCCCCTTTGGGCCAAATCCCCGCCCGACGAACCGGATCTCCGGTTCCAGTGTCACTCCTGAATGATCCAGCACACACGCGCTCACCTTTTCGACAAGAGTCACGATGTCACAAGCAGTCGCGCCTCCCGTGTTCACGATGAATCCCGCATGTTTCCGGGAGACGCACGCACCGCCGACAGAGAGCCCCTTACACCCCGTCTGCTCTATGAGTGTCCCCGCAAAATGACCCGGCGGTCGTTTGAAAACGCTGCCGGCGCTTGGCTGTTGTAAGGGTTGCGACGCCGCCCTCTTGGCATTGAGCGTCGCAATCTTATCTAGTATCTCCGCCCGGTCGCCCGGGAGAAGCCGCATCGTAGTCGATAATATCACCCCGCCATTACGAGTGAATACACTGTCCCGATAATCGAAATCATGTTCATTACCGCTCACGGTCTTACAGTCGCCCTCCGGTGTGAGGTATGTCGTCCTGCAGACCACATCGCTCATCTGTCCGCCATAGGCACCCGCATTCATAAAAACGGCGCCGCCGACGCTGCCCGGAATACCCGCCGCGAACCACAGTCCGTCGAACCCCTCGCGGGATAACTCATACGCGGTCTTCGCCAGCATCGCCCCCGCGAAAACACTCACCAGTGTCGCATTCGCATGCTCCGGATCCGTCTCACGCCAACTCTTAGAAAAACCGCGGCCAAAGGAGATAACCAGTCCTTCGACTCCGAGATCGGAGAAAACAATATTCGATCCGTTCCCCATAACAAAGTACGGAATTCCGGCCCGGTTAGCAGCTCGGACAAGAGCGCTCACTTCATATAAGCCGAGCGGCTCGACGAAAAGATCCGCGGGTCCTCCGACACGCATCGTCGTCTTCGGCGCCAGAGGTTCGTCCCGTCGTACACGTTCTGCCAGATCCTCAAAACCGGCATCCCGCAAGGTATGAAGAAAGAGTTCCTCTTTCTGTATTCGATCCAAATTGTCGGTCATATCTTCCCTCGTCCGCGGCTCAGAATAAAGAGTTGCCGCCGGGGAAAACCCGGTCGATCAGGCTCTTGGCCGCGTTGTGACCCATCTTCTTCACGCGGTAATTGATCGCCGCGGCCTCGACAATGATCGCGAGGTTGCGGCCGGGTCCGACGGGAATCGTAATCGAGGGAACCGGAATTCCCAGGATCTCTGTCGTCTCGTCATTGATTCCAAGTCGATCGTATACCTTCTTCTCGTCCCACAACTCAAGGTTGATGACAAAGTCGATATTCTCCTGCAATTTGACGGAGGATACGCCGAACAGCTCCTTAACGTCAAGAATGCCGATGCCGCGAATCTCGATGAGATGCCTGATAATATCCGGAGCTCGTCCGAGAAGGGTCGTCTCAGAGACTCTTCTGACCTCGACCTGATCGTCCGCGATCAGTCGATGTCCGCGCTTCACGATCTCGAGTGCAGTCTCCGACTTACCGACGCCGCTCTCACCGAGGATCAGAATTCCTTCGCCGTTAACCTCGACAAGAACGCCGTGCATCGACAAGCGCGGAGCCAGTTCGATGTTCAGATGCTTAACGAGTGAGCTCATGAATTCGGATGTCGCGAGCTTGGTCCGGAGAATCGGGATCTTCTTGCGCTTGGCGCAGGGAATCAATTCCGGGTGAGGCTCGTGATTGCGTGTAAGAATCAGACAGGGAATGTTCTTGGAGAACAAAAGATTCAGCCGTTTGCGACGAATCTCCGGAGAGAGTTTATCCAGATAGGCATGCTCCATATTGCCGATCAGCTGCATGCGATTCGGCCCGAAATGATCATAGTAACCTGCGAGTTGGAGTCCCGGTCTCGTGACATCGGCTACGGTGATGAGAACACTGTCAAGGCTCGCGGGTTCATAAATAATCTCGAGATCAAATGCTTTGACAATACTCGAAAGTGTGACACTGGCTGCTGTCATGAAGCTTCCTCCGATTCGTACTCTTTGTGTTATCCCTATTTTAGTACAGAATCCGTACGAATGCGATGTGCAAAACGAATTTGCCCGGGCATCCGA
This sequence comes from Bacillota bacterium, assembly GCA_023397475.1. Classification (GTDB taxonomy): domain Bacteria; phylum Bacillota; class Clostridia; order Saccharofermentanales; family Saccharofermentanaceae; genus Firm-13. The sequence continues at coordinate 102,722 of JAEWUD010000033.1, forward strand.
CGTGCTATAATCGACAGAAAGCCCTAATAAAGCGCATCTTTCTTGCGAAAAGGGAGCCGTATCGAAGGGAAAGGTATGGAACAACATTCGTGGAATCTAGCATCATGCAACCTGTGTCCGCGTGACTGCAAGGCCAATCGTCTTGCCGGCGAGACCGGGATTTGCGGAGCATCGGGAACCCTTACGGTCGCTCGAGCGGCTCTGCATCATTGGGAGGAGCCTTGCATCTCCGGAACACGCGGGTCAGGCACAGTGTTTTTTTCCGGCTGCGGCTTACGATGCACATTCTGTCAGAACGCCCCGATCAGCCTGGGCCTCTATGGCAAGGAGATCGATGTACAGAGGCTTTGCGAGATATTTTTCGAGCTTCGGGACCAGGGTGCGCACAATATTAACCTTGTCACCCCCACCCCCTATTTGCCGTTGATCGCCGAGGCAATCCACTTTTCCAAATCACAGGGATTCTCTCTTCCTTTCGTCGCGAATTTCGGCGGTTACGAGAACGTTGAAGTCTGGAAGCAGATGGACGGGCTCATCGACATCTACTTGCCGGATCTGAAATTCTGCGATTCCCGTGTTGCGCGAAAATACGCCCGGGCGCCTGAGTATTTCGAGCGGGCAACCGAAGTGATTGAAGAAATGTTCCGTCAGGTCGGCCCGCCGGTCCTTGACGCGGACGGAATCATGAATCGCGGAGTGATCGTTCGACACCTGATGATCCCGGGCGAATTGTTCGATACGCGTCGAATACTCTCGTATATCCTGGCAACCTACGGAAATTCCGTCTTTATCAGCCTTATGAATCAATACACCCCTCCGAACCCTCCGCGGAAGAACGCACCCGCCCGACCGCTCTCGTACCGGCACTATGAAGCGATGATCGATTTTCTCGTCGAGAACGGTCAGACGAATGCCTTTACTCAAGATATGGGCACGGATGAGGAGAGCTTCATCCCGCCGTTTGACAGGACCGGCGTGTAGTTTTTTTCGCGAAAAAGTCCAAATCTTGTGAACCTTATCCGCGTTGGCGGCGATATGTAGGTGTAGGGGGGTGAAAACAAGCGTGGACCGGAAGGATTTCGAGAATCTGATCGACGATCACGGGAAGAGTCTGTACTCTTTCTGCGGCCGGCTCACAGGGTATACCGACGATGCGAATGATCTGTACCAACAGACGTTCCTTCGGGCGCTCGAGCTCTGTGACCGTATCGATCCAGCGGGAAATCCGAAAGCGTTCCTCTTCACGATTGCCGCTTCCCTCTATAAGAGCCGGATGCGAAAACTGGCGAGGCGTGACCGCATTGCACCGAGAGAAGATATCACGGACGAGAATGCCGAACTCTTGGCCGGCGATACGGATGTAGAGGCCGAAGTACTTTCCGGAGAGCTTTCATCGGTGATGCGGAAAGCCGTTCAACGCCTGAAGGAACCGCTCCGCATGACCGTGCTTCTCTTCTACGGGAGCGGTTTTTCGTTGGCAGAGATTGCCGGCATCCTTCGCGTTCCGCAGGGGACGGTGAAGAGCAGGCTCAACAAGGCGCGGTCGATTCTGCGCAAGGATTTGGAGGCGACAGGATATGAAATCAATCCATGACAGCGACCTGGATCTTGTACTGCGATCCGCCTTGTCCGAGGAGCAAGAAGTGCCGGTCGAAGTAGACCGCGCGATTCGTCGTGCGGTGCGCACGCAAGAACCCAAGAATACTCACCGGCTGTTTGCGATGACGATCGTGATCAACGCCGTGATGACCCTGTTCTCGGAATCCGCCGTATTCCTCCTCCTGCCCTACCTGCCCGTACGCGTTTTGGCGGTTTTTCACGTAACCCTCTCAATGGTCGCGGTTCTTGCCTTGATTTTTCTTCGCAGGAGGCTCTTCGTATTTTTGGAAGGAGTGTATAGCAAATGAATATGTTTTCGGTGATCTCACTTATTTTCTTTCTACTGATGGGTATTTCCTTTATCTCCGCCGCTGTTTTTATCGCGATCTGGACATACCGGGACGCGAAAGAACGGGGACTCCCCGCAGGTCTATGGACCTTTATCGTCGTGCTGTTCTCGAAAGATCTTCTTGGAATTCTACTCTATGTTCTGATCGGCCGCAGAGACAGCCGCTTCTCCTGTCCGAATTGCGGAGAGAAGACACCGATACGCGGCAAGCACTGTTCCGAATGCGGTACCCCGATCGACGCGGCGAAGATCCCTGTCTTCCGCAACGCAAGAAAATGGCTCATTGCCTTCGGCATCGCCCTGGCCGTCGGATTTGCCTCCATCTTCGGTTTCTTCATCTCCGCCGTCGCCAATCCTCCGGAGGGCCTCAACAATGTAAGTATCGGCTCTTTCTCCAACGGGGTGGGAAACGAATGGACCTATACGGCAATGTATTCGACGCAGACGCAGACGAGGGAGTTCTCCATTACGGATAAGCTAGAGGATGAGCTCATATTGGATGGCACTGCATCTTCCGGTACGATTACGGTTCTGTTGTCATCAGAAGATGAGGTGCCGCTCGTTATCATGACCTATCCTTTAGCAGACGACAAATCCGATCCAGACACAGGCCATATAATCATTCCTCTCGACTTTCCCGAAGGAACGCGGATTCGTTTGACCATCATCACAGAAAATGCTCGTGATCTCAAATTCTCCGCTATGCTTTCCTAAGAGTCTAATCCTTAACGAACAAAAAGGACCGTCTCCTTCAAGGAAGCGGTCCTTTCTCGTGTTTGCCAGTAATGATTACGTCTTCTGCGCCGCTCGGATCAGTTTGACGATCTCTTCACTCTTCAACACTTTCCCGTAGGCCAGTACCTTGTCATCGAGTACCAGCGCCGGCGTCGACATAACTCCGTAGGAAGCGATCACCGAGAAGTCCGTGACATGCTCGACGACCGGAGCCATCCCGAGAACAAGAAGCGCGGCCTTCGTCGCGGCTTCGAGTTGGTTGCACTTTGCGCAACCGCTGCCGAGCACTTTCACTCGAGCCGTACCCGCGTCTGACCCCGTGTTCGTTTCCGTCGGAACAACCGTATTCTCTGTCTTCTTTTCTTCTCTCTTGCGAAAAAGTCCCATCATCGTATCCTCCATATTTTGAATCAGAATCCTAGGTAAAACATATAGAAGCCCAGCCCCAAGATCAATAGTCCGGAAACGATCTTGAGCACGTTGCTCACCCGTCCGTACTGCGGACTTGATGTGATTTTTTTCACGAAACCAATGGAGGTCCCCGCGACGACCGCAAGAATTCCATAGCCTAACGAATAGAATAACAGCAGTACGCCGCCCCAGAGCGGATTGCCTTCTCCCGCGACAACGGCGAGGAGAGCGATAAGAACCGGAGTGGAGCATGGAGACGAGAAGACTCCGCCGAGGATGCCCGTAATGAACGCGCCGAGATAACCTTTTCGCGCATTTTTCGCGGTGAGGTAGCTCGACGGAATTATCTCGAAAAGCCCCCATGTCTGAAGCGCCATGACGACCATCAGAACGCCGAGAAGGATGTACCACCACGACGAAGCCGCGCCGATCAAACGGCCGAGGGATGCCGCCACGACACCAAGAATACTGAACGTCAGAGCGGAACCGGCGACGTACATAAGTGACAGTCGGAAGGCACGCTTGGGGTTATCCTTCTCCGCGCTTCCGACGTAACCGATGACCAGTGGGATCGTCGACAGGCAACAGGGGGAGAATGAGGTCAGAAATCCCGCCAGAATGGCGAGTAACGGTCCCATCGGGCCGCTATTAGCTATCGTACGAGAGAGACTCTCGAGGAATTCGGTCATACCGCTGCCCCCATGTCCTGCAGGATCTCGCGCATCTGGTCGGCGCTCAATCCACCCTGGTGGATCGTGAACAAGTGCTCGTCGGTGTCCTTGTGACTGTACATGATGAACTCGAACTTCTCGGACATCGCTTCACTCGGCACATAGGGCGTCCCGTCCGCGTTGATGAAGACCTGCGTCGGCGTTACCATGACCGGGAAGTCGGATGCTGTGTCTGGACTTACTTCGACATCGACGTATTTGACAATCGCTTTGCCTAACGTCTCGTCGTGGATGGCTTGAAGCTCCGGCGCCATCAGAATACAGGGCTGGCATGTCGTCGATCCGAAGTCGATCAGGATCGGCACGTTATAGGCGCCAAGCGCGGCAAGGTCAATGGACTCCGCCTTCAGGATCAATGCCTCGTCGTCTGTCGAAGCGTCGTTTGCGGCATTGCTGACATTGGTCGGCGTGGTGATTGTCGCCGCCTGTTGCGGAAGATTCTTGACGACATAGATACCCGCTACAACCACGATGATTGCGGCGAGAACCGCCAGACTGATTTTGCGATTACGATTCATTTCCATACGATGTCCTCCTAGACGATATACGGCTGTATCAGGTTGAATAGATATCCCACAAGGATAATTCCAACGGTACATATTGCGATGAAGGTTCCTAACAGTTTCGGCTTGACGGCCTTTCTAAGCATGATCAACGACGGAAGTGAAAGGGTCGTCACCGCCATCATGAACGCGAGAACGGTTCCAAGAAGGGCACCCTTATTTAGAAGCGCTTCCGCGATCGGAACGGTTCCGAAGATATCCGCATACATCGGAACGCCGATCAGGGTCGCCATAATGACGCCAAACGGATTATTATTGCCGAGTACAAAGGCCACCCAATTCTCAGGGATATAGTTATGAATCACAGCACCGATCGCGACGCCGACAAGCACGTAGGGGAAAACCTTCTTCCATGTCGCGAAAACCTGCTCCGCGGCATAACGAAGACGCTCGCGTCGGGTCATCGTCGGTGCGTCAAGATTCGCACCGGAGGCTTTGCGAATAAAGGGCTCGACGTATTTCTCCATCCCGAGTTTCTCGATCAATGTGCCGCCGACAACGGCGATGATCAGGCCCATCGCGACATAAATTGCGGCTACGCGAAAACCGAAAATGCTTGTCAGCAGAAGAAGTGACGCCATATCCACCATCGGCGAAGAGATCAGAAAGGAGAACGTGACTCCGACCGGAAGACCTGCAGAAGAGAATCCAATGAAGAGCGGGATCGACGAGCACGAGCAGAACGGCGTTACGGTGCCGAGCAGCGCGGCGACAGAATTTGCTCCGAGACCGTGAAAACGCGAGAGGATCTTGCGGCTTCTCTCCGGCGGGAAAAAGCTCTGAATATAGCTGATCACAAAGATCAGAAGACACAAGAGCACCGTGATCTTAATAACGTCATAGAGGAAGAACTGTATGCTTCCCGGAAGCGGATCCTCTACGCGCAAGCCCAGGGCCTCGAGCCCGGAGCCGATCAGTCGATAGAGCCATTGCATCCCCAATATTTCCTGCTGGAAAAAATCCCAGATCATCTTCAGAACTTCCATCTGTTTCCTACCCTTCCGTACAATCGATTACGCTACATATCATGAATCGAGCTCCCAGATCAGGATGCCCCTTGGGTTGTTATTTATTCGACGCAGTTGCCATAGTAACCGGCGTCGTCAGTTGCACCAGAATATTTTCGGCTGCCCGAGCGCCTTGTGCACTGATCCGATAGTAGGTCCACTTCCCTTCCTGCCGGCTCTCGACGATGCCGGACTCGACCAGAAGCTTCATATGATAGGATAATGCCGGCTGGCCGATCTCCATATGGTCCTTGAGGTCGCAGGCGCAACGCTCCCCGTCGCGCAAGAGCTCCAATACCCGCAGCCGATTCTCGTCACAGAACGCCCGGAAAATTCTCGCGTGCGCAATATACTCTTCTTTCATCGATCACACCTCACATCGAAAATCTTTTATCTGTTCTAAGTGTACCCGTCACATCAAAATATGTCAATGTGACTTTTCTTGATATTCTACGCGAAAAGATTGCGAAGTTGTGGGCTATCGTCATCGGGCGTCGGTACATGTGCCGGCGCATACATGTTTCTGCTGGATACGTTTGAATACGAAGGAGCTGTTGCAAAATGAACGTAAAGGTTCAGGATGCATCAGTCCTTTTTTCTTGCAAGAAGCTGAAATGAGCGCCACCTGCTGGGTGTATGGGCGAAAAGACCCACATCCCTCGATCTCGCCCATAATCAGGATTGATGGAGTCTATTCTTTATTATTTATCAATGATAACCAGCAAAATTTGATTGTCCTCGCAAATTTATACTTACTCAATGAACAAGAATGAGTTTGTTTGTCAATAATAACCACCAAAATCGGAGGGTAGGCGGATTTTTATACTTCCTCAATGAGAGAAAATGTGATTTCTTGTCAATGATAACCACAAAAATCGGAGGTTAGGCTGATTTTTATACTTCCTCAATGAGAGAAAACGGGATTTCTTGTCAATGATAACCACTAAAATCAGAGGGTAGGCGGATTTTTATACTTCCTCAATGAGAAAAAATGTGAGTTCTTATCAATGATAACCACTAAAATCGGATGGTAGGCTGATTTTTATACTTCCTCAATGAGAAATAATTTGATTTATTATCAATCATACTGCTTTGGGAAGTTTGACCGGAATTGCCTATCAATAATAACCCCCAAAATCGGATGGTAGGCGGGTTTTTATTCTACTTCGTGTTGTCGGAGACGAGAGTTGCCTATTACTGCGGAGCGCCGCGTCGCGTCGCGACCTATAATCCGCGCCGGCTCCACCGGCTCTCCTTCACTTTTGCAACAGCCCCTTTGACAAACCCCGAGCTCCCACATTACAGTCTAGGGTATCGACATGCGTGGCACACCAAAAAAAGCCCTCGGAACCATAAGGTTCCGAGGGCTTCGTGGAGCGGGATACGAGATTCGAACTCGCGACTTTCACCTTGGCAAGGTGACACTCTACCACTGAGTTAATCCCGCACGCACGATGTATTATATCTACCCTGTGTGATTATGTCAATAAGGTTTTTTCGCGATTCTGGCGTTTGATTTTGTCAATCGTCCTCTCACCAATAATGAAGAGATTCGCCGCGACGGTTGTAGTTACTTTTTCCCAATGCAAAGGGTACGGCTCGGCATCCATCCCTACCTCGTAAGAATCTCTCCCGCCAGAAGAACGTCCGGCCGGTTCAAGAAGCGGGTAAAAGGATCGATCATCTCATGCCCGTGGTTCTCGTCCGTAAGATAAGGTACCCAGAATTGTTTTCTCGAGAAATTCGCCCATACGAGGAAGTACGCTACCCGGCGCGCAAGAGGGTCACGAAGAATTGCATCCGCGCACTCGTTGAACCAGTCCGGTCGAGGATTGCCGATGGGGGCGAGTCCCTCATAGTACTTACCGTCCGCAGCGGTGTCGAGCATGCGAAGGCCCGCCTCTGTCACCGCAGCCACCTTCTTGCGGTCGCGAGCGATCGCCGCGACAATACGGCACGTGGCGACCAGCGTCTCGATCCATGCGTCGCCTGCCGTCGGGCGGTCGTGATACATGTCGAACCCCACGATATCGATCGCGTCATCGCCCGGATAACGGGACAAATAATCCGCTTCATCGGCAACCGGCCCGTTCGGCGAGTACGCATAGAGGAACTGATGAATCCCCTTCTCCTCACGCAGATAGTGTAGCGTATAACGAAATAATTCCCGATACAAAGCAGGTGTCGTGTACGCCGCGCCCCACCAGAACCAGCTTCCGTTATCCTCGTGAAAAGGCCGGAAGATCATCGGAATCGGATGACCGTCGTCATCGACCGCCAAGAGCGCATAGTCCGCGATCCGGTCGAGGTAGGCGCGAAACCGCTCATGGTACAAGCCACCCGGAAGGCAATCCTCCGCAATCTGCGGCTCCGTGACATTCGGCGAATATCCGCCCAGATCCGCATCGCAAACCGCGAAATTCGGAGCGTGCATCGAGAACGTCAGAATCACACCCTGCCGATGCAACGCCTTCGTCACTTCGACGGTTTGGTCAAAATCCCCCTCAAATCCCAGAAGCGACAGCGCGTCGATCCCGACGACCGAAGGATGCCGCCCGCAGATGCGCAAGATATCCGAATCCGTGCCGTCTCGTCGCTCGATTGACACGCCTATATGACCGGCATTCTGATGCCCGAAAAGTATCGCGTCCGCCGATGCTGCCGCTTGAAGTCGGGCAAAGAGTGCCCGGGTCTCCTCCGTCGCGCGGGAATCCGCCGTCCGGTACGAGACCTCGACCCATGGGCAAATCTGAGCGGCCTGCGGCAGGATTTTCTTCTTCGCGAAAACCGTGCGCGTCACCTCATGCGAGGCAGAAACCCGATCATCCAACTTTTCGCTCATCACAAATCACCCGGCGAATATGTGCCGTCATCCATTACTTCTTCTGGTTAAAGTCACGGAAAGGATCCTGAATATCCCGGATATCACCGCCGAGCTTCTTAATGGCGGACAGCGTCTCATAGAAGAACTGGCGATCGACCTCGTGGATATGTCGGTCGAGATAGCCCTTGAGGAGCGGCACCGCACGCCCGTCACCGTAATCGCCGAGGCAAACTGACGCGATAACCTTGTGTTCCATCGCGCGAAAAACACGGCGCATGCACTGGTAGATCTCTTCCGTCTGGTTGTCGCTGCCGATTTGCGTCAGCGCGATCAGCAGATATTCGTCAGGTCCGACAACACCCGACTCGCAAGCGGCGTCGAGACGCGAGATCAGGCGCGGCACAACCGGAGTTCCGAACGCGGTCAGGAAATCTCGCATCGCTTCCGCGATAAATTCATCCGGAGTCGGGATCGCGGCAAAACGGTCGAGTGCCGGATCAATCGCCGCCTCGATATTCCAGAGGCCCAAGACGCGCAAGGCCGCCATATTCGGAAGAATCGAGTCGCGGAAATCATTGTCTTCCTGCCCCACTTCCTTCTCCCACAAACCGGCAAGCGCGAGCTCCAGAAGCTTCGCCGTCGCCGGCTCGCCAAAAGCCCCGAGGCGCATCATCAGCGGATCCGGCAGGTCGCCGTCCACCATGGTCGCCGCCAGGAGGAATACTTCCATCGTGTCGTCGAGAGAGAGAAGCGAATCGAAAAATCCCTCGGGGGTACCTTCTTCAAGGCCATCGATGCTTTTCGAGAACCACGACTGCATGCTGTTGAACACCTCGTTCTGCAACATGCTCTGGAAATCCATAGATCCGAAATCCGATTCATTCGTGAATCCTGCGATGATCTCTTCATAGATGCGGGCGAGCTCGTGATTGTACTCGGCAAAGAGCATCTGGGCTTGCTTCCTGCGTAGTTCATCCATAATTGTAACCTCCGTGGCTTTGCGATGCGCCTCTACATGAGCGCAGTTTCTGATAGAAAAAAAGAAACCCGAAGTCTTACGGACTTCGGGTCCCTCGGATGGAGGCGCCACCCAGAATTGAACTGGGGATAAAGGTTTTGCAGACCTCTGCCTTACCGCTTGGCTATGGCGCCGTAACTATCGAATCCATGCGGAATCAACGGGTAAGATCATACCATCAAACCCCGGCTCACGTCAACGGGGTAATCTATGTCGAGAGATTCTTCTTGGGCACGAGAAAAGATTGCATGTTCAAAGTCTTCCGAATTTACTCGGATTCTTTTCGCGAAAAACAGCGAAGCCGTTACAATCGTATCGAGTTCAGATAGACGGTAAGGGCAAAGAAGAATAAAGATATGACAAAGATTGATGAAACTATCAGGAATAAGGTCTTGCTTCCTTTATCGGTCTTGATCTTTTTCTGAAGGGCATTAAAGATCAACGCTAACAGCGAGGACAAAGCCACGGCGATGAGAACAGCGACGATCGTGGCAGTGCTACGCCAACGTTCGATGTCGTGCGTGTTTTCACGAATAGCGTTGTCCAGCAGCTCGCGAGCGAAATCGGACTTGTCGAGATTCTCAAGGGAAAAATATCCGATCAATACCTCCTGTGTTCCTTCAATCCCTTCCACATAAACAGGTGTGTCAACACGGACATCTTCATTGATTTTGATAGAGGCAACATGCACCGGCGTGTACGCAGGAACAATAATCTCGTCCCCCTGCGAACCGTCGGAATTCACGATTACACCGGGTACATCCTCCGTTATGATCGCCGCATCAAAGCTCACTTCATAGAGAAACGTGCTTCGTTTCTCTACTTCTCTCGAAGCGTATGGGACAAAAATAGAGAAAACAAAGGAAAAGGTTATCCCGATGGAAAGTATAAACAATGCGATTCGTTTCTGCATAATATCGATCCTCAAAGCAGCTTCTTCATGATCTATAAATCGGAACTATAATGTTTCCGATTTCTTCCTTGATAATATTATTACCTGTGTCCTTGAAAAAACGACAATATCCAACAACACCTTCTTGGAACAATGATGAATATACAAACATAAAGTAATGTACCGAACCGTTCCAGGCATATACTTCTCCAATTTGAGAAGAAGATGCGAACTCTGAAGCAATGCATTTGCCATCTTGGTTAAATGTTGCACAATCGCATGCTATTATATCAACCGAATCTATTGAACATGTAAGCTTGTCAAGAAGTGCACCATCATATCCTCTTATATCTCCGATCGCGATACCATCGCTGCCAAAAAATATGCTATCAGAATTTCCATGCCCAAAAATACAAAAATCATCTACTTTGGAATAGGCAATTTTATCCGTGAACGAACCATCTATATACTCATGTTGTAAATTCTCCCAAACATTTACAAAATCGCTATATGTAGACACCTGAATATATTCGAATTCTGCATTTTTGTCTGAAAAGTATTTCTCGTATCCTTTTGAAGAGTTCACAATTACATCGTCCGTTCCATATATAACGTAGTTAATCGGTCCGTTTGTTATCGTAGGTGTTGCATCAATGTCATCAGCAGCTCCATCTCTATCTGTATCTGTGTCTTGCGGATTTGAATCAAGAGGAATAACTGATATGATTAATGGATTCACATTATATCTTGCAAAAACCTGAGCAGCGCCATGTTCCGCGAGAATGTTCGCGAATGACTTCGGTATATATGTTCCATCGATGTTCCAGTACCCAAGTGTCGAGTCCGGATCAATTTCCTGCCAGTTCGGTATACCGTCGCCATCTGCGTCATCATCTGCGACTTTGCTAAGAATATTGGGTATCGTACACGCCTTCAAAGACGTGGCGTAAACCAACTTAACTGCGGTTTCCCATTCGCAAATCAATCCGAAGTTACTTGTTCCGAAGAACGGCTGAGTTCCGCAGGTTCCGTCTCTCTTCAAATCATTCCAGAATCCGAAACAAGGTCCTGTTCCATTATTGAACCTGTAAATCATCAGCGCGTCTTCCCAACCATATGCGTCATCTGGCTGATTGCGGTAATAGTTCTTATAACTGATTAACTCTCCGGTAATCCATTTCGGATAGGTTCCGCTTGCACTTATTTCCGCTCCGATCCAATAGGAGTTTCTTTTCCCTTTCACCAAAATTGACTCAATAAATGCTTGCTCCTCTTGACTAGTTATGGTCACCAGATGACCTGCCATATATTCACAATAAGCTTTTGCATCTTCCCACGTTAACCCTTTGTCCAGAACGGCGTATCGATGACCCTTAAAATATCCGTCAGCTACGACTTCGGAAGAAGAAAGAAGAGATATTATGTCACTGGAATCCTGTGCAACACTCGCTTCGAAGTTTACAGCATATTCTTCCGATGAGTCCAATTTTGTTGTTTCATCGAGCAGGTCCACCGTAAGCATCTGCTCTGAACCATCTGAGTAAAGAATTGGATCCACTTCCACACTAAGGTCTTGCGGTGAGATTCCGATACTTTGCAACCAGATCTCCATATCCATAAGGCAGTAGCTTCCTAATTCATTCGTCTCGTAATAAGCCGTTTGGGATAATTCATCGTATTGTGTCTCTACAGGAAGAAGCATAGAGAGATCTTCATCAAACCGGAAGATGCAGAATCGAGTTAGACCTGAGAACTCTTGGTTCACCGATGCATACACACTCTCTGGATTAGCGATAACTTCCGTATCGATTTGGAAGCAGATCTTCACTGAATCCACAAGCATATTCTCATCGTAACTTATCTCAGGAACAATGCCGAGAATCGCATCATTTAACATCGTGCCGGCATATGGGCTCTCCTTTACCTGGATATTCGAGGCAACGTTTCCTGCCGCTCCTATTGTGAAAGACAGCTGATATGGATTACTATCAGTATTTATTTTCGATAGAACCTCAGAATTTTCTTGAAAGACATACTCCTTGGTGAACTCGTTATCAGGAACTCCCTTCGTCGAAGGGTTGAGCGGATCTAGGTTCAGATCGATTTCGTCGCAATCTGAGATGTCATCCGAATCTGAATCAATTTGTAGAGGATTTGTGAAATAAGTGCATACCTCATCATAATCTGTCAGTCCGTCCATATCCGTATCGACACACACAAAACTAGTTTGATTATCATTTTCCTCCCGAAAGGAAAGACCATCGCGGTCTATATCTTCGTCATAATCACATATTCCATCTCCGTTGCTATCTATAACTAGCGGATTATATCCAAGAATAATTTCCCAATAGTCTGTAAGAGCATCCCCATCTGTATCAACGATAATAGTATTTGTACCAATTTCAACCTCAAAATAATCCGGTAGTAAATCTCCATCCGTATCTGTCTCGTAGTCGATCGGGGGTATCGGTGTCGGTGAGACATCCGGAGGTGTTGGCGTCGGTGTACTCGTTGGCGTAGGTGTAGGCGTTATTCCCTCCGGGATCAGCGGATCGGAACCACGTACACAGA
>JAEWUD010000017.1 GCA_023397475.1 Bacillota bacterium
CGCTCGCCTGATTAACAAGGCCTGCACACATTGTTTGATGTATGGTTCGCAGCAAAACAAGAAAATTCTGGACGACGCACTTGCGCGGTATGTCATTGAACAAGAGCAGATTTGATGAAGGAAGGCGATCTCCGGATCGCTTTCTTCATGCTATACTATGGACAATGTTATCGGCAAATGACGGACATTTTATCTCGGCAATTCTTGGACAAAGTCCGTCGGCACAAGCAATTATGAAAACCACACAAAACTATTTCATCGTTTTCTCCTTTATAAAATTCAGCTCCACAAACTAAATATTCCACGTGCAGGGTCTGCCTGTTTAAACTCGCCTCCACACTCCAAGCAATTCATCCTGATTAATAGACCGTGTGTATCTATCAAGCATTAAAAAATGTCCTCAATTGTAACTGTCTTTAAGATTACTATTCAGATTCATCTTGGTCAGCAGCTTTCATTCCTTGAATCAAAATATTCTCAGCTTCGGCAGCCTCATCGGCAGCTTTTTTGCATTTTGTTTTCTTTGTGAACTTGTATTCTTTATATTTTTGAAATCCAACGGTTCCAAGTATGCCAAGTCCCAAGGCTCCGAAAATAACAGGAATCATTTTAACTTTTCCTGCCCTTACTCCTTCCTGGAAGGACCTGTTTTTTACAATAGCCATAAATTTTTCGGGGCCGCCAAAATTGCTAGCCAGTTTTGCGAGTTTAGCATATGGCCATTCTGCCGACATTCTATTTCCCTCCTTTATTATTGTCCCTGTTCTTATCACTGTCAGTAGCCATTAATTCTACCAACCATTTTGGCGCATTCAGAACCATAGAAGCGGCACCGCTTACGCCACCAGTTGCATATCCTATCGCACCAAGTATCGCTGACACTCCTATTAAGATTGCTGCATTGCCATCCTTCTTATTTGTATTTGTAGAGACAGCATCCACTGCTTCGCTAACTCTAGTTGCTAGTTCATCAGGCAATTCATCATCGTCTATCAGAATTTGAACTAACTTGCTAAGAGTCTCATTACGGCTTGATTCGATCTCGTAATCCAGCACTGCACGGATAGCGATATATTGTGTTTTCGTCATAGAAGTAGTGCTACTTTTTTCGAGGTTACTGATTGTCTGTCTTGTAACACCAATACGATCACCCAGATTCTCAGCAGTCCAACCTGCGACTTTGCGAATTACAAATAGGTTTTTTTGTAGTTTCGATATTTTTCCTTCATCATATATGTTCATCACATCATCTCCTACAAATAAGATAGCACTTCGCAATTTAAACGTCAATATTTTACGGTAATTCTTTTACGGTATATTTTTGACATGTTATTATGTATATCAACTACAGATAAAAGAAATACCAGGCTTTTCGTAGTGCTCTCTGATCTGAACCCTTTTCGTGTTCAAGGCTCCCATAATACTAGTCTTTACGAGCTATTGTCGGATCATACCGGCCAGTATTTTCCGAACCAATTCAATCCATGTTGCTGTCTTTCCATTTATATTATCGGATTCAGCTTACTTCTCAAGGTCGTTTACAAATAACTTGCCTCAACATATACTTGGTCACGGAAATTGAAGTCGTCTATTTCGATTAAAGTTAAATTCCTAATACGTGCGTAAAAAATCATTTGCCATCCAAATACGAACTATTTGACATTGTATAGATAGATCTTTACACATTCGATACAGAGTCGACTTCTAGATATTCTTGGCGCACAGAGATAAATACGACCATAAAAACGCGGGTTCATCAAAACAAAACATGCGAATCTCACGCTCAGATCTACCTATTCCATAAAATCATTAACAGTTCATTCGTTTTGCCATACATTAAAACATTATAGACAGCCTCCTCGCTGATCCTGGGTGTAGTAAAAACTCGTTTCCGTCGCAGGTCCTCGGGCACGCCCTGCGGATTGCTCCTGAGAACGAGTCTTTTACGCCTGAAAAGCACTCACATAGTTGGAAGGAAATCAATGTCATATACACGAAACTGCTTTGGATTACGCCAACGGGCGGAAAGAAAATAACTATAGTCCGCCCCGCTCAGCGGAGCTTTAGCTCCGCCTACAAAGCGAGAACCCCCTTGCTGCGCCGGAGTTCCGCAGGAGCCCAAAGGGCTCCGAGGACTGTCTGAACGCCGCAGCAAGGGGGATCGAGCGCTGGTGCGGATGACAGGACTTGAACCTGCACTCTCGCGAACTGGAACCTAAATCCAGCGTGTCTGCCAATTCCACCACATCCGCATTTCGAGCCTATATAGTATCACGTTGCCTTGTTGTGAGGCAAGCGGGCATAGAGGCTCAGGGAGAGTTTATTCGTTGATTATTCGTCGAGACGAAGGACGCTCATGAAGGCTTCCTGCGGGACTTCGACACTGCCGAATTGACGCATGCGCTTCTTGCCTTCTTTTTGCTTCTCGAGGAGTTTCTTCTTTCGTGTGATATCGCCGCCGTAACACTTGGCAATAACGTCCTTGCGGAAGGCTTTGATCGTCTCGCGAGCGATGATTTTGCCGCCGATGCAGGCTTGGATCGGGATCTCAAAGTTCTGTCTCGGGATGTTGTCCTTAAGCTTCTCGGCCATGCGACGGCCGCGGGAGTAGGACTTTTCGCGATGGACGATGAAGGAGAGCGCATCGATGACGTCGCCGTTCAGCATGATGTCGAGCTTCACGAGATCGGATTTCTCGTATCCGTCAATCTCGTAATCGAGGGAGGCGTAACCGCGTGTCTTGGACTTCAGCGCATCGAAGAAGTCGTAGATGATCTCATTCAGGGGCATACGATAATGAAGCACGACGCGGAGCTCGTCCATGAATTCCATGTTAATGTAAGTTCCGCGGCGCTCTTGACAAAGTTCCATGATGTTGCCGACATAGTCCTTGGGAGTCATGATCGTACACTTGACCATCGGCTCTTCGATCCAGTCGATCTGGGATGGATCGGGCAGATTGGTCGGATTGTCCATTCTGAGTTCCTCGCCTGTTATGGTGAAGACTCTGTACACGACGGAAGGAGCTGTCGTGATGAGGTCGAGATTGAACTCGCGCTCAAGGCGCTCCTGGACGACTTCGTAGTGCAGAAGGCCCAAGAAGCCGCAACGGAAGCCGAATCCGAGAGCGATGGATGTCTCCGGTTCAAAGGAGAGGGCTGCGTCGTTGAGGCGAAGCTTTTCGAGCGCGTCACGAAGGTCCGGGTACTTCGCGCCGTCGGTCGGATAGACGCCGCAATAGACCATTTGCTGGATCTTCTTGTATCCGGGAAGCGGCTCGGGCGTGGGGTTATCGACGAGGGTTACCGTATCGCCGGGGGATGTGTCCGCGACCGTCTTAATCGAGGCACAGATATAGCCGACCTCGCCCGCAAGGAGCTCATTGGTCGGGACGAATTCGCCGGGATGGAAGATACCGATCTCGACGACGGTGAACTCTTTGCCGGTGTGCATCAAGCGGATGCGATCACCCATCGCGACTCGGCCTTCCATGATGCGGACATGAATGATGACGCCCTTGTAGGTGTCGTATTTGGAGTCGAAGATCAGGGCCTTAAGGGGCGCTGTCTCGTCGCCCTTTGGCGGAGGAAGATACTTGACCACAGCCTCGAGAACATCGTTGATATTGAGTCCGCTCTTGGCGGAGATATGCGGGGCGTAGCTTGCGTCGAGTCCGATGACGTCCTCGATCTCCTTCTGGACATGCTCCGGCTGCGCCGACGGCAGGTCGATCTTGTTGATGACGGGCAGAATCTCCAGGTTGGCGTCGAGAGCCAGGTACACGTTCGCAAGCGTCTGGGCTTCGATCCCTTGGGCCGCATCGACGACGAGTATCGCACCGTCGCAGGCCGCAAGGCTACGCGAGACTTCATAGTTGAAGTCGACGTGCCCGGGCGTGTCGATCAGATTGAAGAGATAGGTCTCGCCATCCGATGCGGTATAGTACATCCGCGTCGCCTGCGCCTTGATCGTGATTCCGCGCTCGCGCTCGATATCCATGTTGTCGAGGACCTGATCCTGCATCTCGCGACGCGTAAGTACACCTGTGTTCTCGATCAAACGGTCTGCCAGCGTCGACTTGCCGTGATCGATATGTGCAATGATACAGAAGTTTCTGATTTTACTAAGTCTATCCATCGGTTTATTTACTCATCCTGTCTACTATTGAAATAGTTTGATATCGGAAAAAGGAAAAATCTTCAGGATAACGTGAGCCTTGATCTGATCCACGGTAAAGGGTCCCAGAATGCGACTGTCAAGGCTCGCGCCACGGTTATCGCCCAGGCAGTAATACTGGTTCGCTCCGAGAACGACTTCATCATAGCCCTTTGCGATGCTCTCCTCGTTCACATAGGTCGGGAGTCCTTCGGGAAGGTAATCTTCTGTTAAGACTGCTCCGTTAATATACACCGCGCCATCCTTAATCGTCACCGTATCGCCGGGAAGTCCCACGATTCGCTTGATCAATTTCTCCTGCTTATCGTATCCTTCCATCCCCGTAGCATTAATCGTCACGATGTCTCCGCGCTCATAGGCTGACGTATACGTTGTGATCATCTCGACGAATACCGCATCATGGTCATGTAGGGTCGGTGCCATTGACTCTCCGTATACGTCATTGCGTTGGATGACAAAGATGACAAGAAGTATACCGATGACGAGACCAAGGCTGATGAACCTCAGCGTATCGATCAGGGAATACAAGAAACCCTTCTCCTTCTTCTTACCCTCACTTGCGGTCTCCGACGGATCGGATCGCACGCGACGGATGACGACACTCGGTTCCTGTACCTCCTCTTCGGACGCGTCTACGACAATTTCCGGTTCATCAGGCAAATTGAGGATACGCTCTTCGACAGGTTCGGTTGCGATATCCTCCGATTCTGAAAGAGGATCAAAGCCGGCAGCGACCGGCAGAAAATCCTCGAAGGATTCCTCACCGTCATCGCTCTCCGCGACAAATGAAGGAAACTCGACTGCTGTATCGTCAGCCACAGTGTTCATCTCCGCCGGAGCCTCTGCCGGATTCTCTATGACCTCATCGTTATCAAGAGCATCGTTATCGTTGCGCATCTTACTTATCCTCTGCGACCAGGGCAATGCCCAATTCCACAAGCTGCTTGTCCGCCACGGGAGCCGGAGCCTCGGTCATGAGATCCGACGAGTTCTGTACCTTCGGGAAAGCGATAACGTCGCGAATGCTCTTGCTTCCGCACAGGAGCATGACCAGGCGGTCGAGACCGATCGCGAGTCCGCCGTGCGGAGGTACACCATACGAGAACGCATCCAGAAGGAATCCGAATTGCTCGTAAGCCGCCTCTTCGGTGAACCCCAGAAGCGAGAACATCTTCTTCTGCAGTTCACGATCGTGAATACGAATGCTGCCGCCGCCAAGCTCGACACCGTTCAGAACAACGTCGTAAGCCTTAGCGCGAATCTTTCCCGGATCCGTCGCCAAATATTCGAAGTCCTCGTCCATCGGGCTCGTAAAGGGATGATGCATCGCGACATAGCGACCCGCTTCCTCATCGTGTTCCAAGAGCGGAAACTCCGTAACCCAGAGGAGATTATACGCCTTCTCATCGATCAGCTTCAGCTTCTCCGCCACGGCACATCGAACGGCGCCGAGAGCGCTGAATACGACCTTATTGATATCGGATACGATCAAGATCAGATCCGACGCCGTCGCTCCGGTCTTCTCGGCAATCGCCGCGATCTGATCGCCATCGAGGAACTTGAGGAAGGAACCGCGTGCGGGTTCGGCGGGAACGAGCCATGCCATACCCTTCGCCTGATAGGTTTTCGCGACTTCGGTCAACGCATCGATCTCCTTGCGCGTCATGACGGCTCCGTCCGGAACCACGATCGCGCGAACGCTTCCGCCCTTGCTGAATGCCTCCTCGAAAACCGGGAAAGCAATCCCCCGGGCGATCTCGGAGATATCCATGAGTTCAAGACCGAAGCGCAGGTCAGGCTTGTCAGAGCCGAAGCGCTCCATCGCCTCACGCCAGGTCAGGCGGGGAAGCGGCAGAGAGATCTCATAATGCATGACATCCTTAAAGGCGCGCGCGAGGAAACCCTCCGTGACCGTGATCACGTCTTCGGCATCTACGAATGCCATCTCAAGGTCGATCTGTGTGAACTCCGGCTGACGGTCCGCACGCAGGTCCTCATCGCGAAAACACTTCGCGATCTGCATGTACCGGTCATATCCGGAAAGCATCAGAAGCTGCTTGAAAAGTTGCGGCGACTGCGGCAACGCGAAGAACGATCCGTTCTTCACACGGCTCGGGACAAGATAATCTCTCGCACCCTCCGGTGTGCTCTTGCCGAGAATCGGTGTCTCAATATCGAGGAAACCCATCTCATCGAAGTAGTCGCGCGCACACTTGGCGAGTTCATGGCGCAACATCAGATTGCGCTGAATGTCCGGCCGACGAAGATCGAGATAGCGGTACTTGAGGCGCAAAGCCTCGTTCGCGTTGACATTCTCCTCGATATAGAAAGGAGGCGTCTGCGCTTCGGAAAGAATGCGAAGCTCCGTGATAAAGACCTCGATCTCCCCGGTCTTCATGTTCGGATTCGGGGCGGATCTGCGCTCGACCTTACCCTTGACGGCGAGAACATACTCTCCGCGAACGCGGGCAGCCTTCTCGATGACATCAGCAGGGCTCTCCGGTGTTACGACCAGCTGTACTTCACCCGAACGGTCGCGCAGTGTCAGAAACGTGAGTCCGCCTAAGTCTCTGGACTTGTGACACCAGCCCATCAGCGTAACTTCCTGACCGATATTCTCCACCGTAAGTTCAGCGCACATACCGGTGCGCTTCATTCCCATAATTGTCTCCGCCATTATCTTGCTCCTCCTTGGACATTCCAAATATTCTTAATCGTAGAGGCCAGTTCATCCATCGCAAACAAGTCAACCTGAACCTGGTCGCCGTTCGCAAGTGTCTTCAACTTGGCCTTCCCCGTGTTCACTTCTTCTTCTCCGATGACGATCATGAAAGGGGCCGTACTCTTGCCCGCGTATTTGAGCTGGGCTTTGAAGCTGCGCTCCATCAAGTCAAAGGCTGTCCCGACACCGGCTTTGCGAAGCGAATATGCGAGCTTCCCGGCAAATGATGTCGAGTTTGCGTCCATCGATGCCAGGTACACGAGTACCGGGGGAACACGATCAATCGCAATTCCCTGCGCATCGAGTTCCATCAGAAACCTCTCCACGCCCATCGCGAATCCGATTCCCGGCACGGATGGTCCATCCATCGTCTCAATCAGTCCGTCATAGCGACCGCCGCCGCAAATCGTCCCCTGTGTCCCAACGTTTTCCGAGATGAACTCGAACACTGTCCGCGTATAGTAATCCAGTCCGCGAACGATTCCCGGATCGACGGTATAGTCAATACCCAGGCTATTAAGTTCCGACTGCAACCCATCAAAATGCGTGCGGCAATCGTCGCACAGATAGGTCAGCAGCTTCGGAGCATCCTCCGCGAGCGCGTGGCAACGGTCGACCTTGCAGTCAAGCATGCGAAGAGGATTCTTCGCAAACCGCCCGTTGCAATCCGGACACATGCCGGCCAGATGTGGCTCGTAATACTGCCGGAGAACATCGTGGTACGCCGTGCGACACGTCGGACAGCCGATGCTGTTGATGTGAAGCTTTGTCTTCTGAAGTCCCATCCGCTCGAAAAAAAGCACCAGAACACTGATGATCTCGGCGTCAATCGCAGGTCCCTTCGCTCCGAAAGCCTCCAGACCGAACTGATGAAATTCGCGAAAACGCCCCTTCTGGACATTCTCATAGCGAAATGCCGTGATGTTATAGAAGAGCCGAACCGGGGACGGCAGCGATGACATCCCGTGCTCGATAAAGCTTCGCGCGACGCCGGCTGTGCCCTCGGGGCGCAATGTGATGCTGCGTCCGCCTTTATCCTCGAACGTGTACATCTCCTTCTGTACGACATCGGTCGTATCACCGACGCTGCGCTGGAAGAGATCGGTCTGCTCGAACGTAGGCGTACGAACCTCTTCGTAGCCATAAAGAGAACAAACCTCCGCGAAAACAGATTCGGCCTTCTGCCAGCGGTAAATATCGGACGGAAGGATATCCTTCGTCCCCTTCGGAACACTGTAGCGCATAGTAAACTCCCGTAAAACCCGTTCGTCCGGATGGGTCGAACGGAAAAATAGACATCTATTGATTATACCTTAAAAAGTCTCGAGGCGGTAGACCAGAGAGGAAAGAACGAACAGTCCGGCCGTCTCGGTGCGAAGAATTCTGCGACCGAGTGAAACCGTGGCAATGCCCTTACTTTTCGCGTCATCGATCTCCACGGGAGAGAATCCACCCTCCGGACCGATGAAGAAGCGGATGTCGGGCCTGGAACTGTTCTTGCCGGTTTGCTCGTCCGGGCGAAAATCCCGTTGCAGATATCCGTCGAGTAATGTGGACATCAAATACTCTCTCTCCCCTTCCCAAGGCAGAAAAGCCAGGTCAGCAGATCGCGCATCGGTGAGCGCATCGCACAAGCGAAGCGGAGCCGAGATCTGCGGCACGATACCTCGACCACTCTGTCTTGCTGCTTCGAGGGCGATCTTCTGCCAACGGATGAGTTTCTTCTGTGCATCACGTTCATCGAGACGAACAACCGCACGATCACAGGAGAACGGAACGATTGTCGCAACCCCGAGTTCTACGGCTTTCTGGATAATGAGGTCCATCTTGTCGCCCTTAACGAACGCCTGATACAATGTCGCCCGATACGGCGGCTCGGTCGAATTCGGGACAGAAGAGACGACGGACGTTATCACCGAGTGCGATTCGATTCCATCGACAGAAAGAAGAAGATCGGTCTGGGCACCATCACAAAGAGTGATCAATTCACCCGGACGAATCCGAAGCACATCCGTAAGATATCGCGCGTCTTCCCCTGAGAACCGATAGGTCCTTGTCTCATTGGGTAGAATCTCTTCCGTAAAAAACTTTGTCATTGCTCACTCTCTCATCATTTTTCGATAACTTTAAATATTCTAGCTTTTTCACATCGATTTCCTTGTTCTTTTGTAGTATAAACGATAAAATACGGTTAGAGAATGCCATAATTTGGCTTGTTGGCAACAAATTCTACGGAGGATTATTCATGAAATACGAGATTAAAGGCACACCCCTTCCCGTTGCGATCTGCACGCTTGACGCGGGCGAGACCATGATCACAGAGCGCGGCTCGATGAGCTGGATGACCCCGAACATGAAGATGGAGACGACCAGCAACGGCGGTGTCGGCAAGGCTCTCGGCCGCATGTTCGCCGGCGAGGCTCTTTTCCAGAACCGTTATACCGCCGAGGGCGGTCAGGGCCTTATCGCCTTCGCATCCAGCTTCCCCGGACAGATCCTGCCGATTCAGATCCAGCCCGGCGCTAACATGATCGTTCAGAAGTCCGCTTTCCTTGCGAGCCAGCCGGGCGTTCAGCTCTCCGTTCATTTCCAGAAGAAGCTCGGCGCCGGTCTTGTCGGCGGTGAAGGCTTCATTATGCAGAAGCTCTCCGGCCAGGGTCTCGCATTTATCGAGATCGACGGTTGGGTCGAGATGTACACGCTTCAGGCCGGCCAGTCGATGCTCATCGACACGGGCTACCTCGCGATGATGGACGAGTCCGTCAACCTCACGGTCGAGACCGTCAAGGGCGGCCTCAAGAATATGGTCTTCGGAGGTGAAGGCTTCTTCAACACGAAGGTCACGGGCCCCGGTCGCGTTTGGATCCAGACCATGCCGGCAAGCGCTCTCGCGAATTCGATCATTCCTTACATTCCTGCGAAGGGCTAATTCGGGCAAGATTAATCTAACAGACTACTGCGAAGGACGGCGTCGATGGCGCCGTCCTTTTTTTGCGTGATTCCGCGAGATAAGGGTTATCGTGAATTCATGGTTATGACAAACATATCCTGTGTGTTGTCGGCAAGATGGCAAGGTATTCCTACTAATTGTTCACGAACGATCGACAGAAATGAACAGCGCACATACGAAAACCCGTGCAAGTGTCTGTTTCGTATGTGCATCATTGACAAATAATCGCCGCCGGGAGCTCGGCGCACATACGAAAACCCATTAAGAGGTCTGTTTCGTATGTGCATCAATGATAAACAACCGCTCTGGGGAGCTCGGCGCACATACGAAATCGCGGGATGTGGCCACTTTCGTATGTGCATCATTGATAAACAACCGCTCCAATATGGCTGCCGCACAAAAAACCCCCCAGGGTGGAGCTTCATACAAGGTTCACCCTACGCCCACTGAAGTGAATGTACAAAAACTGCAGATTCAGACATTTATGTTGGCAATCGCGGAGCTCCGATGTAATGGGTAAAGCACCTCAGCGATAAACAAGACAAATCTTCCTGATCAGGTGTTTTGAGACAACCCCCTTTTCATTTGACGTATTTTTGATAAAAAAGCCCCGGTCACATGAGCGACCGGGGCTTTTCACGTATGAATGTAACGATTATTCCTGGATGCCGGGGATCTTCGGAAGCGTGGCGAAGCCCTGCTCGAGGTCCGCGTCAGTCGGCACATAATCGGTCATCTTGCCCGACTCATAGTCCATGTACGCGTGCATATCGAAGTATCCCGTACCCGTGAGATTGAACAGGATAGTCTTGGCCGTTCCTTCTTCTTTGCACTTGAGCGCTTCGTCGATCGCTGTACGGATCGCGTGAGCGGATTCCGGAGCCGGCAGGATCGTCTCGTGCTTTGCAAAGAGCTTGGCGGCTTCGAAAACCTTCGTCTGCTCGACGGCGCGTGCCTCGTCAAGATATCCGTCATGATAAAGCTTCGAAAGGATCGGGGACATGCCGTGATAGCGAAGACCTCCGGCATGGTTCGGAGAAGGAATAAATCCGGCGCCGAGGGTATACATCTTGGCCAGAGGCGTGATGTGTCCGGTGTCACAGAAGTCATAAGCGAACTTGCCGCGGGTCAGCGACGGACAGGATGCCGGCTCGACCGCGATGAAGTAAGGCTTCTTGGTTCCGGCCAGTTTATCTCGCATAAATGCAGCCATGATTCCGCCGAGGTTCGATCCGCCGCCGGCACAGCCGATGACGATGTCCGGATACTCTCCGGCGATCTCCATCTGGAGTTTGGCCTCTTCGCCGATAATCGACTGATGGAGGAGAACTTGATTCAGAACCGATCCGAGAACGTAGCGGCATCCGGGCGTAGTCACAGCCTTCTCAACCGCTTCGGATATCGCGCAGCCAAGGCTGCCGCCGGTTCCGGGGAATTCCTCGAGAATCTTGCGCCCGATGTTGGTGGTCATCGAGGGTGAAGGAATTAGATTCGCTCCGAAGGTCTCGATCACGGCCTTGCGATAGGGCTTCTGTTCCGAGCTGACTTTGACCATATAAACAGTAAGCGGAAGATCGTAATAGGCGCAAGCCATCGAGAGCGCCGTACCCCACTGACCGGCACCGGTCTCGGTCGTCAGAGACGTGAGACCCTGCTCCTTCGCGTAGTATACCTGCGCGGCGGCGGAGTTCAGCTTGTGGCTGCCGGAGGTGTTGTTACCCTCGAACTTATAGTAGATATGCGCGGGAGTATCTAACGCCTTCTCGAGCTCATAGGCGCGAATCAGCGGCGACGGACGGAAGATCTTATAGAAGTTCTGGATCTCCTCCGGAATGTCGACATATCTTGTCTCGCTGTCGCACTCCTGGCGTGCGAGCTCCGTGCAAAAGACCGGAAGCAGATCTTCGAAGGTCGCCGGCTGCATCGTGCCGGGATTGATGTAGGGATCATGCTGTTCCTTCATGTCGGCCCGAACGTTATACCACTGGGTCGGCATCTGGTCCTCGGTGAGAAAAATGCGCTTGGGTACCTTACGTGTCATGATGTGCTCCTTTCTTCGTCGCCGGCATTCGATTGCAGCGACATTCCCTTTGTGGGAAATCTGTCTTCTTGAGATAAAAAAATACTCCTGCCCCAAAATGAATCGGGACAAGAGCATAAAATGCGCCTGCGGTACCACCCGGTTTGCCGGATCCTTCACGGATCGCGACCACCTCTATCGTGTCAAATCCAACACGCTCCCCTGATAACGGGCGAAGTCCCCGTCGATACCTACACAATGCGTCTGCTGCTCATCTTCGGTATCGCCCTGGCTGGTCCATTCACTTCATCTCCGGCATCGCGCTTCCACCCTTCGCGACTCTCTCTACCCATATGAAGAAGATACTACTCCCGCCTAAACGGTTTACTTGAATATGAGTGAAGTATGCATCACCGATTTTCGATTGTCAAGTATGCTATACTGGCAAAAAAAGGATTTTAAGAAACCCATGACATATACGAGTGACAGCATTCGAAATATCCTCCTCACCTACTATGATGAACATCGCCGCGACCTGCCGTGGCGGCAGGTTCGCACGCCGTACGGTACGTGGATCTCCGAGACCATGCTCCAACAGACGCGCGTAGCGACCGTCATTCCCTATTATTACCGATTCCTGGAAGAATTCCCCGATCTCCGGACATTGGCGGAGGCACCCACCGACCGCGTATATAAGGTTTGGGAGGGTTTGGGTTATTACTCGCGCGCACGCAACCTGCAGAACGGTGCGCGCTTCGTCCTCGAACATGAGAACGGCGAGCTCCCCGACGATGTGGAGCGTTTACGAAAGATTCCCGGAATCGGTCCGTACACCGCAGGTGCGATTGCCTCTCTGGCTTTCGGCAAAGCGGAAGCCGCCGTTGACGGCAATGTCATCCGGGTTTTTTCGCGTTTGTACGCTATGCGAATCTCCGCCAAGGATGAATCTTCCAAACGCCTGATTGCGGAGAAAGTTCGACTTTCTCTTCCCGAGTATCGCCCCGGAGACTTCAACGAGGCAATTATGGATGTCGGTGCGGGAATCTGTTTACCTAAGCGCCCCCTATGCGCGGAATGCCCTTTGCAGACCGTTTGTCAGGCGAATCTTCTGGGGATTCAGAATGAACTGCCGCTCCGAACACCGAAGAATCCGAATCCGGAGTTTCCGAAGACGGTCGTCGTTTGTTTTCAGGACGACAAAGTCCTTCTTCATCGCCGCCCCTCCACGGGACTTCTGGCGAATCTCTATGAGTTCTTGATGTTGGATGGGCACCTTTCGGAGGAGGATGTGATCAACGAGACTGTCCGGGCCGTCGGATTGACCCCGTCGAGTTGTGATGTGACCGTCTCGCAGCTCGCTCCTTCGAGACATGTTTTCTCGCATCTAACCTGGGAGATGGAGGCTTTTCGCGTCGAGTTCACGCGAAAAAAGACCGGCCCGGAGATCTTGTTCTCCGAATGCCGGCCCGATTATTTGTTTGTAGATCGCGAGGCTGCAAGTCTTCTGGCATTCCCATCCGCATTAAAAGTCTATGTTCCGGAAATTCTTCCCGAATCGAAAGATTGATCCGGATCAGAACGCTTCGCAAGCTCGATGTCTCCGCCGTCGGCCAGATCATACAGGTACGCACGCCAGTCGCCCTTCTTATGGCAACCGATCATTCGAAAACCGGCATCGGTCATCGCGTCACGCACCGTATCGGATTTTGTTTCGATAATTCCGCTGATCAGGATACGACCCTCCGGCGCCAGATACTGGGCATAATCCTTGCTGAGCATAATATGAACATCCGCGATAATGTTGGCGACAATCAAGGAGTAGGCTTTGCTTCTCGCGTCCTTGAGTTCACCCGCGTGACAATCGATCCTGCCGTGGTTACGGGCGATATTCTCGGCCGCAACTTGGACCGCAAGGCGATCGATATCCAGGGCCTCGACCGATGCCGCGCCGAGCTTATCCGCAATGATCGCCAGGATTCCGGAACCGCAGCCCAAATCGAGTACGGTGTCGTCCTGCGTGACAATTCTGTCGATAATCTCCGCACACATCGAAGTCGTCTCATGAGTTCCCGTGCCAAAGGCTGAACCGGGATCGAGCGAGATTACAACTTCGTCGTCTTGCGGATGATAGGTCTCCCATGAGGGACAGATGACGACGCGCGGTGAGATCTTCAGGACACTGTAATACTTCTTCCAGCTGTTTGCCCAGTCCTCTTCCTCGACATAGCGATGTGAGACAACGCCGTTGCCCGTCGGAAGGAACTGGCCGATATCGGAAATACGTTCGGTCACGATCTCAAGAACACGTTCGGCCGAGACCGTACCCGTCGCGATCCGCGCGTAGAGTTCGCCGATCCCGTCGGGATTCTGGTATTCGTCGCTCTTGGCACCGAGTCGGATACCTTCGGCAAACTCTGCAAAATAGGCGCGTATTACAACGTCCTGTCCGAGAGAATCGACAAACCCGTCATCCGCATACGAGAGCGATTGAGGATCCTCGATGATTCGGCGAATCTCATCCGGATCACTGACGGCGATACCGTCTGCACCGAGTTGTGCGAGCATCTCGCAAATCGCATCCGAGGCTTCCTCTGTCGTCGTTATTGTCACTTCAATCCATCGCATGTTTATACCCCGAAAATGTCACGGACCTTCTTAAAAAAGCCCTCGCGCTTCACATAATTCTTCTCGGTCATGGTTGCTTCAAACTGCCGCAGTTGTTCCTTCTGGGATTCCGACAGATGCATCGGCACCTCAAGAACGAAGCGGGCTGTATGATCTCCCCTCGTATTCGGACGTGTTCTGACCGGAATGCCCTTGCCGCGAATGGTATAGGTATCAAACGGTTGTGTGCCTTCCTTGATCCGAGTCGTTACCTTGCCGTCGATGGTCGGTATCTCAATATCTGCGCCAAGCGTCGCCTGCGCGTAGGTAATCGGTACATCACAGAAGGTGTTGTAATCTCTGCGTTCGAAAACCGGATGAGGCTTGACTTTGAACTGGATATAAAGGTCACCGTATGGCCCGCCGCGAACTCCGGGCTCGCCTTCCCCCTTGACAGGTAACATCTCGCCGGTGTTAACGCCGGCCGGAATTACAATACGCAGATCCTTCTTCTTGATCTTGCGCCCTCTGCCGCCGCAGGATGTACAGGGATTCCGGATAATGGTGCCTTTGCCGCCGCAAGCGGGACAGTCCCTCGTTACCATCGTCATGCCGAAAAGCGTCTGTGTCTGCTGCTGGACGCGGCCGTTGCCCTTACATGTCGGACAAGTTTCCGGCGTCGAGCCGGCCGCTGCTCCGGTGCCGGAGCAGGTATCACAGGTATCTTCCTTGCTGATCGAAATTGTCTTCTCGACACCAAACGCCGCTTCCATGAAATCCAGAGTCAGGCCGTACTTCAGATTCGCACCCTGCTCGGGTCCGCTTCTGCGTCTGCCGCCGCCTCCGAATGCACCGCCGAAAATCGAACCGAAAAGGTCGCCCAAATCGATGTCCTGGCCGGAGAAGCCGGAGAAGCCCTGCCCATCCATACCCGCATGACCGTACTGGTCATACTGTCGTCTCTTATCCGCGTCTGAAAGCACGGCATACGCTTCGTTCGCCTCTTTGAACTTGGCTTCGGCTACCTTGTCATTCGGATTCAGGTCGGGGTGATATTGCTTGGCAAGCTTACGATAGGCCTTCTTCAGGTCATCTTCGGTCGCACCTTTGGCGACGCCAAGGACCTCATAATAGTCACGCTTTTGTTCTGCCAAGGACGTATTCCTCCGTATCTTCTAAGATTCCTTACGGACGAACGGGTATGGCAAAGAATATCTCTGCCATACCCTGATCATCCTTATGTCGTGTCAGTATATCAGAAATCGCCTCCGGCGTTCTTGAAGCCCTGGGAATCTCCCGTGGCATCAGCTCCGCCCTGTCCGTATCCGGTGAAGTCCTGGGGATTCGGCTGACCCTGAGCGTCGCCGGGATTTGCCTGAGAATAGAGCTTCTCGCTGACCTTGTAGAAGGCCTGCTGAACCGCTTCGGTCTCTGTCTTCATCGCATCGTAGTCGTTGGCGGCAATCGCAGCCTTCAGACGACCGAGAGCTTCCTCAACCGGCGCTTTGTCGGCGGCATCCACCTTGTCGCCAATCTCACCCAAGGTCTTCTCTGTCTGATAGACAGAAGACTCGGCATGATTCTTGATCTCAATCTCTTCCTTGCGCTTCTTGTCCTCCGCTGCGTGAAGCTCAGCTTCCTTAACGGCGGCGTTGATCTGATCTTCCGTCAGATTCGTGCTCGCGGTGATCGTAATCTTCTGCTCGCGGCCCGTACCCATATCCTTCGCGGTTACGTGAACGATACCGTTCGCGTCGATATCGAAGGTAACCTCAATCTGCGGGACACCGCGGGGTGCCGGAGCGATGCCATCGAGTATAAAGTTTCCGAGGGACTTGTTGTACTGCGCCATCTCGCGCTCACCCTGCAGAACATGAACATCCACCTGTGTCTGTCCGTCGGCTGCCGTGGAGTAGACCTGGCTCTTCTTTGTCGGGATGGTCGTATTGCGCTCGATCATCTTGGTGAAAACGCCGCCCATGGTCTCGATACCAAGGGAAAGAGGAGTGACGTCGAGAAGGAGAAGTCCCTTGACGTCGCCCGTCAGAACGGCCGCCTGGATTGCGGCGCCAACGGCGACGCACTCGTCGGGATTGATTCCCTTGAAGGGATCTTTGCCAAAATACTTCTTAACGGCATCCTGTACCGCGGGAATTCTCGTCGATCCGCCAACCAGAAGAATCTTCTGAATATCGCTCGGTGTCATGCCGGCATCACTCATCGCGCGGCGAACAGGCTCCATCGTCTTCTCAACCAGATCTCTTGTCAGCTCATCAAACTTCGCACGCGTCAGTGTCATGTCGAGGTGCTTCGGACCGGTGGCATCCGCTGTGATGTAGGCGAGGTTGATGTTTGACGTCGTTACGCCGGACAGTTCAATCTTGGCCTTCTCTGCGGCTTCACGAAGACGCTGCATCGCCATACGGTCATTGCGAAGATCTACACCTTGATCCTTCTTGAAGGATTCAACGAGGAAATCCACGATCTTGTTGTCGAAGTCATCTCCGCCGAGTCGGTTGTTTCCGGCTGTCGCAAGAACCTCGAAGACACCGTCGCCGATCTCCAGGATTGATACGTCGAAGGTTCCGCCGCCTAAATCGAAGACGAGAATCTTCTGATCGGTTTCCTTATCGAGACCATAGGCAAGAGATGCGGCCGTCGGCTCGTTGATAATACGCAGAACATCGAGTCCGGCGATACGGCCGGCATCCTTCGTGGCCTGACGCTGTGCGTCAGAGAAGTACGCGGGAACTGTAATGACAGCCTGCGTGACCGGTTGTCCGAGATACGCTTCCGCATCGCTCTTGAGCTTCGTCAGAATCATTGCGGAGATCTCCTGCGGAGAGTACTGCTTATCGTCGATGCTTACTTTGTAGTTAGATCCCATCTCGCGCTTGATGGACTGTACCGTACGGTCGGGATTCGTAACCGCCTGTCTCTTGGCGACCTGTCCGATCAGACGCTCGCCGGTCTTGGAGAATGCGACGACGGACGGTGTCGTGCGGTTGCCCTCCGGATTCGGGATAACGACAGCTTCGCTTCCCTCCATAACTGCAACGCAAGAGTTTGTTGTTCCTAAGTCAATTCCTATTACCTTTGCCATATTCTTATCCTCCGATTCTCATCCTTATGCTTTGGTTTCCATGATCTGATCCACGATGCCGTACTCGACTGCTTCTTCCGCTGTCATCCAATTGTCACGGTCGGTATCCTGCGCGATCCGCTCGATCGGCTGACCCGTTCTCTCGGCGAGGATCTTATTAAGTCTGTCCTTTGTTCTCTGAATGTGCTGCGCCGCAATCTGAATGTCCGTCGTCTGACCCTGAGCTCCGCCCGACGGCTGGTGGATCATAACCTCTGCATTCGGGAGAATAAAGCGCTTACCCTTGGCACCGGCCGCAAGCAGGAAGGCTCCCATCGAAGCCGCCATACCCATACAGATCGTCTGAACGTCGGGCTTGATGTGCTGCATCGTATCGAAAATCATCAGGCCGTCCGAAACAGA
This sequence comes from Bacillota bacterium, assembly GCA_023397475.1. GTDB lineage: Bacteria > Bacillota > Clostridia > Saccharofermentanales > Saccharofermentanaceae > Firm-13. The sequence goes on from JAEWUD010000017.1 coordinate 17,978, forward strand.
TCCGCCGGGACTGTTGATATAGAACTGGATATCTTTATCCGGATCTTCCGCCGCAAGGAAAAGAAGCTGCGCTGTGATCAGACTGGCCGTCACATAGTTGACCTCTTCGGAAAGGATGACAATTCTCTCCTTCAGAAGACGCGAATAAATATCGTAAGCTCTCTCGCCGCGGTTTGTCGATTCAATAACAGTAGGTACCAGAGTTGATTTCGGTAACATGTTTTCCATAACAATTCTCCTTTATATTAATTTGCAACTTGAACCATCGTATGTCGTAAGATCTTGTCACCCTTTCTGTATCCCTTCTGGAACACCTGGGCGACCGATTGTTCGTCGAGTGAATCGTCATCTATGTGAGCGACCGCCGCGTGGAGGTTGGGATCAAACGGCGTACCGGTCTCGCAGCAGATCACCTCTACGCCGAGCTTCGTCATGACGTCGAGCGTCTGCTGATAGATCCTGTCCATTCCCTCCGTGGCTGCCGGGGTTGTCGTGTCCGGATTCTCTCTCATATAAGCAAGCCCTCTCTCGAAATTATCGAGGACAGACAGCCATTCCTTCGCTACATCGCAAACCGCCTCCGTATAAAGAGATTCTCTCTCCTTCTGTGAGCGCTTGCGAAAATTGTCATACTCCGCCAAAAGGCGCATGTATCGATCCTTCAACTCGCAAAGTTCGGCATCCCGGGGATCTGACGTCTGATCGTCACAGCATGTGCCGTCACCTTCCGCAGCCGTCGCATTCATGTCGGCGCTATTCTCTGCCACCGATTCGTTCTCCGGCGTAACGGGCTTCTTCCCGTGCTCCTTGTCTTTGTTCGCGGCTCTCTTCATTCCTCTTGACCTCCGTCTGTATTCTTCAGTATCTTGAGTTGTTCATCCATCGTGGTCCGCACGAAATTGATCTGCGAGATGACCTTGGCATAGTCCATTCGCTTCGGTCCGATAACGCCGATATTCCCGGCGATCCGGTCCCCGACGTGATATGTCGTCGTGACAAAGCTGCAGTCCTTCAAACCCTCGAGCTGAATCTCCTGTCCGATGCGGATCATGAACTTGGGTGTCGGCTGGTTCTCCGCCACCTCTGTAACATAGCCGGCGATCATGCCGTCCTTCGTCAACGTATCGAAAAGATTCCGCGCACGGGAATTATCATGGAACTCCGGGTAACAGAGCATCTGATTGGTCCCATCCATGTAGACCTCGAGATTATCCGCCTGCTTGATCGCCGTGTACGTCTCATAGAGGATCTGGTTCAGAAGCATGTCCGGGATATTCGTCCCCTTAACAGCCGATGTCACCGTGATCAGAGAGATCTCTTCAAGGGGACGTCCGCAAAGACCGCTCTCGACGGCCTTGGAGACGGTATACAACTGTTCGGCAGAAAGGAAATCCGGCACGCGGGCAATCTTATCCTTCACAACACCGGCGGAGAGTACGACAACAACGAGAACCTTGCCCGGCTCGATCATCAACATCTTGAGCTGTGTGAGGTAGCTCTTGCGAAGTCGCGGCGTCAGAGCGAGAGACACATATCCGGTATTCTCCGCCAGGGCACTCGAAGCGTTGCGCAACAGACCGCTGATCTCCTGGAAACTCTCCGTGATCCGGTGCCGGATCACATTCTCTTCCTGAGGTGTTAATGTGTCGACATGCATCAGCGAGTCTACATACTCGCGATAACCCTTATCTGATGGGATACGTCCTGCGGAGGTGTGCGGCTGCTCCAAATACCCGAGTTCTTCTAAGTCCGCCATCTCGTTGCGAACCGTGGCAGAGCTGAGCTGGAAGTCATGGCGGGCGACGAGTGCCTTGGATGCCACAGGTTCGGCCGTCTCGATATAATCATCGACGATCGCCTGAAGAATCTTCTGTTTGCGATAATCCAGAGCCATAATCGTTCCTCCTTCCGCTCACAAAATGCTTAGCACTCGATGTGGGCGAGTGCTAAAAACAATGTAACATGATAGTCAAGGAATGTCAAACGAAATGACAAGAAAATTCTGCGGCTTTTTCGAGGCAAGCTTTGTCGTAAGTTTTTGTTCCTACACGCGAAAAATATGAGCGTGCGCTGCCGTTAAAAACTACTCGCCCAATCCGACAAAGGCGCGAAAAACTTCGTTCGCAAAATCGAATCCGCGTTCGGACAACCTATATATGCCGCATGTTTCGACGATAAGATTTTTCTCAAGTAGATCTTGCAACTCGTTGCCGAACCGCTCCCTCGGCAGATAACCGAATCGTCGGCGAAAAACATCCTCGTCAATACCCACGGTCATCCGAAAGCCGAGGAGCATTGCCTCGGCGGCGGCTTCCTCCGGGCAGATCTCTTCTTCCTCGCTAACTGCGTCCTCCGGATTCGAACCTTCCTGGGTCATAACGCGAATATACGTCTCGAGATCTGTCGTATTTCCACGGCGAATACCCTCCCGGTACGCGTGTGCCCCGCAACCGAAACCGTAATAGGGCAGCGCGTTCCAATACACCGTATTGTGACGGCTCTCCCTTCCGGGTTTACAGAAATTACTGATCTCATATCGATGATATCCATTGATTTCGAGTTCATGCACGACTCTATGATACATCTCCCGCTCGTCGCCGTCCGACGGCAGAGCATCGTCATCTTTCGCATATTTGGCAAAAAACGGCGTTCCTTCCTCGATCGACAGCGCGTAAACGGATACGTGTTCGACACCGTGTGTGATGAGCTTCGTAAGAGAATCCAGCACATCCCCCATTGTCTGTCCGGGAAGTCCGGTCATTAAGTCACCGCTGATATTTGTGAATCCCGCTTCCCGCGCAGCCTGAATTGCGGTTCGCGCATCGTCACCGGTATGTATCCGGCCGATCGCTCGAAGAAGCGTGTCAGAGAAGCTCTGTACGCCAAAGGAGATCCGATTGAATCCTCCCGCTCGCATTTCCGCAAGGGACTCACGCGTCACCGTGCCCGGATTGGCTTCGATTGTAATCTCTGCGTCCGGCGTAAATCCGCAGACGGAAGAGAGAGTGTCAAGAATACGAACCAGAGACTGGGACTTCATGCAGCTCGGAGTCCCTCCGCCGAAGTAAATCGTCGAAAGGGGAATCTTCTTTTCGCTCGTCCGGCAAGTTCTCCGGATTTCCTCGCAAACCGCTTCGACGTAATCGTCCATCCGGTCTTTTCTGCCGGCATAGGATACAAAGTCACAATAACCGCACTTGCTCTCACAGAACGGAATGTGTACATATGCCGACGTCGGTATCTCGTTGATCATGCGTTCTTCCTCTCCGCGTATCGCATGACCGCGGTAAATTCGCGAGCGAATGCAAGAAAACTCGGAGACAAATTGCTCGCCGGGTCCAGATAAGGCGAGATCTTCTCGGCCCATTCATATTTGTACTGTCCGATCGCGGGATATCCGACCCGGATCAACGAGGGGGCTCTCTCTCGAAGAATCGCGTGACAGAGCACCTCCCAGGTACCGCAGACACTGTCCTGTTCATAGGCGGACAAGACACCTCGATCCGCATCGGGATACGCCGCCAGAATCGCTTTGCGATCTGCCAGAAGCCATGACTCTGTTTCCTCGACGCAGACACCGATCACATGGGAAAGACCCGGAGCATAACGCAAAGCGTGTACGGCAAGCATATCATGAATCTCCGCAAAAGGAAGATTGTCAGAATCCATAATCACAACAAGGGTGAAGTCGGAGCCGGCGTACACCCTGTCATAGGCGCGAAGCTTTGCCGGCAGCAGATCCAGAAGGCCCGACGCGTAACGTCCCGGCTTCGCGTATGGATTCTCCGGGAGATCTCCCTTACCCCGATGCGGCCGCAAAGAAAGCGAGAAGTCGGAAAATCGCGACTGCGCCATTTTACGAATCAGCGTCTCAACGACAATTCCACCGGACTTGTCCTCTGTCAGCACCTCAAAATGCATCTCTTCCCGCCATCCTTATTCGTCAAAATGTCCCGCATACCAGATGGCGCCCATCCCGACGCCCTGCCGGTACATCTCGGAAACGATCGGCACGGCACCGGCACACGCTATGCCTACCTGATTCTCTTCCTCCTCGAAGCGTTTGAATACCCAGACCTCATGAGGAGCCAGCGATTCCAGAATATACGGATTATGTGTGGTGAACATGATCTGCGAGAACGGATAACGCATGGAATAGTCGCGGAACTCCGCGGCCAGAACATCGACCATATCATGATACAGGCCCATATCCGGCGTCTCCACACAGATTAACGGCCTAGGTGTCGGGTCCGCCAGGAGCAAGAGGTAGAGGAACAGTTTATCCGGACTCTTCCGGAAGGATGCAGGCAGCGAAGAGGCAGATTTGCGGATCGCGGGGATCTTGTCTCCGATATGTCGGATGACCTCTTCGTAACGATCTTTGTCCTCCGAAAGATAGTATTGCAGGACGTTCTCGAGATTGGATCCCGTAGTATTCAGATGTTTGTGTCCGCCGGGCGCCACCGTCGTCCCGTTGCCTTTTTTCGCGGTCTCGCAAGAGAAACAGCAGAAGTACCAATGGGAAATCTCCCGGTACACAGAGGAGAGTTCCGGACACGATACAAGAGCTCCGTAAGATCTTACCGCGGATACCCGCTTGTCCGTGACGCCTCCGGGAATGCTTTGTCCTCCGCAAAAGACCGTCCCTGTTCCGTCAGTCAGGTCGAGAAGCATCTGATGTTCGGATTCTCCGGATGAATTCTTCCGAATTCTCTCCATCCTCTCCTTCGCATAGTACGGGCGACCATACGCGTCGCAATCAAAATCGACCGCATAATACACATAGACTCCCTCGGGCGAAGGGTCACCGTTTGTACTCGAAAGTAAAAAGAGACATTCGAATGACATCGCGAGTTCTTTCTCATGCAAAAGTTTGTTGTAACCTTGTCGGCCTTTCTGAATGGACGCCTGGGGACATCCCATCGTCGTACAGTCGCAAAGGAAGGACAGGGCATCAAAAAAAGAGCTCTTACCGGTCGCATTTCTGCCGATAAAAGCCGTCAGGTTCGCAAATGCAAAGGCAGGTTGAAGACCGGCTGACATGATCGACGTCGGATCCTCTATATCCCGTTCTAAATCTTCCGGTAAAATACCTGCCTTACTGTCTGAGAAAATGGAATAATTGCGGATGCGAATGCCGAGAAGCATAGGTCACCTCCGGATCATCAGCTAAATTACTTGAGTTCCTTCTTATTCTTCTGTACCTTGACGAGTATCTCTGTCAATTGATTCTCGAGTTCCGAAAGCCTTGCCCTCGCATAGTCATTGGTCGCCATGCGAATTTGCCATGCGGTCTGATTCGCTTGATCAATTGTCACCTGCGCCATCTCTCTGGCTCGAAGTGTGATCTCATGCTCATTAATCATAATGGCCGAACGCTGCTCGGTCTCGCGAAGTATACTCTCCGCCTTCTGGCGGGCACTCGCGACAACCTGTCGATTCTGCTCCAGAAGCCATCTAGCCTGATGGATCTCTTCCGGCAGATTCTCGCGTATCTGGTTAATCCAATACAAGACATCCTCGCGGTCGAGGATGCAGTTATCGGAGAAAGGAATACTTCTCGCCTGTCGAACGGTTTCCGTCAGCTGATCAAGCAGTTCGATCAAATCCGTCTCTCCGGATTTACCCTGCCGAAGATTCTCGTGCATGCCTGGATCCTCCATCAACTCTGCGCGTTCCTTTCCATCAGTTTCTGCTTCACCCGATCAACAATCTCGGATGACACCATACCGGATATATCTCCGCCGTAATAAGCCACCTCACGGATGACCGAGGAGCTCGTATATGCCAAGTCGGATTGACATGGCAAGAGGATGACTTCGTAGCCCTTACAAAGGAGTCGATTCGCAGCCGCCATCTCTGCCTCATTGCGAAAATCCGATTCACTCCGCAGTCCGCGGACGACCGAACACGCGTCGACCTCGCGAAAAAGATCGACCAGAAGGCGATCATAAGCGATCACCTCAACGCCCGGGAGATCCATAAGACACATCCGCGCCATATCAACACGTTCCTCAAGGGTAAATACGGTATTCTTGGCGCGATTCCTCATGACAGCCACGACCAGGCGGTCACAAAGCTTAGAGGCACGTCGAGCAATATCAACGTGTCCGAGCGAAAACGGATCGAAGCTTCCGGGGAAAATCATCGTCCTCACGTGCTCAGAAACCTCCATCATAATAAGTATCTGTAGAATAAAATGTTAGCATTGTCGTCCCGTACTTACAACGCCTGTACAATGTCAAATTCATTACATTTTCAGGAGTGGTATCTGTCGTTGCATGCTCGAGAATTACGAGACCTCCCGTACAAATCATGCGGTTCTCACAAAGGATTTTCGCAATGGATTCAAAATGCGAAACGGCGTCTCGATATGGAGGATCCATGAAAACTATATCAAAAACGTCGCCTTCTTCCGCGAGAATTCGAAGTGACCGGTGAACGTCCGTCCGCAACAGTCGAACTTCATCGGCCAGGCCGAGCTTCGTGATATTTTTACGGATGACTCCGGCGGCTTCGTTTCCGCTGTCAACAAGAACCGCTTTTCGAGCGCCGCGGCTGACCGCCTCAATTCCCATTTGACCGCTTCCCGCAAAAAGATCGAGAAATCGTCCGTCCGGAATGCGTGCCTGAAGGATGGAGAACAGCGCTTCCTTTACCTTGTCCGTCGTCGGTCTCGTCTTCTCTCCGGCCGGAGCCGCAAGAGGTATGCCGCCGAAGCGGCCTGAAATTACTCTCGGCATAAAATTCCTTTCTCACCGGCGATGGGGGAAAGCCGGTCTCTTGTTCTTCTATAAGGAAGGATGCTCGAGCCGGTTTCCGAACCGGCGCAGGAAGGCCTCCGGAAGTTTTCTGTGCGAAGGCAGCTCAAGGAGCGGATCCTCCGCGTAGATATCGTCAAGAGCAAGTGTTACCCGAGACAGCACATCCGTGTCCCGATACAGGTTTGCGATGCGTAGCGCAGGAATTCCGTGCTGCCTCGTACCGAAGAAATCCCCGGGGCCGCGAAGTTCCAGATCCTTACGGGCGATTTGAAATCCGTCCGTCGTCTTGCACAGCGTCTTCAACCGTTCTCCGGAGACGCCCGATCTCTTATCGCTCATCAGGACACATACGGAGCGATGTTGTCCGCGACCGACGCGACCGCGCAACTGGTGCAGCTGCGAGAGTCCGAAACGTTCGGCATTCTCGATCACCATGAGCGTCGCGTTCGGATTGTCGACACCGACCTCGACAACCGTCGTACAGACAAGGATCTTACTCTCTCCTTCGATGAATCGCCGCATGACGAGATCCTTATCCGAAGATCTCAAGCCGCCGTGAAGAAGCCCGACCCCTTCAGCGGGAAAAACCTCGGTCCGAAGCCTCTCGAAAAGTGCCGTTGCCGAGATCATACCGGGTTCGGACTCATCGGAAAAATCTTCGTCCAAATGAGTTTCCTCGTCAATTGTCGGGCAGACAAAATACACCTGCCGCCCTTCGTCGAGTTGTTTGCGAACGAGTGCGAACACACGCTCCTCTTCGGCATAGGAAGCAGTGTAGGTCTCTATGGGAATTCGTCCCGCCGGGATCGACCGTATGACGGAGATATCCAGATCTCCGTAGAGAATCAGCGCGAGCGTGCGCGGTATGGGTGTCGCCGACATAACGAGTGTATGGGGGCTGCGCATTTCGCGATCCAGAAAAGTTGCCCGTTGCCGTACGCCGAAGCGGTGCTGCTCGTCGGTCACGGTTAAGGCGAGCGCATCAAAGCAGATTTTCTCGGATAATACCGCATGTGTCCCGACAAGAACAGCGATCTGACCATTGGCCAGCTCGGTTCGAATACGCTTCTTCTCGGCGGCGGAAGTGCTTCCGAGAAGAAGTGCGACGGCTATGCCTGCCGGCGCGAAGATGCGTCCGAGCGTCGCCGCATGCTGAGCGGCAAGAATGGATGTCGGCGCCAGAAGAACGCTCTGTTTCCCGCAAAGCGCACAGGCAAGCATGCTCACGGCGGCGACGACGGTCTTACCCGATCCGACATCGCCTTGAATCAGCCGATTCATCGGGGATTCCTTCTTCATGTCTTGAAGGATAGCCGTGATGACTTTGTTCTGATCCTGCGTCAGTTCAAAGGGCAAAGCATGGACGACCGAGGCCATGCGCTTCTTCTCTGATTCCCCGATAAGAATGCGATAAGACTTCTCGATGCCGTGTTTCTTATTCTTCATGTAGCGCAACCCGCCCTGAACGAGAAAGAGCTCTTCATAGACCAGACGTTCTCTGGCCTTTCGCTCGGCTTCCCGGGACGTGGGGCGGTGGATCATCTCATAGGCATAACCGACGTCACACAATGACTCGGCGGCGAGAATCGCAGGCGGCAAGACCTCGGGAATCAGAGGAATTCCCCTCCCTGTCGCGGACGCGATCACCTGCCGTAACACCCCCTGCGAAAGACCTTTTGTCAGGGGGTAAAGCGGCAATATCTCCGGCGTCACACCTTCCTTTGATGCTTGGATCGCGGGATTCGTCACGTCGAAAACGCTCCCGTCTCTACGGATCTTTCCGCGGAAAAAGAAGGTTTCGCCCTTTTCCAGCCTTTTTTCGAGATACGGCTGATTAAACCAGGTCGCGCGTATCGTTCCGGTCGGATCAGAAAGGACCGTCGACAGCATTGACATATGACCTTTGCGCAAGAGCGACGGTTTACGGCGTACGACTGCCTGAAACGACATCACCTCTTTGTCGCGAAGATCCGCGATCGGTGTTACATCCGTCCAATCAACGTAATCTCTGGGAAAATAGGAAAGCAGGTCGGAAATTGTGTATACGGATAGCTTCTCGAGAAGCTTCTGTCTCTTCGCGGCGACCGACGGCAGAAGCGAGACCGGGGCATCGAGAAATTCAACGTCCTTGGGTACGCTTGCCGGTTCGCTTTTCGGTGTCTTGGGCTTTGGCATAGGAGCACGCCTCCCGCAGCGGGCATATTTCGCATTTTGGCTGTCTTGCGGAGCACAGGTTTCTGCCGTGCGCAACAAGTCTATGCCCCAGTGTAATCCAATGCTCACGGGGCACGCAAGCCATCAGGTCTTTTTCGATACCCGCCGGCGTTGTCTTATCGGACAGGCCGAGACGAACGGCGACACGGGCGCAGTGCGTATCCACGACGACCGCCGGAATCTTGTAAATCTCTCCGAGCATCAGATTGGCAATTTTGCGACCGACACCGGGCAGTTCTTCCAGCGCCTCGCGATCCGCCGGAATTCCTCCGCCGTATTTCGCGAGAAGGATCGCGCTCGAACGGACAAGCGCTCTGGCTTTGGCGTTGTAAAGACCACAACTCTTGATCCTTCGGCCGATGACTTCCTCGGATTCGGCGGCAAAGGCTTGCGGGTCGGGATAATCGATAAATAATGTCCGGGTTGTCTCATTGACCCGTTTGTCCGTGCATTGCGCGGACAGAATCGCTCCGACAAAGAGGTGAAACGGGTCCCCGTCGTTGTCCAATGAGCATTCGGCATCCGGATATAAATCAGTAAGACCGGTAAGAATCCTCGTGATCTCTGCTCTCTTCTTCATTCGACATCACCGTCAATTTCCGATGCAGAGAGAGAGAACGTGAAACGGGCTCCGCCCAGTGCCGGACTGTCGTCCACCTCGATCGTCTGGCTGTGGGCAAGAAGAATCTCTTTGCAAATAAACAAACCCAACCCTGAGCCCTGATTGGCGCGCGACGGATCGATCTTGTAGAAGCTCTCGAAAATTCGCGATCGCTTGTCTTTGGAGATACCGGGGCCGGAATCTTCCACGATGACGAGAACTTTGCCCTTCTTCGGCAGCCGCCTGGTCGTTATCGCAATATCTCCGCTGTGATTCGTAAATTTGATTGCGTTCATGATCAGGTTATGGACCACGCGTGCGATCGCTTCTCTGTCGGCAGACACATAGAGGGGCCGGCCTTCATTCTTATCTTCTTCGAGCTGTACTCCGAGATTCTTTTCGCGCAACATACCTTCGAGCCCGACGAGACTCTCGTGAATCATCTCATGAATGTCAAAGGAAGTAATCTTCAACGCATCCAGCCTTCCGAGAGACGACGCCTCTGTCATCGATGTCATCAACGATCCGATTCGATCCGCTTCCTGCTTCGTGATGGCAAGATAGTGTTCAAATTGTTCCGGCGGGATCGTGCCGTCAAGCATCGCCGTCAAAAATCCCTTGATCGAAGTCAGCGGCGTCCGTAAATCGTGAGCGATACTGGAGATAAACACTTTGCGGTCATTCTCCTGACGTTCGAGGCGGTCGATCATCTCATTCACCGCCATAACCATGACGGTCAATTCATCGTTGATTGCAAACTGCATCGGCGTCTCTCGTTCATGTTCGGGTAAAATAATACGCGCCGACAGATCACCGTTCTTGACCCGGCGGGCGACATCCGACAGAAGACGTATCGGTCGTAAGAGCGACCGGGTCATTAAGGTAAACAGGACGAGCGCAATGGCAAAAGAAATCAGGACCGGCATCGCCAATGCCTTAAAAAGCATTGTAAATGTCTCCTGCTCGAGGTCTACCGGATAGTGAAGAATTAGAAATTTACCGTCATCGTTCAACGGATAGGCAGCGGAAATCCAGACGTTGCGAGGGTCGGAGAATAAGCCGTTCTGTGTACCGAGGATCACGCCGCCCGCGGAACTATCCGTCAAACCTCGTCGTTGGATTCCGGTCATATAGTACGTGTTCTCAATATGACTGAGCTGCGTGACGGCCTGGTTTGGGATATCCGTCGCATAGGAGATCTCCCCGTCGCTCTCGACATACCAGGCAAATGAGTCCGCTGTTTCCGCGAGAGCGAAAATATACGTACTTGCCATCGCATTGAGTTCGTTGGGATCTGTGACCTTCTCCGATATCAGCTTGTATCCATCCGCCGCATTTTTGGCGGACCGATACAGCGAATCCGAGCGTTCGGAAACAATCGTCTGCGATGTCTGCTGGTAGTAAATCACGCAGAGAATCGCGAAAACCAAGATGGTGCAAAGCGCAAGCGAAATGATCGTCCGATAGTAGACGGATCGCCCCTTCTTCTCTTCTGTCATATCGGCAACTGCCTCATCGTTTCAAACTACGAAAGGTTCGTCTCAAACTTGTATCCCACGCCCCAGACAGTCTTGATCTGCCAGTTAACCACCTTGGTGACGTCTTCGATCTTCTCGCGGATACGTTTGACATGAACGTCGACCGTACGGGATTCTCCGTAAAAATCATACCCCCATACGTTCTCCAGAAGTTGTTCGCGCGTAAAAACGCGGTTCGGATGCGAAGCGAGAAAGAACAACAGTTCCAGCTCCTTAGGCGGCATCTCGATCTCTTTGTCATCGACAGACACCGCGTATCGAGCCTTATCGATCGTGAGCCCTTGATAGGTCACGACCTCACTGGCTTCCTTCTGCTCAGCGGGAGGTAAAACGGAATCTTCCTTCTTCTCGACGCGGCGCAATATGGCCTTAACGCGAGCGAGAAGCTCCTTGGGCTCGAAGGGTTTCTGAACATAATCATCCGCGCCAAGCTCGAGTCCTACCACCTTGTCAAGGGTATCGGTGCGTGCGGTCAGCATGATGATCGGGGTGTCGGAAACTTTGCGAATCTCGCGACAGATATCATATCCGTCGCGCCCGGGGAGCATCAGATCCAGAATCACGATATCCGGTTGAGAGACAATAAATGTATCGAAGGCTCTCTCGCCCGTAAGACAACTGATGACGGCAAAGCCGTCCTTATCGAAATACAGTCGCAGCACTTCTACAATATTCGGATCGTCATCTACGACAAGAACCTTCTTCATACGATGCACCTCACGACTTCTTCAACATTTCGTTGAGTTCCTCGAGAAAAGAATTGACATCCTTAAACTGCCGGTACACCGACGCAAATCGCACGTAGGCGACTTCATCGATGTCCTTGAGCCTTTGCATTACGAGTTCACCGACATCTTGCGACGAGATCTCCCGATTTGCCGATGACTGTACGCGTGCCTCCACATAAGAGAGCAGTTCAAGAAGCTGGTCGTTGGACACAGGTCTTTTCTCGCATGCCTTGAGAAGTCCCTTAAGAATCTTCTCCCGGTTAAACGGCTCTCGCGTCCCATCCTTCTTTACAACAAGAAGAGGTAAAGTCTCAATCTTCTCGTAGGTCGTGAAACGCGCCTGACATCCGCTGCACTCTCTGCGTCTGCGGATGGCGGCACCTTCTTCCGCCGGCCGGGAATCGATGACACGGTCTTCGTCGTGTCCACAAAACGGGCACTTCATATAACGTTACTCATCCGCATTATCATTGTCCGTCAGAAACCACGGCAAAATGCGGTTCTTCTTCTCCTGCGGCCTTCCCGACTCGGGAGCGGGAGGTGCGTTGCGAGAAGGACGGGTCGGCGCAACATTCGGCTGCGGGCGTCCGGCGGACGGTGCAGGCTGATACGGAGCGGGCTCACGTGTCGGTGCCGGTTGATAGGGAGCAGGCTGCGGGTATCCTTGCGAATGCTGCGGATATCCCGACGGAGGCGCATACGAAGGTGACGGCGCGGCGCTCGGCGGGAAATAAGGCGCGGGCTCGGAGACCGGAGCCTCCTGCGGCTGATACGGCTTGATCACGGGCGCGGACGCCTGTCTCTGTTGCTCGGGGTCTCCGAACAGGAACTGCGGCATTTCCGGCTGTCGCTTGGGAGCGGGCGCTTCTTCCTGCCTGGAGGCAAACGAGGGCACCGTGTTCTGCGGAATAACCGGTTCACGTACGGCGGTCACCGGCGGATTATTGCGGGAGATAATCGATGTCACAGGGCGGAAGCTCTGCGGCTGGTCCGCACGCTCAAAACCGGAAGCGATCACTGTTATCATGATCTCGTCCTCCAGAGTCGGATCAATGACGGCACCGACGATGATATCGGCATCGCTTGAAACGGCATCGCGTACAACCGACGCGGCTTCGTCAATCTCATGAAGCTTCATGTTACGGCCGCCGGTGAAATTGATGATAACACCGCGGGCACCCTCAATCGTCGTATCCAGAAGCGGGCTGTTAATAGCCTGCTTCACGGCCGTTGCGGCACGGTTCTCCCCGGAAGCGCGACCGATACCCATATGACATACACCGGCATTGGTCATGACACGGCGAACGTCCGCCAAGTCAAGGTTAATGAGACCGGGAATCGCAACCAGATCAGAAATACCGGCAACACCGAACTTAAGAACCTGATCCGCCATGTTAAAGGCATCGTCAATCGACGTATCTTCATCGGTGATCTCAAGCAGCTTATCATTGGCAACAATAATCAGAGAATCGACATACTTCTCAATCTCGCGGATTCCTCGTTCGGCGTTCTGCGCCCGGCGGGGACCTTCGAATCGGAATGGTCTGGTTACGACCGCTACGGTAAGAATACCGAGTTCACGGGCAATCTGTGCGACAACAGGAGCAGCACCCGTACCTGTGCCGCCGCCCATTCCTGCGGTTACGAATAACATGTCCGTCCCGCGAATCGATTGCGCAATCTCATCCTTGGACTCTTCGGCAGCCTTCTCACCGATGCTCGGATCGGCTCCGCAGCCCAAGCCTCGGGTAATCTTCTCACCGATCTGAATTCGGGATTGCGCCTTAGACCGGGCCAGAGCCTGATGGTCCGTGTTGATGGAGATGAAATCTATACCCTGGACGGCACTGTCAATCATCCGGTCAACGGCGTTACAGCCGCCGCCTCCGACGCCGACAACCTTAATCGCGGCAAACGGCTCTTCCTCCATCGAGAAACCCAGTCTGTAATCTGACATATCAATACCCTCCATTTATTTCAATAACATTTCAGCAAACGTTGTCCATTTATCGTATGTTTTGTGCCAATTTACCTGATTTTACACTAAATATAGTGGTCAATCAAGAGAATTTGTACGATTGTTTCAATTGTGTTACGAGTCTTTCTCTTCTTCGGCGGATAAATCCCCATTGGATTTGATCCCGGAAACCGGAGCGTTCTTCCCCGCCTTATAACGATCATATTTCTCCAGAAAAAGTCTGCGAATCACGGAGAAATTCAAGAATATCCGGTTCCCGAAGGCGAATACCGCCGCAAGATTGAGCGGCAGATTCAACTGATCTCCGAGTGCGGCCACTGCGACGGCAATGACTCCGTTGCCCAGAAGACCGGTAATGAACAATCTGGCGTTGAACTCCTTCTTCATATCCGCGACGATGGCGCCCATAATCGAATCGATCGTTGCAAGAATCGCTACGGCAACGTACGTCGAGTACTGCGAAGGTATGTCAACGTCCAGAAAAAGTCCAAGTATCAATCCGATCAGAAGACCCAGAAGCGGCAGCATACTTCCTCCTTCACCCGACCGGGCTGAAGGTGTTATCTTCGCCCGACATATCCAGATATCCGTCACCCGCATTGTCGAAGGCTCCCTGCTCCACAGCATACCGTAACCAGGTCATATCTGCGGCGACGTCCTTCAATGAACCCAACTGTACCGTCAATTCCCGACCGTTTGTCGGAAGCAGAATCGTAAGAAAAACCGTATCGATGCCGACGCTGCGTATCGACCGGATATTGCGCATCAGGGAGAAGACGCTGTCCGTCTCCTTGTTGTCATCCGCGGCCAGAACTGCACCGAGCACAGTGATGCATGTATTCAGTTCCTTCGGGCTTGCCAACGCAATCATCTCGCCAAGCACGGCGGACCGAACCGGAAGACCTTTCATATGGGGCACGCCTTCAGGAATTGCACCCCTTTGAAGTTCCACGACATAGCCATCCAAATCGATCACGGCGTATCCGTCCGGAAGCTCGATATAACCGATTCTTTGTCTCTCCTCGATGTCAATGTTCACCGCTGACGGGAATTGTATCTGTACGGTGATATCCTTGATGTACGGATACTTCTCTCGCAGGCCTTTTTCAATATTACCATAACGAAACGAGAATAATTCTACAATTCCCCCACCAATGTTACGAAACAAATGCATTCCTTCCGAAATCTGGATGTCTCGTAATATTTCTTCCTCAGAGATGACACTGTTGCCGGATATATGTATGGATCGCACATAGAATTGCGGCAATGCGAAAATAAGAATCGCAGCAATCAGAAGCAGGATCAGGACGCCCAAACACAGCGGCAAGCGATACGGATGCGCTTTGGCATCACCCGATCGTTCCTCTGTGTCTGATGACGATATGTCATCAAGGATCCGCTCATCCTCCAGATCCCGCATATTCACGTCTTCGGTTTCCTCCGGTTCTCGCAAACTTGCATTACCTCACGAACGATATCCGCCGCCGCATCCGGGCAGGCCAGCCGTCTCGCCGCCTCGCCCATCGCCGAGAGACGCGAACGATCCGCATAGAGAGTCGCGACGACATCGGCCAACGAGGCAGCTGTTACTTGATTGTCCTTCATCATAACAGATGCATTCTGATTCGCAAACGACGCAGCATTTGATGTCTGGTGGTCACCCGCGGCGAATGGATACGGGATCATAATCGACGGTATGCCGAGAGCCGCGATCTCCGCGCAGGTAATGGCTCCGGCGCGACAGATCATCAGATCACAGGCCGCCATATAAACTTCCGGATTATAGATGTATTCGAGAATTTCGAGTTTGCCCGACGTACTCGGATGTTTGCCGATCAATTCCGCGTGCTGCTGACGACCCGCAGACAACACAATCTTCGTGTTCTCCGGAAGTTTCGCGTCCGCCAGGGCACTAACTGCGTCATTTATCGTTCTCGCACCGAGACTTCCTCCCATCGCGAGCACAAGGAACACATCATCGGCCAGGCCGAGATCGCGCCTGGCCTGCGCCCGATTCATCTGGAAGAATATATCCTTTACCGGATTGCCGGTGTAGACAACTTTTCCCGCATGGGAGAAAAAAGACTCCGTGTCCGGGAAGCCCGTGCACACAACCGCGGCATTTCTTGACATCATGCGATTCGATCGACCCGGAAACGCGTTCTGCTCGTGCAACAATACCGGGATGCGCATCGCATGCGCGGCGCTCACCAGCGGCGTACAGACGTATCCTCCGGTTCCGATCACGATATCCGGACGGAAATCTCGTATCCGTCGGAGACAGGCGCGACGACCGGCCGCCATATCGGCAAGGGCGAGAAAAAGTTTTCGAGACGGCCGTGACGGGATCCCCCGCGCGCGGATGACGTGAAACGTATATCCCGCCTTCGGGACGAGATCACTCTCAATCCCTCGGCTTGTCCCGCAGAACTCAATAACGCTCTCCGGGTCAACCGCCCGGATCCGGTCCGCGATCGCCAATGCGGGGTGAACGTGTCCGCTCGTCCCGCCGCCCGCCAATAAAACTCGTATACTCATAGTTCACCTCGATTTCGCATCACGTAAGTACCGTCAGCGTCTTGCGTTCCACTCCGGTTCGTGAGATGGCCAGGATGATGCCGACAGCGATCAGGAAGAAGAGATTCGCCGTCCCGCCGTAACTGAAGAACGGCAACGTAATTCCGGTCGGCGGAATTACGCCGACGGCAACGGCAATATTGAAGTACGCTTGAATCGTAATCAGACACGTATACCCGATACACATAATTCGCGTGAAGTCATTTCTCGCTCGAAAGGCGACGGAAATCCCGCCGATGAAGAACAGAAGAAAGAGAAGAATAATCAACACCCCTCCGACAAAGCCTAATTCCTCGCAGGCAATCGCGAAAACATAGTCGTTATGCGCTTCCGGCAGGTACTGGTACTTCTGACGGCTGCTGCCGAAGCCGACGCCCAGAAGTCCTCCCGACCCGATCGCAATCTGTGACTGTCGACTCTGAAACACATCGTTATCACTGGCTTTCTCTTCGGTCGCAGTGTCCGCCTCTTCCTCGCTGGTCATCGTCGAGAAGATATTTAATCGTGTAAGGACGTGATCATAATTGCCAAGAAGCTGTTCTTTCTGCTCAAAAGACGTCACTCCCATGAAAATGTTACCGCCGATCAAGGCGAGCAGCAGAAGCATCAGACCGCCGTCGATCCAGGACTTGAGAGGGATCTTAGATACCAGAAGACAGATGAATAGCAACACAAGCATGATGACAAAGAAGGACATGTGGGGTTGCAGGAATACAAAAATCAAGCAAAGCATTACCAGTCCGACGGGAAGCACGATGTCAAATATCGCATTCATATAAGACTGTCCGCGTGGTGTCTTACAGACGAGATGTCCCTTCCTCCGTAGGCGAAGTATGAATGAACGGTATCCGGCAATGCAGAAGATCAGGGCGATCTTGGCGAATTCTGATGGTTGAAATGACTGCTTGCCGATCATAATCCAACGTCGCGCTCCTCCGAGAACATCTCCTTTGAACATGGTGTAAATTACCAGAGCGAGCGTTACGAGATACGCTCCCGCGACAAATGGGATCCTGTCATACGCTCGTACGGGAATCAAGCTGATGATCGCGACCATCGCAATGCCCAGCAAAGTATACTTGCTCTGGTTAAGAACATAGAAAAGCGGGTCCTCCGCTGCTGTATAGCCGGTAGCCATGCTGGCGGAAAACAACATGACAAGACCGAAACAGATCAGAAAAACGGTGATTAGTAGCATCGCCATACTCAACCTGTACGGCGCCACGATCTGCAGCGGAGCGTTCGCCGTATTCGGTTGAGATAACGAAGAATTCTGATTGACTCGGTTGGACGAATTCGTTTTCCGCCGTCCGGTTGCGTGCGGTTTTGAACTGCCGGCGGATTCTACAGAAGATGCCGCCTTACGACGTCCCTCTACGTTCGACATCGAACGCTCGGAAGTCGGAGGGCGCCGATTATTGGTATTCGAATTCCGCTCATTCGGATCTCTCATCGATTCTCCTCCGGTTCTGAACCGCGAATATGAGCTGCCAACTCTTCAATGACGACATGCATCCCAAAAGCGTGGGATCCCTTCGCGAGGATCGCATCGTCACTCCGAACATCTTGAATCAGATTCTTTGCGACGTCTTCACGCGTATTGAAGCAACGAACGTCCATATCCGGGTTTGCCTCGCGAGCGCCCCGCGCAACTTCCTGCCGATGCTCACCGGTCACCAAAAGAAGATCAACACCGCTTCTTGCAGCGGCTGCGCCGATCTGACGGTGAAGCTCCGGCGCGAAATCTCCGAGCTCCAGAACACAACCGATCGCCGCGACACGTCTTCGCCCGGTTCCTTCCGTCAGGATACGCAGGGTCTCGAACGCCGCCGCCATGGACTCCGGGCTTGCATTATACGCGTCATCGATCAGCAGATTCGTTCCGATATGGAGGATTCTCCCCCGACTGCCCGTCGGAGCAAAACTTTGAATCCCCGCCGAAATATCTTCGTGAGAAACTCCCAGAATCCTCGCCGACAGGATCGCCAGCAGAGCGTTCTTGACGTGATGTGTACCGACCGCGGGAACGACGAACGACCCAATTGAAGTAAACACCTCGCCTCTATTCTCCCGGACTTCGACGTTAAAGAATGTCGAGTCAGCTTGCGTCTTACAAGAAGATACTCGAATAACCAGATCCGCCGAAGCATTGTCCTGATCACCCGCAGCAAAAGTCATGCCGAGGATGTCAATTCGCGGATCACGGTTCTCGCGTAAATATTGCGGAAGATAAGGATCGTCTCCCGGGAATAACAGTGCTTGTGTTCCGGTGAGGCCCTTAACGATCTCAAGTTTGGCATCGCGAATCGCTTCTCGGCTACCCAAACGCTCAATGTGTGATACTCCGATATTCGTAATGACGGCGATATCCGGTTCCGCGATCTTCGTCAACAATTCGATCTCGCCGCGAAGGCGCATCCCCATCTCCAGAACAAGGATCTCCGTGTCCTGCGGTGCGGTCAGGATCGTCATCGGCAGGCCGATCTCATTATTCAGATTCTGCCGCGTCGCCCACACCCTTTTCGCGCTCGAAAAGGCGCAGGCAATCATCTCCCGTGTCGATGTCTTGCCGACGCTGCCGGTAACGCCGATCACGCAACAGTGAAGCTTTCGACGGTAGGCGTTCGCCAAAGCACCGAGTGCGACAAGCGTATCCGCAACGATGATGGCGGGACGCCCGTCTTCAACACTCTCTTCCCGCGAAACGAGCGCGATCGAAGCACCCTGTGAAAACGCCTGCGCAAGAAACGCATGGCCGTCAAATCGCTCCCCGACGAGAGCGACAAACAAATCATCCGCCGCGATGGTTCTCGTATCCGTCGAGACACCTCTGCAGAAAATCTTAGCATCCGATGAAGAACCCAGAAATCTCCCGCCCGTTGTAGCAATCATCTCTTCGATCGTAAACATAATCGGCCTCTGTGCTCGCTCTGTCATACGTGCAAATCCCCGAGCAACTCGAGCGCCGTCTGCGCATCGTCAAAATGGATGGTTCTATCCTTAAAAATCTGATAATTCTCATGCCCCTTGCCCGCGATCAAGACGAAATCCCCCGGCTTCGCAATCGAGAGTGCCCGGAGAATCGCGCTCCTGCGATCGGGTTCAACTTCACGGGTTCCCTCGGTTTTGTCAAACCCGACAAGAATGTCCGCGATAATATCCATCGGCTCCTCACTTCTCGGGTTATCTGAAGTGATGATGGTGAGATCACTCAAACGTCCCGAGACCTCACCCATTTCAAACCGACGGGTCTTGGACCGGTTGCCGCCACACCCGAACACCGTGATCAGTTTACCCTCACAATACTCGCGAAGAGTGACAAGAACATTTTCGAGACTGGCCGCATTGTGCGCGTAATCTACGTAGACTTGAAACCCCAAATCATTCGGAACCGGCTGTATCCGTCCGGGTACTCGTACATCGGCGAGCGACTCCAGAACCTTCGCATAGGGAACTCCCGCGACTCCCGCCACCGCCGTCGCACAAAGCGCGTTATATACATTAAATTTACCCGGCATTCCGACATAACACTCACCGTTATACCAGGGACTTTCCAGAAGAAATGTCGTACCGATCCTGTCGCCGCGAAGTTGTTTTGTGAGATGGACGGCACGAACGTCTGCCGAACTGTCAATTCCAAAGGTGATGACCGACGTACGTTCCTTTGCATAAGCGATCAGATCCTGTGACACGGGAGTATCTGTATTGATCAGCCCGACTTCGCATCGATCGAAGATCTTACGTTTCGCGTCGAGGTACTCTTCCATATTCGCGTGCTCGGTCGGCCCTATGTGATCGTGATACAAATTGGTGAAGGCTCCGACCGCAAAGCGCATTCCAAAGACCCGATCGAGCATCAATCCCTGCGATGATACTTCCATGACGCAACTGTCCGAACCGGCGGCGACCATCTCGGCAAGAACGGATTGCAGTTCGTAGGATTCGGGCGTTGTATGAGACGCCGGTCGAACCTCCTCGCCGATGACATTCGCTACGGTACCGACAAGTCCTGTCGAATGTCCGGCTCGAAGGAGAACATCGCGAACCATATAGGTTGTCGTCGTCTTTCCCTTCGTGCCCGTGATTCCATAGATCGCAAGTTGACCGGAAGGCTTTCCGAAGAAATTCGATGCGATATGTGCCAGAGCCTGTCGCGTATGATCAACGGCAAGGATCGTGACTCCGTGTTCCTTCGCGATCCGCGCAAGCTCATCCGGAGAGATTACTGTCTGATCTTTCTGGATGACCGCAGCCGACGCGCCGGCCGCCGCGGCCTTTTCGAGAAACGTATGACCGTCCGCGACGTATCCCTTCACGCAGACAAACAGCGTTCCCGTCGTTACCTTGCGTGAGTCATACGCAACGGCATCGATCGGTACATCCGAATTTCCTTCGATTAAAACATATTCCATTCCCTGTAAGAGATTGCGTACGGTAGTCATCGTTGCCTCCTTATGTCAGAACCAGATGGATTACGGAACCCTTTTCGACGCGCGAAACAGATTGTGGTGCTTCTTCCGGGACAACCTCTGATCCGTCCTCGTTTGTTTCCGTCGTTTTATCCGATGCGGATGTCTCCGTTGCTGAAGGATCGACAGATGCCTGTGTCTCGGCGGCTGCGTCTCCCGGCGTCGGCGTAAGGTCGGAGAGGAGCGGGTCACCCGAAGCCGCGGTCGGGTCGCCCGGCATGACGGGTGTTGGTGTCACCGTCGGAAGGTAGGGTGAGAACATCGGATTCTGCGAGCTGACAATTCCTTGCAGATTTCCCTCAAAGAGTATATTAACACCGCTTTCCCGTGCTTCACGAATACATTCGGTAATGTTCTTGCCCGTAAAGTCCGGCAAAACAACTGACTCACGGGGAGCATCCGGCGACGGATAAAGTACAACTTCGGCTCCTTGATACAGGAGTTCTTTGGCCGCCGGGAATTGCAGATTCACGATCGTATTGTCGTTCATTTCGGAAGACCCGGGAGTCGCAACAAATTCTCCATAATCGAGATAGAGTATTTTTCGCGCTTCCTTGAAGGTCATACCGTTAACGTCGGGTACCGTATATAGGGTCGTCAAATCCGTGTAATCCTGCTCGGAATACTGACGTTCCACGCCCATATAGTCCAAAGTTTGCGAGATAATGCTCGCTGCCGTACGCGTCGCGCAGGAAGATCCCACTTCCTTATCCGCAGGCATGTTAACTACGACGAGAACGACAATTTCCGGATCGTCCGCGGGGGCATAACAACCGAAGGACAGTACATGCAGCCCCGCGTATTCACCGGTCTCAATCGTTGACGTACTCGTCTTGCCCGCCACGGGGAATCCTTCTACCTTACCGGCCGATCCGGTTCCTTCGGTAACAACTTCTTCCATCAGAGATTTGATGCGTTCGGAAGTTTTTTCGGAGAGAATTGTCCGGATCACCTGCGGCTCAAATTCCTTCACGATATTTCCCTCGTCATCTGTAAGACAGTTAGCAATCTGCGGCGTCATCAGCGTTCCGCCGTTCACAATAGCGCAATACGCGTTCGCGAGTTGCAACGGCGTAACCGTGGAGGATTCTCCGAAGGAGAGGGTCTGCAGGTCAATCAGCGTAGGTTCCTTATGGAAGATACCGACACCTTCGACGGGAAGGTCGATTCCGGTCGGCAGATAGAATCCGAAGTTGTGAATATATTGATAATACTTGTCGATTCCAATACGCTGTGCCAGTTGGACGAAGATCGGATTGCAGGAGTTCATGAAGGCTTCCCGCAAGGTCTCTTCCCCGTGATTATAGCCTTCTTTCTGGCTCCAACAACTGATCGTATAATCGCCGGAATCGATCGGGTCATCCAGAAAATACTCGTCCTCATAGGTCAGACCTTCCTCCAGGGCAATCGCGGTCGTCAATGCCTTGAACGTCGATCCGGGCTCGTACGTATCAGAGATCGCCCGGTTGCGCCAGGCTTCGGAGATCAGCAATTTGATCTGATCCTCCTCCTGCATCGCATCCCACAATGCGGTATCATACCAATCCGGTTGGGCCGTCGGTGCGTTGGGGTCGAAGTCCGGGTAGGATGCCATGGCGTGCACGCGGCCGGTATACGGATCCATAACAATCGCCGTCACGCCTTCGATGACGTCATACAGCTCGAAAACATCCTCACAGGCAGTCTCGACAATATTCTGAATGTTCAGGTCGAGATTCAAAACGATATTGTAACCGTCCTGCGCGTTGATCGTTGTCGGCGCCGAGAATGGCAATGCGCTTCGCGTGTAATTATCCACTTCGACGTAGGAATAACCTTCCTTGCCGGTGAGGATACTGTTGTATTGTGCCTCGATGCCGAGCTGACCGACGAGGAGTCCGTCTGTGGCCGTAGCATATCCGAGAATTTGTGAAGCTACGGGGCCATACGTGTAGTATCGCTTGGCGACCGAATCGATGGCCGTTCCGCCGATCTTATGCTCGGACAAGAACAGTTTCAACATATCCGCCTGTTCCTTGGATACATTCTTCGCCAACTGAACATATACCGAATCCGTCTTTGCCATAGCATCCGCAACCGTTACCTCGTCAATGCCGAGGATCGAGGCTACCGTCTGTCGGATCATTGTCGCGTCCGCTGTCTCATCGAGCGAGAGGAAATCCTTCGGTGTAATTCCGATCGTGTAGACATAGGTCGTTCCGGCTAACGTGCTGCCGTTAATATCGAGAATATCGCCGCGCTCCGGTTCGTCCTTAATTCGACGCCAGTGCTGCTGCGAAGCGAGCTTAGCATATTCCTCATATTGTGTAACCTGGAGTTCGTAGAGCGACTGAATGAGAACCGCCGCGCCAATCGCTACGCAAAGCGTGAGGAAGATCATCCAACCTTTATACAGACCGGACAGGGATGGCCGGTTTGTACGCTCCTTGTCGGACGTTGCTTCGGAAGCATCCGGCAAATCGAAACCTGATCTGTCCCCCCACCGCTTGTCTGTCAAATTCGGCGCCATCCTCTCATTCCATTGCTGAATAGTATTGTGCCAGATTTTGCTTCGCCGCGGCAAGACCGGATTTGCTGTTTATCGAAGAAGATTCGAAATCATTGGTTACCAGAAGATCATTTCCCGGAATCTCGACCGTGACAACCTGTCGAACCGAAGGATCCTGCATGCCGAGACGCTCCATGGCTTCACAACGGATCTGTTCTAGATTTACACTGAGGATCAGGTTCTCCTGAACCTGACTCGTCTCTTCTCTGAGCTTACCGATGCGAGAGAGCGTGGCATTGTTCTCATAATTCTGCAGAGTTATCTGTGATTGACGATACAGAATGAAGCTGAACATCAAGGCAATCAAAGCGATCCCGAGAACGGCGAGCAGAGCTTCGCGAAAACGCTTTCTCGAAATGTACCGCTCGTGCGTCTTATATTCTTCGATCATCTCTTTTCTGCGCAGGTTCTCTTTCTTCTGACGGGCCTTGCGAACCTGCAAAGGCTCGCGCCTCGCCGGTGCCGTCGCCGCCTTGCCGCCGTCAATAAACTCTTCAATATCCCAACCGGGCATGGCATTCTTGCCGAAATATCTTGCTTCAAGTTCATCCCAGTCATTAATCGCGTAAGCGTTCATAGGTTCTCATTCCTTTCAAAAACACGAAGTTTGGCCGAGTGTGCCCGCTTGTTGCTTGCACTCTCCGCCGCGTCGGCCTCGATTGGTTTTCGCGTGATTACCTTGCCCATCTTTGTCTTGCCGCAGTTGCATATGGGAAATTCTCTCGGACAGGTGCAGGGGTCTTCCCACGAGCGAAAAGCATCCTTTACCATCCGATCCTCCAGGGAGTGAAACGAAATGATCTCAATCCTGCCGTGGCTCCGTAAAACGCCCGGCGCAGCCGCGAGTAGATTCTCCAACGCCGCAAGCTCCTGATTGACTTCGATCCGGATCGCTTGAAAACAGCGGCGCGCCGGATGCTGGTCTTCCTTCTTCGCCTTCGCGGGCATAGCCCGGCTGATAATCGCGGCCAACTGCGACGTTGTCTCGATCGGATTGTTCCGACGTTCATTTACGATTGCGGTCGCGATACGTCCGGAGTATCTTTCTTCGCCATAGGTTCGAAAAATCGCGACCAGCCGGTCTTCCGCATAAGAATTAACGACGGTTCGGGCCGATACCGCCTGCGTCTTGTCCATGCGCATGTCCAAAGGTCCGTTCGAGACATAGGAGAAACCCCGGTCTGCCGTGTCCAGTTGATGGGAAGAGACGCCGAGATCCGCAAGTATACCGTCCACACGCTCAATGGATAAATCCTCGAGTACGCGAGCGATGCTGCCGAAATCCGACTTCACAATGCTCCATTCGGCAGAACCGACAGAGTTCGCGCGGGTATTCGCACACGCCGCCAGCGCTTCGTCATCCTTATCAAGAGAGATCAAGTGGCCACCCGGGCCTAATCTCTCGAAAATTCCCTTGCTGTGTCCGCCGCCGCCCGCGGTGCAATCGACATAAACGCCACTCGGAAGAATCTTGAGATTCTCCATGCACGGCGCGAAAAGTACCGGAAGATGAGAAAACTCAGAGACCTGTGACATTGTATCCCGTTAGGTCGAGATCCATGACGGAGCTCAACTCCTCCTTCTTCTGGTCGTAGAATGTCTTACTGCAGATGTCGAGCTTGTCTCCGATATCGATAATGCTGATTTCTTCCAAAGGACCTGTACCGATATGCTCCCAGAGTTCTGATGAGACAGAAACGCGGCCTTGCGCATCGAGATCACAGGTTAGTGCCTCGCCGATGATATAGCGTGTTACGCGACGAACCTGAGGATCCATGCTGTTCAGCGACTCGATCTGGCGGCGAATATGTGAGAATCTCTCCTCGGTGTACACAGACAGATATCCCTTGTCGAGGCTGAGCGTGACGACAATCCGCGAGCCCATATTCTCGCGGAGCTTGGCCGGCAGGAAGAATCTTCCCTTCGCGTCAACTTTGTTCGTGAACCTCGCCATCGTTATCCCCAATTTCCACAGAGTTTTCCACCACATTTCACCACGCAGCTTATAGAAAACTCCACTTCTCACCACTTGTCTTGTATTTTACACATCGCCGTAACAAAGTTCAAGCGAATTTGCGGATTTTGTAATGTTTTTCTCCCTTTCTCAACGAGAATCGACAGGAAGAATACGACAAGGAGAACGAACCTTTGTTTACCGGACGCAGGCGAATTTTTTGGCGCAAAAAAACCGCCTCGCAGCAGGTGACCCGAGACGGTTTTTCTTATATAACAAGGGAACTATCGTTGGACCAGGTTTCGATCCATTGATATATTCATAATCAATCCGACTCCAATGAAGTTGACGACAAGTGCGGTACCTCCCAGACTGATAAACGGCAGAGGAATACCTGTGATCGGCAATAATCCAACGGTCATCCCCATATTCTCAATGAAGTGAAATGCAAGTCCGGTCGTCATACCGATAACGATGTAAGAATAGGACTTTTGTGATGCATTCGCGGCGACGTACAGACATCGAGACAAGAAGAAGAACGCGAGAAGGATGACGGCGGTGGTACCGATAAATCCCAGGTGCTCCGAGACGGCCGTGAAGATGAAATCCGATTCCTTAACCGGCACATAGACGATATTACCTGTCATATTCCCGGAAAGCCCGCCGGACGCGATTGCCATCTTCGATTGAACGAGGTTATACTCCGCCGTCGGATCGGATCCGGCAAACAACAACGACAAGATTCGCTTCTTCTGCATTTCGCTGAAGTAGAGATTCCATACGACAGGAATCATGATGACGCCGCCGGACATTGCGAGGAAGAAATACCGGTACTTCATTCCCCACACAAAAAGGATGAAGATGAAGGAGAACACAACAACCATGCCCGTGCCGAAATCCTTCTGTTGGATGAGGATCATGACCATCGGCGGAGCATATAACAATGCCAGATACAGGAATCCCTTCCGGAAGGAGATCTTCTTCTCGTACATCTCCTGGAAGATGTACGAGGCGACGATAATGAGTCCAATCTTGGACAATTCCGAGGGTTGGAAATTGCCGATCACGGGAAGATTCATCCAGGAATCGGCGCCCCATTTATCCGCAAGGGAGTATCCGTCAATCGGGACGATAAAAAGCATCAGCTGTGATACGCCATAGGTTACAAATCCGATGAATTTCAATAGTCCGGAATCCAGAAGACAGATGACAATCGCGACAAATATCCCGAGAACCGCGGCGCCTGCCTGCCGATAGAAATTCCCCGGATAAGCTTCGTAACCTTCCGACAAGACGTTATTCAGGACATAGAGACCTATGACCGTGAGCAGAAGGATCGGCACGGCGAGCCAGTAATCTACTGCGCGGAAATAACCATTCCGCAGCTGCTCGATTCCGGAACGCGCGGTACTCATTCGCTGTCCGATCCGGAATCGGAGGAGTCGGAGGAATCGGAAGAATCCGTTTCCGAGGAACTCGAATCATCTGAGTCAGAATCCGCCTCTGTCGTATTTTCCGCTTCCTGCGTTTCCAAAGAATCTTCCGGCTCTTCTTCTGACGAAATTTCTTCTGTCGATGATGTTTCTGTCGATGCGTCTCCGGACGAAGCAACTTCGGATGAAAGTATTCCTGCATCAGCAAAAGACCCGTCTGCGACGACTGCTTCTGCCACCATACCGCGCTTGTAACGGAAAAACGCGATAATCGCAAATCCTGCGACAATCATAACCGCGGATAAGACCTGCGATGTACGAAGGCCTGTATCTCCTATGTAGAGAGAATCAGTACGGAGACCTTCGATGAAGAAACGGGCGATACCGTAGAGGATGAAATACGCCGCGGGCACAACAAACGGCAGCTTGCTCTTCTCGCGAATAATCAGAAGGATCACGAAGATGATCGAGCAGGCGAGAAATTCATAGAAGAAGGTCGGATGAACCGGCGCCAAGGGATCCAGCTCCGGGTAGTTCTGCGCAAGATACATGGTGGTCGAAGGACTGATCATTCCCCAGGGCAATGTCGTATTGGTTCCGAAGGCTTCCTGGTTGAAGAAGTTGCCCCAGCGACCGATCGCCTGACCGAGAGGAATATACACAATAAGTGCGTTGAAAAGCTTGCCCGCGTCCCATTTCTTGAAGTGGGCAAGAACCAGAACCGCCGCAAGCGAAAGAAGAACACCGCCCAGAACCGCGAGGCCTCCGCTCCGTATATCAAAAATGGAGATAGGATTCGAAGCGAATTCATCCCAGGCCGAGGCGACATAATACAAACGAGCACCGATGATCGCCGCCGGAATAATTACGAGACTTATATCGATGACATCATCTGCCTTGAAGGAGAATCGCTTCGCCTGCAGCATTGCCAATACAATACATAAACCGAAACCAAGAATGATGCAGATCCCGTACCAATACACGGGAAAGGATCCGATGGTAAAAGCTACGCGATCGATCGGAAGATCATTGATACCAAGTCCGGGAAAGCTGACACCTGTACCGGACGAGAGCATGGATAAGTCCATATGATTCACCTCTTTATCTGGTTTGCTCCGCTTAAATTATCCCGAAGGCAAAAGGCGGACGCGTTTATCATACCACACCGGGAAGAAGAATCGAATACTCGTAACTGTGTCGGCCATGATATTGCCGCACTTTCTGCATGTCCAGAAAGACCTGTTCCTTCAAGATCTCAACGTTCTTAAACTGTTGCTCTCCACGAATATAGGACAGCAAATACACGCGTACCGGTTGGCCGTAGAGATCCATGTTCCTGTCGAACATCGATGTTTCGATCAGAACGCCCTCCCCGGTCTTGTTTACCGTCGGACGTACCCCAATGCTGGTAATAGACGGGAAAATACCGTCCCGGGTATGGAGAAGAGACGCGTAGACACCAAATGCGGGGATGATCTTCCCGTCCTCTATCGGGACGTTTGCCGTCGGAAAGCCGAGTGTGCGGCCGATCTTCCTTCCCTCCTGAACAATCCCCTGATACGAGAGCGGATATCCGAGCAGCTTATTCGCTCTTTTGACATCTCCTTCACGCACCATCGTCTTGATAGCGGTGGCGGAGATCACTAGATCATCAAAGCATAGTTGCGGCAGTGTGAATACTTCCACCCCATTCTTTTCGCCCCAGAAACGGAGCAGATTCATATCCCCTTTGCGATCACGACCGAATCGATAATCTTCACCAGCGACGATCACCCGGGCATGAAGAAGGTCGCGCAAACAGCTGTCGAGAAATATCTCCGGCTCCATATGCGCAAGATGGTCGGTAAACGGGAAAAGAACGGCCTCATCCACACCCGACAAGGCAAAATACGCACATTTCTCGTCCGTCGTGGTAAGAACACCCAGCGACGATTCAGATGAATCATCACGTTTGGACTTCGGGATTTGGGAGAAGGTTTGAACCGTTGCCGTCAGATGGCGTGCTCGCGCTTCATAACACAGCTTCTCAAGAATCGCACGATGTCCGGCATGAACTCCGTCGAAATACCCGAGAGCGACAGCACGATCCGCCGATCCGGCAGATACAAATGCGTCTGATCCGATCATTTCCCCATCGTCATTTTGTGCAAACGAATAAATATTCAATCTACGCCAACATCCTTTCGATACGGAGAATAGGCCGCATGTCTTTCTCTCCGGAGTAAACAATCGCGACAGGGGTCTCATCAATTTTCGCGCAGTAACGCATCTCCGGGTCAATCTCTCCCCCGGCGGACATGCGAGAAGCAAAAATCTCCAGATTCAGAAGTTTTCCCATCGAAAGGTCCCTGGCCTCTTCTGGTGACAGAAGAATGACAGGCAAGTGATCGAGTGCCACACGCTCCGGAAGAAGCGCCTCCCCAAGACTTCCGCTCTCTTTCATCTGCTCCAGCTGCTCGAGCGTGAAGGCCTTCTCGATGGAGAACGGCCCGCATTTCGTGCGTCGCAAAGCCTCGGCATAGGCACCGAACCCGGTCTGTTCCCCGAGCGAATCACAAAGCGTGCGTATATACGTTCCCTTCGAACACCCGACGGTGAAATCCGCCGTCAAACTGTCTTTGGCCTGACAGGAATGAAAAATCGCATAACGGATATGGATCGGCCTGGCCTCGCGCTCGATCTCGACACCGCTTCTCGCATAATCGTACAACGGACGTCCCTTGAATTTGAGAGCCGAGTACATCGGCGGCAATTGCATATGAGCTCCGGGGAGACGCTCGATCATAGCGCGAATATTCGCAAAATTATCGGCCTTCATCGCCGCCATCTCGGACTCGGTCGGCTCACGGCCGCCGATAATACTTCCTTCAAGATCTTGCGTGTCCGTACTTGCGCCGAAGTGAACGGTACAGCGATATTCCTTGTCAT
The DNA here is from genome assembly GCA_023397475.1 of Bacillota bacterium. Lineage (GTDB taxonomy): Bacteria > Bacillota > Clostridia > Saccharofermentanales > Saccharofermentanaceae > Firm-13. The sequence continues at coordinate 47,710 of JAEWUD010000017.1, forward strand.
AGGTATCCATGTATCGGATCACGCGTGTCGCTCTTCCGATGCAAATCGGCAACAGTCCCGAGGCAAACGGGTCTAGCGTACCGCAATGCCCGACCTTTTTCTCCCCAAAGATCCTGCGAACGCGGGATACGATCGAAAAAGACGTCGGGCCGATCGGCTTATCGACGAGTAGAATTCCGGAATATGGCGGGGATACTTGATTTACTTGTCCGATAGAATACCACCGGCCTTCTCGATGATGATTCGCGCGACCTCATTCGCTGATTTGTCTGTTACGGTAAACCCGGCCGCCCGGCGATGTCCGCCGCCGCCGAAAAATCCCGCGAACTCCGATGCGTCAAATGGAGGGTACGAGCGAATGTTGACACGAACTTCTCCGTCCGCCGTCTCGCGAATCGCGAAAGAGGCCACAACCCCCTTGATATCGCGCAGGTTCGCCGCAAGACCATCCGCAGCATCGTCCCCCGCTTGAAACTCATTCAGCATCTCCTGGGTAACGACGGTAAGCGCGACCTTCCCTTCATAGAAGAATCGCGCACTCGACAGTGCCCTCGCGATCAGGCGCATACGTTCGACATTCGTCAGATCAAAAAGGTGATACGCGTTGAGATTAACATTCGCTCCGTGTTCCAGAAGATCCGCCGCCGCGCGAAAGGTCGACGGTGTCGTGTTCGAATACGAGAAACGTCCGGTATCCGATTGCAGACCTGCCATCAGAAAGTTCGCGACAGACGCATCCATCAGCTTCGTGCCGGAATGTTCCTCAAGCAGCCGAATGATTCCGGTCATCAATTCCGCCGTCGCCGCGGAATTCGGGTCAACGAGTCGTAATCCGTAAGCTTCTCCGCTCGAGACATGATGATCGATCACCATCGGGTCAATATTCTCGGCGAAAAGCGCTCCCGCGCGCCCCATGCGTCCGGCGTCCGAGCAGTCGACCGCAAGTACCGCTCCCTGAAGAGCTTTGTACTCTGCGTGCTTCTCCGAATCATAAACTTCGTAAAGATTCTCCGGTATTGCCAGGAACGCGAGCCTCTCAGAAATCTTCTCGTCCATATAGAAACGTGCTTGTATTCCGAGTTTTTGCAAGGCAAGCGTAATGGCGGCTGCCGATCCAAGGCAGTCGCCGTCTACGCGAACATGAGGAAAAACTTGTATTTCTTTTCGCGAATCGCGAAAAGTGAGTAAACGGGAAGTGATCGCTTCAGCGATGTTCACCACGTGTCCGGTCCTCCTCGATCGTTTTGTCGATCAGGTTCATCAGCTTCATGCCTTTTTCGATCGACTCGTCAAAAACATAATGAATCTCCGGTGCGACGCGAAGGTTTACGCGCTTGCAGACCTCGCGGCGGATGAATCCGGAAGCGCTTGCGATGGCGGCCTTCAGATCATCCTTCTCCTTTACGCTTCCCATTGTGGATAAATAAACGGTCGCATGTGTCAGGTCGTGGGACATCTTCACTTCGGTAACCGAAGTGAGTAGCGGGATGCGCGGATCACGGACCTCATTTCTGAGAATGACCGAGATCACCTTCTGCATTTCGTCACCGACGCGTGCGGATCTTTCCAGTCTCATTTTGTCTACTCCTTTTACTGTCTTCCGAGAGCGTAGTCATGTCTTATTTACGGACAATCTCGCGCATCTCGAATGCCTCAACAATATCGCCTTCCTTGATGTCGTTGAAACCGTCAATCGAGATACCACACTCGTATCCGGCAGCAACTTCTCTGGCATCATCCTTGAAACGCTTGAGCGAGGCAAGCTTGCCTTCGTGTACGACGATGCCCTCGCGGACAATACGAACTTCTGAGGAACGCAATACCTTACCGTCTGTAACATACGCGCCGCCGATCGTTCCGACATTGGAAACCTTGAAGATCTGACGGATCTCAATATGTCCGAGAATCGCTTCTTCGAACTTCGGTTTGAGCATTCCCTTCATCGCTGCCTGAACATCCTCGATCGCGCTGTAAATGACACGATAGAGCTTGATATCGACATTGTTTTCCTTCGCCTTCTCCGCAATTCCCGTTCCGGGGCGGACATTGAAGCCGATAATAATCGCATTGGAAACGTCTGCCAGAACGATGTCCGACTCGGTAATCGCACCGACACCGCCATGGATCACGCGTACACGGACCTCTTCTGAGGTCAGCTTCTCCATCGCCTGGGTTACCGCCTCAACAGATCCCTGAACGTCCGCCTTGATAATCAGGTTCAGATCCTTGACCTCGCCTGCTGCCAATGTCTGAGACAATGTCTCAAGCGTCATACGCGAGCTCTTTCTCAGCTGTTCCTCACGCTGCTTCACGCGGCGCTTCTCAACAAGCTGTCTGGCTACCTTATCATCTGTAACGGCATAGAAGATCTCTCCGGCATCGGGCACCTCGGGCAGACCGAGAATCTCGACGGGAATCGAAGGACCGGCCTTCTTGACGTTGGCTCCCTTATCATCCGCCATTGCACGGATTCGTCCGATGATGGCACCCGTGACAAGCGTATCTCCGGAATGGAGGGTTCCGCGCTGTACAAGGACTGTCGCAACGGGACCTCTGTTCTTATCCAGTTTGGCCTCAATAACGGTTCCCTTGGCCTGCTTGTGCGGATCTGCCTTAAGATCCAAGACGTCGGCGGTGAGGAGAACCATCTCCAGAAGATCGTCAATTCCGTCGCCGGTTTTGGCGGATACAGGTACCATAACATTGGTACCGCCCCACTCTTCCGGGATAACGCCATGAAGCGAGAGTTCCTGTTTCACCTTGTCAATGTTCGCGCCCGGTTTATCCATCTTGTTAATCGCGACGACAATCTCTGTATTCGCCGCTTTCGCGTGATTAATCGCCTCAATGGTCTGCGGCATGACTCCGTCATCGGCTGCGACGACGAGAATCGCGATATCGGTTACCTGTGCACCGCGGGCACGCATGGTTGTGAACGCTTCATGACCGGGAGTGTCGAGGAAAGTGATCTGTCGGCCCTTCAGTCGCACCGTATATGCACCGATGTGCTGTGTAATTCCGCCGGCCTCTCCCTTGACAACAGACGAAGAACGAATCTTATCCAGAAGTGACGTCTTACCATGGTCAACGTGACCCATAACGACGACAACCGGCGGACGTGTCTCCAAGCTCTCATCCATGTCTTCTGTATCGTCGAAGAGGATATCCTCCTCGGTCACCTCGACAAACTTCTCCGTTGTAATTCCAAACTCGGAAGCGATAATCGTCGCCGTATCGAAATCGATCTCCTGATTCAAAGTCGCAAGCACACCGAGCTTCATCAGCTTCTTAATTACTTCCGCAGAGCGCTTCTGTATGCCCTCCGAGAAGTCCTTAATGGTGATATATTCCGGCAGTTGAACATGGGAGAGCACGGCTTTCGGCGGCGGTGCCTGCATGATCATCGGCTTTTTGCGGCCTCTTCTCTTGGAACCGTAAGGGGAGAACGAATCGAGAACGGATTCATCCTGGAGAATCTCCGAGGCACCGCGTCCTGAGAATTGCGCGTTAACCGCATGCTTATTTCCGGCGCGCTTGTCGGCACCCGGAAGCGCCGGCTTTACAGCGTCCTTCTTGGCATCCTTAGCGGGTTCCTTACGGCTCTTATCGTAAGCGTCACGCTGAGCGATCTTTGCCTTCTCTTTCTCTTTGGGATCGACGGCAATGTCTGTCGAAGGTTTGGCACCCGGACGACCCGGTGCGCCGCGTCCCGGACCGCGATTCGCATATCCGTTATCATCCTTCGTACGGACAAAATCACTGTCCTTGCCGAAAGATCCCGGACCGCCCTGCGGTCTTCCGCCGGAACCCTGCGGTCTGCCGCTCTGGTATCCACCCGGTCCACCTTGCGGTCTCGATCCCTGGAATCCGCCGCCTTGGCCTTGGTATCCGCCCGGACCTTGCGGTCTTTGACCCTGATATCCGCCGCCTTGACCCTGGTATCCGCCCGGTCCCTGCGGTCTTTGACCC
>JAEWUD010000005.1 GCA_023397475.1 Bacillota bacterium
ACTATATCAGTGTAACGGCACTGTATGACAGCCATAATGTGAAGAAAGCCGGCAATGCCGTCAAGGTCACCATCCCCACGCCGTCACCGACGACAGCTCCGACCTACATTACGCCTTCTGTCAGCGCTACGCTGCAGGCTGATGGTGTCTTGGTAACATGGAACAAGATTGATCTTCCGAACTTTTGCGGGTACAAGGTCGTTCATTCCGCCACCAACGAGAATCCTGCATACCCCGGCGACGGTTACGACGCATGGATAACGGACCGGGGAACAACGAGTTACCTGATTCCTTTGTCAAGTTTCAAGACATCGGGAACGAATTATATCAGTGTGACGGCACTGTACAATGACGATGTGAAGAAAGCCGGAAATGCCGTACCGGTCACCATCCCCAGCAAGCCCGCAGATCCAGAAGGAACATATCCTGCTGTTACGTTAAATCCGGTTTCATGGGATGGAACCACTGTTTCAGTTTCATGGTCCCAAACGACTGATGCCACGGGATTCTGTTATTACAAGGTTGCATATTCATTTGATGATAAACCCCCCTCATACCCTGAAAATGACTACTTTACATACATACAAGATCCAAATAATTGTTCATTCTCCCGCGGATTTTCTGCAGAGGAACTTGCCAATAATGCAGGAAAAACATGTTATATAGCAATTACTACGGTATACTGCGTAAACGATGTTCCTCACTACTCAACAAGTACTTATGTTGGATCCTTTACATTCCCGGCTCCAACAGTGTAACTACTTCCCCAGAATCCATTCGCTTCCCCGAGCGATTGTGAGTTCCCCTCCGCATAAAGCCGGCGTGCCCCCTCACGCCGGCTTTCCTTTTGCACTGAAAGAGAAAACATACCCGCATTCGCTGGATTCCCGCTACAACGGATTTATCTTTCCCGTTTCTTCCTCTTGACAAGCTAGCGACCGCTAGCCTACAATGCGAGAAGGCTAGCAGATGCTAGCCACGGAGGTAGATCATGGGATCGACAGATTTAGACCAATACCTGACAAGAGGCGTCGAGCGCAGCCTCACCGGAGCCCTTCGCGCCTCGATTAAGAATCCGCGCCAGGCGGCTTTCCTCCTGCGATTTGTTCCTGCGGCCCGGATTGCATCCGCCCGCAGGTCGTCTTCTGCGGACAAAGGTGAACATACTCCGGCATTCCTTATCGCCAGCATCACCAGCCGTTGCAATCTTCATTGCGCGGGCTGCTATGCACGTGAGAATTCCTCCTGTCACGACGGGTCTTCCGACCGGAATCTCAGGGCAGACGAATGGCATCGTATTTTTCTCGAGGCAAAGGAACTGGGCATCTCCTTCATCCTTCTTGCGGGAGGCGAACCCTTCCTGCGACCGGACGTTCTTTCCCATGCCGCTTCTATGCCCGACGTACTTTTCCCGGTTTTCACCAACGGAACAATCATCGCTTCTACGACCATCGATCTTCTGGACCGTTCGCGCAATCTTGTTCCGATCATCAGCATTGAGGGCGATCATCAGAGCACCGATCAACGACGGGGCGACGGTGTCGCACGAAATGTCGAGAAGGCGATGCGGCAAATGCGTGAGAAGGGCATCTTCTTCGGAGTGTCCGTCACAGTCAGCGAAGAGAACCTTGCGGAGGTAACGTCTGATTCATTTCTCATGGATCTTCGCGACAAGGGGGTTCGACTTCTCCTTTATGTCGAGTACGTCTCAATGACTTCGAGCGCAGAGACCGTGCCACTTACTGACGAAGGCCGTGATAAGCTACTAAGAGAAGCCAGATCTTTTCGCGAAAAATATGACGACCTTCTCATCCTTACATTTCCGGGGGACGAACTTGCCTCCGGCGGCTGCCTTGCGGCCGGACGAGGGTTCATCCATATCAATCCGGAGGGCGGCGCGGAACCCTGCCCGTTCTCTCCGTATTCCGACGCGAATGTGCGCGAGATGACGCTGCGGGAGGCCCTCGATTCCGGCTTCTTTCGCAAGATTCGCGACGCGGGATTCCTGCAGGGAACCCACGCAGGCGGATGTGTACTGGCAGAACATGACCGCGAAGTTCGCGCACTGCGGGAGGAAAACACATGAGTACGAAGGAACGGATACTCTCAGCGGCCCTGGAACTCTTCTCGCAATACGGATACAGCGGCACCGGAATGCGTGAGATCGCCTCGGCGATCGGCATTCGTGACAGTTCAATCTACAAACATTTCGCCGGGAAACGGGCGATTTTCGACGCGATTATCGAAGAACTGGGTCGACGGATGGAGGCTCTGACCACAGCACTCGGGATCGTGGACGCAACCAAGAGCGACGCCTTCGAGAGCTTCGGGCATATCCGGGAAGAGGAGCTGTGTGAACTGTCGCGTAAGATTTTCCTGTTCTACCTGAAGGATCCGTTTGTCTCCTCCTGCCGAAGAATGCTGACCATCGAGCAATACAAGAATTCGGAAGTGGCGAGCCTCTACCGGTCGATTTTCATGGAGCAAAGTATTGAGTACCAGACGCTGGTTTTCCGGCAGCTGATGGACCGGGGTGTTTTCGCGGGTCACGATCCGGAAGTGATGGCCCTCGAGTTCTACGCGCCGATCTTCCTTCTGTTGTCGCGTTATGATCTGCGGCCGGATCACGAGCCGGAAGCACTGGATCTATTGGATCGGCATGTCCGAGTCTTTTCCCGGAACTTCGGGGTGTTAGCCAAGGCGTAAGACCTTGCGTAAGTCGTAATGAGCGTTTTCTCGCGAAAAGAGATGATTCGAAAAGCGTGCGCCAGTATGTGCGCGGGTCTATCCAGCGCTATCAATCCGTCGCCTGCTCCTCCGGTGCGGATTCATGGTCGCGTCGGATGAGCAGGCGCTCCGATGGAATCAAGATCGAGTCCCGGTGCTGTCAAGTGGTGATTGGTTTATGGCGCGAGATTCTTATCAATGACAAACCTACTCAATTGGCCTCTTAGCGTGTTTTAGTAGGTCGACCTGCCGCCCGGCGCGAGATTCTTCTCAATGACAAACCTACTAAATCGGCCACTTAGCGTGTTTTAGTAGGTTGACCCGCCGCCTGGCGCGAGATTCTTCTCAATGACAAACCTACTAAATTGGCCACTTAGCGTGTTTTAGTAGGTCGACCCGCCGCCCGGCGCGGGTTTCTTATATATGACAAACCTACTAAATTGGCCTCTTAGCGTGTTTTAGTAGGTCGACCTGCCGCCCGGCGCGAGTTTCTTATCAATGACAAACCTACTAAATTGGCCACTTAGCGTGTTTTAGTAGGTCGAACTACAAATCGTCGATGAGTGACCACTGTTTCCCAACCAAAAAGACGATGCGCCGGGGTTGCGCTCAACTGATTGTTGAAAAATTCTCCTTTGAAGGACGTCTTCCTTTCTGTGAGAATTTCGCGTTTTGGAGTAAAATAGTTTTGCCGTAACTTTTCGCAAACTCCGGCGCAATTATCGCCCTCACCCAGGTGGCGACTCCGGCTCAATGAATTTTTGCGGACTTTGTTTTGGAGGATTTCGCATGCCGTGGGATTTGTATTTGTTGAACGCGGTCGCCGGCGTTCTGTTGCCGCTGTGTGTTGTTCTGGAGGAGTGCCTTTTCGCGGTGCTTCTTAAATACCGAATCCGGCTGTTGAATCCGGTGTTCTCTTTAGCATGCCCGGCATTTTTTACGGCACTCCTGAGCCTGATCCCGAGTGCGCCGGCGCGATTTATCTCGCAGGGCGTGGTGATGATTGTGCTCATGAGCCTCTACGTCTCACAGTTTGTCTACTATCGCATTTTCCAGACGCTTTATGTCACGCAATCGTTGCAGGGTGCCGGGAAGGCGATGCAGTTTATCGGGGTGGCGGTTACGAAGATCCGGCAGAATCTCTTCGCGGTATTCCTGCTCATTGCTCCCGCGATATTGTATTTTGCCGTCGGATTCCCGCTGATGTCTGGCGCTACGATGACTTCGGTGACTGTCGTGTCGGCGGCCTCACTTCTTGTGTTCAGCTCGATTCTCTGGCTATTGGCTTTTGTCGACACGCGAGGCGTCTTGAGTCCGAACTTTCTCTTGAGCCGTGTATTCATGCCGGATCCGACGCTCCGCCGATACGGACTGCTCACGACGATGGCGATCGACCTGAAGCTCAATGTGCTAGGCTGGGTCGATAAGAGGGAGCTGCCGATCAACCTCGCCAGGATCAAGGTCGTGGAAGGTTCTTTGTCTGCACAGGAATCCGCGAAAAGAACCTCACAGGACCCTGCTCCAGGCATTTCGCAAGAATCCGTCCAGGAATCCGCGAAAAATTCCGCGAGAAGTTCCGCGAAAAATTCCGCGAAAAATTCTGCAAAAAATTCTGCAAAGCATAGCGGCTTGGGAGTTGACGGTTCGCTTGAAGCAGAGAACGACTTCGAGTGGCGCGGCATGCGTTATCGCGAAGGGGGTTTGGGGACATTTGCACACGAACCGCGGAAACCCAATGCGTATACCGGGCGATTTGCCGGCAAGAATTTGATCCTTATTACCGCGGAGAGTTTCTCGAAATACCTGATCGATCCGGTACGGACTCCGACGCTGTACAAAATGGCGACCGAAGGATTTCATTTTGAGAATTTCTACACACCGCTCTGGGGCGTCAGCACCTCGGACGGCGAGTACGTGGCGATGACGGGGCTCCTGCCGAAGTCGGGCGTGTGGAGCTACACCAATGTCATCGGTCACGAGATGCCGATGGCACTGGGCAATCAGTTCCGCGCTTCCGGATACGGGACCTATGCGTACCACAACAACACCTATACCTACTACAATCGCGATCGCTCGTACCCGACGATGGGATATTCGTACAAGGGTCTCGGCAGCGGTCTCGAAGTTCGCCCGACGTGGCCGGAGTCGGATCGTGAGATGATCGATTTGTCGACGGCGGATTTCCTCGGGAGCGATCAACCTTTCCACGTATACTACCTGACGGTCAGCGGACATATGGAGTACAGCTTTGCCGGCAACTATATCGCGAATAAGAACCGTGCGCGGGTCGAGGGGCTTGCCTACTCGGAGTCCGTACGCGCGTATATCGCCTGCTGTCTGGAACTGGAGGACGCCTTGACGCTTCTGCTCGAACGCCTTCGCGCCGCCGGGCAGGCAGAGAATACGGTGATTGCGCTCTCGGCCGATCATTATCCGTACGGTTTATCTGAGAAGGCTTATGCGGAATTGGCCGGACGGCCTCTCGACGGGGCGTTCGAGAAGTATCGGAACGCATTTCTTCTGTGGCATGAAGGAATCGAGCCGGTTCACATCAAGACATCCTGTTCGAGCCTTGATATTCTGCCGACTTTGAGTAATCTCTTCGGTCTTCCGTATGAGCCGCGACTCCTGGCAGGCACAGATATTCTGTCGGACGAGCCGCCGACGGTCATACTGGCGGACCGAAGTTTCATCAACGACCGGATTCGTTTTGATGCGGAACATGAACGGGTTTCGGTACTCGATCATGGAGAAGTATCGCGAGAATATGTCGGGAAATGCATACAGGATGTCGCTCGAAAATTCTTGTCGTCCGAGATGATTCTCGACAAGGATGGATATCGCAAGCCCCCTTAAGAACGCTTGATTATGACGGTTATTTGTCGGATCATCCTTTGATCCTGTCTGATATTGTCAAATTCGACCCGGAACGCTTGAGCCTTCCGGGTCGATTCGGATACAATAGAAGGTGCGGTCGCGTTATCTCGCGACAGATCGGAGGATCTATGGATAAGAGAACAATGGGTCAGACCGGCGAAGATGTATCAATTCTTGGCTTTGGTTGTATGCGTTTCCCGCTGACGGCGGATAAGAAGATTGACGAGATTGAGGCAGAGAAGCTTCTCGACGCAGCCTATGCGGCTGGCGTGAATTATTTCGACACAGCATGGCCTTACCATGAGGGAACCAGCGAGCCGTTCGTCGGACGAGTTCTTAACAAGTATGATCGGCAGAGCTATTATCTGGCGACGAAGTTCCCGCATTGGGAGGTTCAGACCAAGGAAGACGCGAAGCGGATTTTCGAGAAACAGCTGGAGCGTCTTGATAAGGATTATATCGATTTCTATTTGCTTCACGCTCTCGGCAAGGACTCGTGGGAGAAGTGCGTGCGGCTCGGGATCGTCGAACTGTTCGACGAGATGAAGGCGGCGGGCAAGATCAAGCATTACGGTTTCTCGTTCCACGACGAGTACGACGTTTTCGAGACCATCATGAAGTATCGCAAATGGGACTTCGTGCAGATTCAGCTTAATTATCTTGATGTTGACGAGCAGGCCGGAATCAAGGGGTACCGTCTCGCGGAAGAACTCGGGGTTCCCGTTATCGTCATGGAACCTGTAAAGGGCGGCAATCTCTCGCACTTTCCGGAGGAGATCAACAGCGCGATGCAGAAGGTCGATGCGACGAAGTCAACCGCTTCATGGGCGTTACGTTGGGTGGCGGATCTCCCGAATGTGAAACTTGTCCTGAGCGGCATGACGACGATGGATCAGGTGAAGGATAATCTCGCGACATTCTCACCGTTTGTTCCGCTGACACAAGAGGAGCATCGCGCGATCGATACCGTGCGTGATATGCTTCGCAAGCGTGTCAACAACGGTTGTACCGCGTGCGGATATTGCATGCCTTGCCCTTATGGCGTTGACATCCCTTGGAATTTCGCCGCGTGGAATGTCTATGGGATCTTCCGGAATCCGGGCGATGTCTTGTGGCAATGGGGCTTCGGAGACGAAGAGAAGAAGAAGGCACAGAACTGTGTCGAGTGTGGCGCATGTGAAGAAGCTTGCCCGCAGCATATCTCGATCCGCAAGGATCTGAAGCGCCTTCAGGTCGAACTTGACACAGTACTTGCCACGCAGAAAGAAGGATAAAGAATGACATCAAATGAGAATTCATTACCTACGAGACGTGTCGTCAGTGCACGCAAGATCACCTATGCCGGAGCGCTTTTGGCCTTGAGCGTGATCCTGCCCCAGATTGTCCATTTTACCGGGATACCGGACTCCGGCAAGGTCTTACTACCCATGCACATCCCCGTGCTTCTGGCCGGATTTCTGTTGGGACCGGTGTACGGCTTGGTCATCGGCGGTCTGGCTCCGCTCTTGAGCTTTCTCGTCAGCGGCATGCCGGCGGCGGCCCGGCTTCCCTTCATGATCGTTGAGTTGGCGGTGTACGGCCTTGTCGCCGGACTTCTGTATCTGACATTCGGTCTGGTGCGCGTCCGCTTGGGAACCGTTATCACATTGATCGGCGCGATGCTCGCCGGACGTGCCTTTTATGGTATCGCATTGATCGTTGCCGCATCGCTCTTCGGAATCCAGGCCGGCGGACCGGAAGCGGTGATTGCCGCGACCGTCTCCGGAGTGATCGGCATCGCGATACAGCTTCTTGTCATCCCGCCGATCATTTATGCCCTTAAGAAGGGAGGACAGCTCGATGCCATACACGGAAGAAGATTTACACCTGCGACTGTCGCAGACAAAGTCGACCCTACTTGAGACGAAGTCGACGTTCGTTCTGATGAAGGGGAATGAAGTTCATCACTCCGAGCTTCGCGGCGTCGCTCCGATCCTTGGTCTTTTACGCGAAAATCCGGACCTGCTTCACGACGCCGTTGTCGCCGACAAGGTGATCGGTCGCGCAGCGGCGCTTCTTCTGATTCACGGAAAGATCTCTGCCCTTCACGCCTTCTGCATCAGTGAGCATGCACTCGACGTGCTTACAGGTTCGGGCATTGTCCTCGAATATGACGAGGTCGTGCCCTTTATTGTCAATCGCGACGGTACGGATATGTGCCCGATGGAGAAGTCCGTGATCGGCATCAATGATCCTGCGGAAGCGGTTGTCGCCGTAACCAGGCGACAGGCAGAGCTCCGGGCGGCCGCGCAGGCGGGGACAGGCAAGTAACAACATATAATTTGCAATAAAGACAGCCGGGACTGACAGCACTGTTGAACTACATGGATGTGAGGGCGTAACGATGCTTGATCTCACAGTACTCGGTGAATTATTAATCGACTTCACGCCGGAGGGACAAAATCCCTCCGGCATGTTGCTTTTCTCCAGAAATCCCGGAGGCGCCGTCGCCAATGTCGCGTGCACCGTAACTCGCCTCGGCCATACCGCGGCGTTCTGCGGCAAGGTCGGCGACGATATGCACGGACGATTTCTTCGCGACACCCTGCGATCCTATGATGTCGATACAGAGGGACTGGTATTGGATCCGGCGGAGATGACGACGCTGGCCTTTGTCACGCTCGAACCCGACGGAGAGAGGTCCTTCTCGTTTTGCCGGAATCCCGGCGCGGATACGCGACTGCGACCGGACGAGATCAATCCCGCACAAATCCAGACATCTCGAATTCTGCACGTCGGTTCTCTCTCGATGACCGATGAACCGGCGGCTTCGGCGACGCGCTCGGCGGTTGCCGTGGCAAGGGAGGCCGGCGTGTTGGTCTCCTTTGATCCGAATTATCGTGAACTCCTCTGGAGGAGCCGGGACGAGGCGATCCGGGCGATGCTCGAGCTTTATTCCCAAGCAGACCTTGTGAAGTTCTCCCGCGAAGAGGCGCAGATGTGCTTTCCTCGAGGCGATATCTCTCGCGAGATGCCGGAACTATTCGCGGACCGGAAGCGTTGGGTCGTCGTCACGGACGGCAGCAACGGTGCCTTTGTTCACGGTCCGGGCGAGGTCTTTCATGTGCCGGCGATACCGACGGAGGTGATCGTTGACACCACCGGTGCGGGAGACATTTTCTGGGGAGCTTTCCTTGCCGCGTTTCTTACGGTTAGACGAAATGTCGATGATCTCACGCTCAAGGATGTATGTGAGTTTGCCGTTTTCGGCACAGTCTGCGCCGCATTGTCTCTCGGAAAACACGGCGCGATTCCCTCCATACCCAGTCGCGAGAATATCTTGTCGGTCCTGCAGAACGCGGAGACTGCGACGAGGGGAACGAAGAGGAATACACCATGAACCTGCTCATGATTCAGTCGTGGAATGAGGCGGAGAAATCGTATCGCGGGACATTCTCGCAGCTGTTCTCCTATACGTCGCTCACCCTTTCAACCCTGTATTCGCTGCTCCCGGAGGACGTTTTCGACCGGATTGACGTGGTCGACGAGAATTCCCAACGCGTCGATTACGATCGGGTGCGATATGACCTGGTCTTGATCTCCTTTGAGACTTCTTCGGCGCTTACAGCGTATAAACATTGCGCGGCTTTTCGAGAGAGAGGCGCCTATGTCGTTTGCGGAGGCTATCACGCGACCGCCCTGCCGGAGGAGGTCGGCGGCCACTGTGATACCGTGATCGCCGGACCGGCGGAGATCTCGCTGCCGCAGTTCATCGAGGATTTCCGCAGGGGTGTGCCCGCGAAGATCTACCGGAATCCGGATGTCCCCGCCGCACGATATACGGTGCCGGCGCGCGACAAAGTGACGATGAAGAAGAAGCTGAAGATCCCGGGGATGGTCGCGAACCGGGGCTGTAATAACGGCTGCAGTTATTGCTCGATGGGGGTCATGTGGAAGAGTAATCCGCGGCCGGTCGAGGATGTCGTGGCGGAGATCCGATCCCTCGGGGCGAAGATTGTGATCTTCTATGACCCGAATTTCTTCCAGAATCGTGTGTATGCGATCGAGCTCATGAAGGCGATGATACCGCTTCGGATCCGCTGGGCTTCGAACGCGACGGCGGATCTCGGGTATGATCCGGAACTTCTGGCGCTCGCGCGGGACAGCGGCTGCCGAGGGCTTCTTCTGGGTCTCGAATCGATCAATTCCAGTTCGCTCGAAGACGCGGCGAAGCGATTTCACAAGGCTGAGAAATACAAGGAGATTATCGCGAATATTCATGCGTACGGCATTGCGGTGAACGGATGCTTTGTTCTCGGATTTGAGCACGATACGGAGGAGGAACTTCTGAGTTTGCCGCAGCAGATCGAGTATCTCGGCCTGGATCTTTGCCGGTTCGCGATTCTGACACCGTATCCGGGAACACGTGTCTACGACGAATATAAAGCATCGCAAAGAATGACAAGCGCGGACTGGAGCATGTATAATCAATGGCATGCGGTGTTCAAGCCGCGTCATATGAGTCCAGAGAGGCTGGAGGAGATTCATCGACGGGTATGGCATGATGCGTACACGTGGCGGAGTATCTTCCGTCGAATCCGCAAATCGCCCTGGCGCTTCAAGCCTTATGTCTTCATTCTGCTGGGAGCGAACATCGGATTCAAGTTCATCGAGATGGATAAGAGGGACTGACGTTGAAGATTACCTTTATTCGGCTCAATATGTTTGAACACATCAGCACGGATGCGATGAAGCCCGTACTTTTCGAGCTTATGCGAAGCCATACCCCTGCGTCTGACGAGATACAGTTCATTGATGAACGTGTCGAGAAGCTCCCGGACCAGATTGAAACCGACATCATCGCGTTCTCCGTCGAGACGTATACCGCCAAGCGCGCCTATATTCTTGCGCGAAAATACAAAACCGACAGTAACATCATCGTCATGGGCGGATACCACCCGACGGTCCTTCCGGACGAAGCTCTCGAATACGCCGATACGGTGATTGTCGGCGATGCGGAGGATACGTGGGGAGATTTCCTTGTCGATTGCAAGGCGGGAGCACCCAAGCGCAAATACATCTCGAGTGAATCCCTGCCGCTCCGATCCTTTGCCGCGGACTCGACCGTGTATCGTCACCGTTACCATCGCGTCGGTGTGTACCAGACGTCGCGCGGCTGTAAGTTCAACTGTGATTTCTGTTCGATCAAGACGATGTATTCCCGCGTGCGCAGGAAGCCCGTGGAAGACGTTGTCTCCGATCTTCGGCAGATGCGAGAGAAGATTATCTTCTTTGCCGACGATAATCTATTCTAT
>JAEWUD010000037.1 GCA_023397475.1 Bacillota bacterium
CTGGTAACAGGACTACAACACCCGGGGCTTTCGCCTTTCTGTTAGAATGTCATTGACAAGTATATCCGGCTATCCATGGACAGGCAACTCCGTCAGCACAGAGATACAGTCCGTCGGCACAAGCACAAATAATTATATGCAGTCTTTCAAAATATTACATTTAATCTTTTTTGCTGCTATAAATACTGGCGATGTTTCGAATCCTTCAACAGCAATTTTGAAAATATAGTTTCCCATTTCAATTTGATAACGTGTATTCATTTCAAACTCTTCTTCCTGCGATACCAGCTGTATGAAAGGCTTAGATGTATCTGTTCTCCAAAGAAATAAACTGGAAACAAAATGTGGTTGCCCAAACTCAATTTCGATAGAATACTCGTTGTAGCTCTGATCAATACTTCCAGCCATCATGATTTGACTAGCATTCATTTGGCAGAATTCAAAATCCATCCAAAGACATTTGCTAAGATAATCATTAATTCTCGCTAACTCTATCTGTACTTCTTCTTTGTTCATCAGAAACATCGTAAAGCTCCCCTCCAGAAGCAACATTTCGATACTTCATGGAACCATCATCCATTTCCGGAAGAATCTAGAAGATCAGCAAGCCGATTGACCGCTTGTTGATTGTTCGAAGGCCCGGTCTCGTAGTCCCACTCGTATTCCTCCAGTCTCGTGCCAAGTTTCTCTATGAATTCCTTGCCCTGGATACTCCTGCAAGCTATTGGGTGTCGGGTCAAATACTCAACAACAATCTCGAGAAGCTGCCCATCCCACATCTCCCCTTCAAAAGGTGACCGCAGCAGGATCTCCCATGCGATCGGAAGTGCAATATCAGCATATAGATCTTGGCGAAGCATCGTGGATAAATCTCTCAGATTCAATTCCGACGGTCTTTTCGCAAGAACACTTCGATGCCAAATTTCCAATCCATAATGGCTCTCCAACGCCTCGGGATCCATCTTCTTCATCTCCGCTAAGGTCGGCTCATTCATTAGTGAATTCCTCCGTACCGAGAAAAATGTTATTGTAGCTTCGACTCCAATTCTCTCTGTCGAAAAGTTTCAGATAACATTTTCTTAGTTCAGTGATTTTCTCTTCCACTGTAGATACTCCTTTTCCAACTTCATCGCATAGGGATCTCCTACACACGAGGCTGCCGCAATGGCCTTGGAGTATAAATCTCCAAACCAGCTCCCCGGCGCCATTTTTTGCAAATATGGTTTCGCCCATTGCCATAATTCCATCGCTTCTGCCACATGTCCGGTAATAATTTCAAAGGTCTGTTCCAATACCCCTTGAAACAGACGCGATCTTTCCACTTCCGAAAAATCCGTGCTCTCCGTCATCTTCCTCCAATACAAACAGGCACTGTCGAAATCATTTGCGGCAATATAATAGTGAATCAGTTGTTTATATGCGGATACCATATCGAATATTTTCCCGTTTTGCACTGCACTCGCCAACAAATCCTTGTAAATCGATTCCTTCTCTCCGTCTTTTCCCAGAAAAGAAAGAAACTCACAAAGCATTTTCCTTTGTTGATCGGTCCAAACTATAATGCCTTGTCTCCATTCATCCACAAGTTCTTCCATCTCATCTTTGAAATCCAGATCTCGCGCAAGGAAAATGAACTCTATCAAATCTAGCTCGTCAATGTCGCTGCTTATCTGTTCTTGGGGGTCATAGCCGGCGAAACAATCAAAATTCGCATTCTTCACCTCCTCCAGTAATGTGCTGTATTTGCTCGAGTAGCCGTATCGGTTCATAATGGAGGTCAGAACCACCAAAGTGCGCCCGATTCCTTGAAAAGAATTGGTTTGCCGATCCTTTACTTCTTCCCGAAATAATTGAACCACAGCCATTTCGTCTTCAATCTCTGCATATAGTAGATAATGTGATAAACGCATACGGTTTCTGAAATTAGCATCTGAGATACCCCGTTTCTCATCCCAGTGCTCCATATACTTGACGGTCTCAATATTGCCGGCTTTCATTGCCTGATAAACACTATCTTGCTCCAACAATTTCTTTTTCAACATCTCGTAATACATACGATTCCCCTTGTCTGATTACTCGCAGTGAATCTCAAGAGAGAGTGGAGTAACTGGTCCATTTCATTATAGATTGTTCTATCAATTACTCTCCCAGACCAAACAAATTATTACTTCTCACGAGCATGATGCCAATATCCAATATTGGAACAATTTGAAGCTTGAAATTACATGCATGAATGTCAACTCGTGACAGCAGCTCAGAGGAGAGATATGTAAGGTCTCCACCCAAGATCTCTTTGACATTTAATAGTTCTGGAGATGCCGGTAATCCCATAATTTCCGTCGCCCATATCCCATAGTAAGGTCTCGTTTCCAGCACAATAGATTTAAATAGTTTTATAAATATTTCACTTATTTCTCTCTGGCTTTGATTGTCATAATCATCATATGCATCTTGACGGTCAAGAAAAAGCCTCAACTCCCTCCATGAACCCTCTCCCTCGAAAAGGTCCACCCCAAGTGGAACAACTCTATCTTTTATTCTTAAACCAAATATAATGTTCGGTGAGTAGTGTTTTGACAACACACAAATAATCTCTTCCATATCCGTTGGATTACTAAATGTCTTGTCGTTCTCTTCAGATATTGTTCTCGAGTCGCCATAATTCCAGATCGGTCCATCCATCCAATAGGTATATTCGCCTTGGACTTCTTTGTTATATGTAGCGCCACACGCAAACAATGCATGAATTGTTTGCGCTAATATGTTGTAATTGCTTTCATTCACGAGAAAAGAAAATTCGAAATTAGCTCCCATGAGTATCTCCTAAGCTTCTGGTAAACTACCCTCTTGTTCCCCACAAAACAAACTTATTCCATATATCTCCATCGAAAACGGATTCTGTGTTCAAACCATAATGAATAACAATCTCTTCCCACTCGGAGTAAATAAAGTCATCCGGGTACTTTCTTGCACGGATAAGTTCAATCAGCAATCCTTCGAGAGCCATTTCATATTCACCGTGTTCATAGTAATGTTTTACTTCATTCAGTTCATCATTTTGCAGAATACTGTCTGAATGTGAAATTAGTCCCCTGAGCGTTTCTTCATAATTTTGATTCATATATACGCCTCTCTGCTCGACGATTTACTGCGCTCTCGGGCTCGGTGTGATTCCCATATTTACTTGCACTTTATGTTTCGTTTATCATTTCCTAATCAATTTTCTCTATTGCTTTAATCATGTCGACTAACTGATCCAGTTGTTCTTTTCGCTCGACCATCTTGCGCAATGATTCAGATTGCGGTTCAGCCTTTATTACCATCGTCTCAAACGCGCGTCCCGCATTCAGAAGATCAAAATCAATTTTCTTTCCCTTTAGGTATGATGAAACTAATCCGCTGATATGAGCATCTAGCAAAACCAATTCAGCATAAATTTCGTATACCTCATCCTCCATCGGTGCGTCCGGCAAAGCAGTTTGTGTGTGCTTTTTGTACGCTTCCTCAAGAGCTAACAAATCCATTCCCTGATGACCCCAATTTGTGATGTGCTCCGCCAATTTCGGAATGTCTCCAATGGCTTCATCACAGATCTTTTTATACTGCTCGTCGGCAAAGATGTCTTTTTCGGCTATATGAACATCTTTTTCCAATTGATCCCTTTCTATGTCGAAAAGAATCCTCGGAGCAATTACATGATTTTCCTTTCTGGAAAATGCATATCGATAAAGTGTCCAATTCAATAAGCCGGAAAACTTCTCAATGCACTCTTTCAGTTCATCGTACTTCTTACTGTCTTCTAGTCGAAAATACAGCCTCGGGATCATATTGTACTTATTATCTTCGTAGTACATGGAAAGCTTGGCCCATTCTATCGGATATCTTTCATTAATTCTTTGGGCGACAATTGTCGAAGAATTCTCAATAATATTCATTGCGAGTCCTTTTTGAGTTTGTATTCTTTACTCATATATTTTCCCAACAAAGAGAAGAGTGGCAATGAAATTCCAATTAATATCATTCGGGATATCTTGTTTTGTATTCATATAATATCCCCCCATATCCTGGACCCATGCCTGGATCGATTCCAGATATGAAATCACCGGCCTATAATTGTCTCCCCATTCTCCTGGGTTTTCTTTGAAATCACTCATTAAGATATTAACGAATTCTACGAAATCTTCTTTTGATTCTACTTTATTCAAGGCTTCGTACATATTGCCCTCCATCATGAGATTAACCTTTTAATGAGTCCAAATACTGTTCCACCGACTGGACAACTCGCTTCCCGAAGTCGGTTTCCTGGACTGTCGGATCTGTCGGGACGCATTTTTCAGCCAATCTCCTCTCGTTCTCTTTGTCCATCCATGGTAGATCTAACACAGCAAACTGATACCCTTTTTCAAAGTTTTTATTATAGCGAGTTAACCAAATACGTCTAAGATAATCCCTAACATTTCTTAAAACAATTGGGACAAGAACATCGCAAATAGCTCTAGGCCACGAAGGGTTTTGGGAGCTGATTCTTTGATTTAGCGTCTCCGGAGTTTCGTCAACGAGGAATTCCGCCAGAGTGGCATTTAACATTTCGTTGGTTATTCCACACGGCAGGGAAAATGTAGAATCAATATATTCTGTATAATGTTCTGGAAATGGTTCTATACCACTTTTTCTGAAGAATCGCGGTTCGGTTACCCCAACTCGAGGCGTTCGCCCTAAGTATTTCATGTTCGCACGGATCGTTTCTTCGTTATGGACGCTTACGGTATCACATAAATAAAGAGAGTATGGGTGAGAAATATCTCCTTCGAAAAATTTCCGATACGGGATATGAGAAAGTTCTTCGATCGTATATTGCTTAGGAGACCACACGTCGATAAGTGCAAAATCAGCCGTTGACAGATAATCCAGTTCGGGAACCAGTTTCGTGACTGGCTTTTTACTGATTTGCACTACCTCAATGTACGAGATGTTCCCGTTATCATGCGTGTATGAATAAACCTCCCCAATAGTAAACCCCGTCTTGGTTCGGTAGTAAGGCGGGCATTTGGCTACTTTTCGAGGTGGATTGACCTCGTGAAGAAGTTTATCCTTCAACTGCTCCAGAACAGCTTTGCGCTTCTTGTAAGTGGTGGGATCACTCTCTTTCCAGACCTCCAAATAGGACGCATCGTCGATACATTGAAGGGCCTTTTCTTTCACTTCGTCCTTCAGAATGCCGTTCTGCCATTGGTACAGGGCGACGGAAAGCCAGAAAATATCTTCGTCATCGGAGCCTTTAAAGTCCGGATAGAAGAAGTCATAGATCAGCTGCCACGCTTTCTCCGGCTCCATCTTGTAGCCCAAGAGGATGCGGTACTCCGCATAGATGTCCGCCGCGCCGTCATCGTCAAATATTCGTGTTCCCCAGGTTCCCATAAGACTCCATGTAATCATCGAGATGCAATAGCCATTAGTTTATAATATATATAACAGTTATCCAAGTACATGGTTTGATTGGTTCACCAGCTTCGAGTATCATCGATAACCTGACGAACTTCATCTATAGTGTTCGAAAATGTAGTTCAAATGCTACTAAAGAAGTACTATAGGCGATTTAGTCCATTCCCCTGCAACAATCTCAACTTATCATCAAGAGAATACTCGCATTGCCCTATAAGGCAATTAAGCAAATACTTGAGTTCTTCATCACTAATGTTCTCCTCAAGAATATGCTTCAGAGCAAAGTAGCTATCAGAGATCAGCAACTCATCCACTACGTATATCTCCTCACAAACAATGCTATGAACAAGATCCTCAAATACCTGTTCTTTTGTCAGTTTCTTGCTCAAATATTTGACAATAATCCCTATTAATTTTTCTTTAATTTCGGATTTATTCATAATTTCACCCACTCTTACAACTTATTAATTATTTGACCAGACGCGATTCTTACTGCATCAAAATCTCTATGTAAAATATTACCCGCAGCATCAGTTACTTCATGAATAACAAATCGTACTCCACTAGAATCCGAATAACTGTAAACGGTAGAGAAACCACCCTCTGTAGATGTTCTGGTTGATAATGCTTTCTTTGCGAAATCAGAAAAATTTATCCCTCTTGCCTCAATTATTCCAATCTTATCAATAACATCTTTGGGAGCATAATACTGTCCATCGATCTTAAGTATATCACTAACATAATCGGCAGTTGTTTTAAAACCTGCTACACTTGTTTCTCCACTCTTACTTGTCAACGAATTAGAAGAGCCACCATTCACCGGCCCGAAAAGCCAAGCAAATATCGCTTCCAAAGCAAAGGTGGCACTTCCTGTATAGCTCAACTCTGATACAATCCGCAACGCCTCTGCCACTTCCGGATTTCCCAACAGTTCTAGTGTATTCGCTACGTCTCCTGCGATCAATCCCACGATCGCCAGAATAATCGAACACATCACCATTTCAAGTATGGTAAGTGCGAAGATGGAAATCGCGGCGACGCATACCATGGCTACAAGTCCGTGCGCAAATGAGCGCAGAAATGTCAGTCCCGCCCCGCCTAGATACTCGCCATAATCGAACTCCTCCCCCGTTCCGTATCCATGTTGACTGAAGTAATCATTCGCGAAAATTTCTGTTGCGATAAATGCATTAATTTCAGAAGCAAGACATATGCTCAGTTCTGTCTCAAGAAGCGTAAAATACCCACTCGGATCACTGTACATCACCGGATTCGCGTTCGCGAAAAGGTACTTATGCAGCGACATCGGGTCACTGGTCGAGCCCTGGTAGGCGTCCATGGTCGTGAACGTTCCGGTCGCCGGATTCATGTAACGGGCGCGCAGGTAGTAGAGCCCGGTGGCGGAGTCGTACTGCTCTCCCTGGAAGAGGAAAGAGTTGCCGCTGGTTCCGGTTTGGAAAATAAGACTTCCGAAGGCATCAAAGGTGTAGGTGTCGGAGACGTCGCCCGAGGCGTCGGTCAGAAGGCGTACGGAACCGTTGGGATCGTACTGGTAGTAGCGGATCTCACCGCTTGTCTCGCGGCTGATCAGCTCGGTGCCGCGGGTGTAATAGGCTGTGACGTTTTCGTCCGCGTCATACTCCGCGAGGACGTAGGACAGCGAACCGTTGGGATCGATCAGGTAACGGGTCTCTATGCCGTCGGTGTTTTTCGCGATGCGGATGCCGTTGCCGTTGTACGAATAGGTCTCGAGGGTCGTTTGGCCGAGGGATTGGACGACGGCGCCGGACATACGGCCGAGGTCATTGTAGTGGTACGTGACCGCGCGGGCGGCCTCCTGGACGGCGATCTGGTTGCCGTCCGCGTCATAGGTGTAGGTCGCGTCGGAGGAGGCGGTCAGCTGGTTCAGTTCGTTGTAGGTGTAGGTGGTGGTACCGGAGGTCGTCTCTTTGGAGAGGCGGTTGCTCATCGCATCGTAGGTGTAGGTCGTGGAGCTCGACACGCCGTTCGCGGAGACGGTCTCCCGGGTCAGGCGGTAAAGGGTGTCGTAGGTGTAGTTGACCGTGCGGTTCTTCTCGACGATTTGCAGGCGCTCGCCGGCGGCTCCGAGGGTGATCTCGTAGTTTTCGAGGATGGTGCCGTTGGTGTCCTTGATTGTTTGGGAGATCAGGTGGTTGCAGCTGTCGTAGGTATAGAGGGTCGTGACGCCGTTCGCGTAGGTCATGCTCGAACGATTGCCGTTCGCGTCGTAGGTGTAGCGGGTCTCTGCGCCGTCCTTGTCGGTGACGGTGGCGATGCGATGGAGGGCGTCGTAGGTATAGCGGGTCTCGCCGAACGGGGTTTGTAGGGAGATCAGGAGGTTGGAGGAATCGTAGGTATAGGCGACGTATGTGCCGTCCGGATAGGAGACACGGGCGAGGCCGTTCATCGCGCCGTAGGCGTATTCCGTGACGCCCTGCTCGTCGGTCATCGTCAGGAGGCGGCCGTCCTGGGTATAGGTGTAGGAAACGACGGTCGATCCGGTCGTCTTGGATGTCAGGCGACCATTCGCGTCGTACGCGTAGGTGGTCGTGATTCCGCCGAAGCTTGTTGAGGAGAGGACTTTGCCGGTAGCATCGTAGGTCACAGATGCTTCGGCGCCCAGGGCGTTGGTGGTCTTGACGAGACGGCCGACAGAGTCGTACGCGTAGGAGGTTGTGTTCCCGTTCGCGTCGATTAAAGGTATCAACAGTGAACAAACATGCACAATTCTTATTTATAGAAGTTTATAGAATTATCTTGCAATGTGTGACACACTTATCCTTGGCTAATCTCACTACATTTTCTTTCTATTTTGACTTTTGTATATGAAAATAAGCCGCATAGTAATACCCTGTCTCCACAGAAAGCACACCCGAAATCAGTACCCAAATGATCAATCCGGGGAAACTCTCATATCCCACGATAACGCAAAAAATAAAGCCCAAAAAATATAACAATGCAGATAAAAATGAAAAACGCTTTTTCGAGTATATATTGGCAAGCAACCCACAAGTTCCACCGACCAACAATAGAAACGAAAGAATTAATCCCTCTCCTGCTGCATATCTTTCCAGCATCCCCTTCAAGACAAGCTGAAAAACATAACCTGTCTGACAAGAACATATAAATGCCGAAACTAGCGCGATCAGTGACGTTATAACTTGATTCGTTCTCATTTTTCTTTCAGTTATCATCATCTTTGATCTCCTATAAGTAGCAGTATTTTTTTCTTTTATCGCTATTTATTATTTTTGCATTTATATTATCATGTGCCGTATTTCATTTTATCAAATACTTTTCAAAACGTTTGTTGAGTCATCTACTTAGCAGAAGGTAAAGGTGATGGACAGGGTGTCGGTAAGAAAGGGGTGTCATTGGTTTTGTTTTGCGACTGAGATGTTGGCTCGCTTTGTTGCTCAGAAGAAGAATCACCAGGAAATGAGTCCTGTGCACCGTCATACAACACTGGAATTTCACCAACAATTATACTAATGTCTTCAAGACAGCCAAGGGCTTTCAATGTTTCGCCAATTACTGAAGTACCAATATTAGATAGTCCCCTCAGAAAATCGACCACTAACTTGGGACAACCCGTTTCTTCTAACCCCGCGGCAATGCCCCCAATTGTCATTCCACCCTGAAAGATCAACGTCAATATCAGATACTGAGCAGCGGAGGGTTTAACTAGAAGCGGGGTAATACAAACAATATTAAACATACCTCCAATTAATCCTAAGACAGCCCCCAATATCATTGTAATAATTAAACCTGCGAAAGAAAACTTAGATTGATAATTTGTATTTCCAGTAGCATTATCAATTCCAACCGCTATCGAATACATCACTGTATACTCAATCCCGGACAATATACACGATATTTTGACGCATTCTAGTACTTCTTCTTTCGTTGTAGCATACCCACTCGGATCACTGTACATCACCGGATTCGCGTTCGCGAAAAGATACTTGTGCAACGACATCGGGTCGCTGGTCGAGCCCTGGTAGGCGTCCATGGTCGTGAACGTTCCGGTGCCCGGGTTCATGTAACGGGCGCGCAGGTAGTAGAGGCCGGTGGCGGAATCGTACTGCTCTCCCTGGAAGAGGAAAGAGTTGCCGCTGGTTCCGGTCTGGAAGATGAGGCTTCCGAAAGCATCAAAGGTGTAGGTGTCAGAGATGTCACCGGAGGCGTCGGTCAGAAGGCGCACGGAACCGTTAGGATCGTACTGGTAGTAACGGATCTCGCCGCTTGTCTCGCGGCTGATTAGCTCGGAGCCGCGGGTATAATAGGCCGAGAGGTTTCCGTCCGCGTCGTATTCGGCGAGGACGTAGGACAGAGAACCGTTGGGATCGATCAGGTAACGGGTCTCTATGCCGTCGGTGTTTTTCGCGATGCGGATGCCGTTGCCGTTGTACGAATAGGTCTCGAGGGTCGTTTGGCCGAGGGATTGGACGACGGCGCTGGACATGCGGCCGAGGTCGTTGTAGTGGTACGTGACCGAGCGAGCGGCCTCCTGGGTGGCGATCTGGTTGCCATCCGCGTCTTAGGTGTAGGTCGCGTCGGAGGAGGCTGTTAGCTGGTTCAGTTCGTTGTAGGTGTAGGTGGTGGTGGCGGAGGCGGTCTCCTTGGAGAGGCGGTTGCTCATCGCGTCGTAGGTGTAGATCGTGGAGCTCGACACGCCGTTTGCGGAGATGGTCTCCTGGGTCAGGCGGTAGAGGGCGTCGTAGGTGTAGTTGACCGTGCGGTTCTTCTCGACGATTTGGAGGCGCTCGCCGGCGGCTCCGAGGGTGATCTCGTAGTTCTCGAGAATTGTGCCGTTTGTGTCCTTGATTGTTTGGGAGATCAGGCGGTTGCAGCTGTCGTAGGTATAGTGTGTCGTGACGCCGTTCGCGTAGGTCATGCTCGAACGATTGCCGTTCGCGTCGTAGGTGTAGCGGGTCTCTGCGCCGTCCTTGTCGGTGACGGTGGCGATGCGATTGAGGGCATCGTAGGTATAGCGGGTCTCACCGAACGGGGTTTGTACGGAAATCAGGCGATTGGACGAATCGTAGCTATATTCGACGTACGTTCCGTCCGGATAGGAGACACGGGCGAGGCCGTTCATCGCGTCATAAGCGTATTCCGTGATGCCCTGCTCGTCGGTCATGGTCAGGAGGCGGCCGTCCTGGGTATAGGTGAAGGAAACTACGGTCGATCCGGTTGTCTTGGATGTAAGGCGGCCATTCGCGTCGTATGCATAGGTCGTCGTGATTCCGCCGAAGCTTGTCGTGGACAGTACTCTGCCGGCGGCATCGTAGGTTGCAGATGCTTCGGCGCCCAGGGCGTTGGTGGTCTTGACGAGACGGCCGAAAAAACCTTCCTGTGATCACCACAAGAAGGCTCTTCATTCTTCCCTTAAATGAAGGGAGGTAAGTTGTGACGTTTCGGTATGGGATTGCCTTGATGTTGTAATTATTGTCTTACTCTCTCAACAACCTGTCCGAGATATTATTGGTTTCCTCAATAATCAGATTTATCTAACACATTAACATATTCTTTGGGGGTATCTTCAAATCCATTCCAAAACAACCATAATCTTTTACATATTGGACATTCAAAGAAACTTTTCATATTCATATACAATTCTTCTGTATCCACACTTCCTTGATATTTATCATATGCAACATCAGAAATAAATTTATACTCAATATTGCAAGGTATATCGCCATAACTTAAAACATTCCCACATCTACAAATCATTTTTGGCATAGATCCACCTTCTTACTGTATAATAATGATGTCTTTAATATTACATTGTTTTCCGCCGCTAGTAATTATCCCTTCAACTCTTGCTAAAGCATTTCCTAATTGTTCTGCTGTAACGGTTGTCTGTGATAAGTCTAATACAATGCCAGTCGTTTGCGAGTTTTTGCTAGCCATGCTACTAATTATTCGATTTACATTGGATGTCGTAGGAGTATAGACATCATAATTCACACCATTTACTACTAAATCTGATGTTCCGCCCCCTGCTCTAGTTCCTTGCGGCATTCTCAATACTACATCATAGCCTAAGTCTTTCATATACTCTGCTGCTTTTATTTCACTTGCAGAGAATTGGCCTCCTTCTTCTATTACCAATGATCCAGCTTTACCTGTCGCCCCGGCCGTACTCGAAGCATTTGCCATCGACCAGGCTCGTCCAAAGCTTACACCTGAGAAGAAGAAGTTTAGTCCAGCGAATGCTAAGAATATACTTCCCCATAGTGTATCACCGTTTTGATAAAACTCAATCGATTGCAGTAGTGACGACAGACCCATGTAGAAAAAGATCAGTCCTTGGATCACATGCGCGAAAACGAACACCGTTCCAAGTGCTCCCAATCCACCAAAGAGAGCCCCGAGAAAAAATCCACCAAGAAGTCCTTTCCATAATCCTTCCCAAGCAACTTGATAGTATTCGTCTGTTCCGATCTCACCACCGTGCGTAGTATAGAACAGCACATTCATGACCATCCCTATGCTTGCTCCCCACATCGCTCCTAAGATGCCATAAATTAGCATTGCCTCGCCCAGTTCTGGGAGAGTTAAATACCCACTCGGATCACTGTTCATGACCGGATTAGCATTCGCAAAAAGGTACTTGTGCAGCGACATCGGGTCGCTGGTCGAACCCTGGTAAGCGTCCATGCTCGTGAACGTGCCGGTGGCCGGATTCATGTAACGGGCGCGCAAGTAGTAGAGGCCGGTGGCGGCGTCGTACTGTTCCCCCTGGAAAAGGAAAGAGTTGCCGCTGGTCCCGGTCTGGTAAATGAGGCTTCCGAAGGCGTCGAAGGTGTAGGTGTCGGAGATGTCGCCCGAAGCGTCGGTCAGAAGGCGCACGGAACCGTTGGGATCGTACTGGTAGTAGCGGATCTCGCCGCTCGTCTCGCGGCTGATCAGCTCGGTGCCACGAGTGTAGTAGGCCGAGAGATTTCCGTCCGCATCGTACTCCGCGAGGACGTAGGACAGCGAGCCGTTGGGATCGATCAGGTAACGGGTCTCTATGCCGTCGGTGTTTTTCGCGATGCGGATGCCATTGCCGTTATATCGATAGTTCTCGAGGGTCGTTTGGCCGAGGGATTGGACGACGGCGCCGGACATGCGGCCGAGGTCGTCGTAGTGGTAGGTGACCGAGCGGGTGGCCTCCTGGACGGCGATCTGGTTGCCGTCTGCATCGTAGGTGTAGGTCGCGTCGGAGGAGGCTGTGAGCTGGTTCAGTTCGTTGTAGGTGAAGGTGGTGGTGGCGGAGCTCGTCTCCTTGGAGAGGCGGTTGCTCATCGCGTCGTAGGTGTAGGTCGTGGAGCTCGTCACGCCGTTCGCGGAGATGGTCTCCTGGGTCAGACGGTAGAGCTTGTCGTAGGTGAAGTTGACCGTGCGGTTCTTCTCGACGATTTGCAAACGCTCGCCGGCGGCTCCGAGGGTGATCTCGTAGTTCTCGAGAACGGTGCCGTTGGTGTCCTTGATCGTTTCGGTGATCAGGCGATTGCAGCTGTCGTAGGTATAGAGCGTCGTGACGCTGTTCGCATAGGTCATGCTCGAACGATTGCCGTTCGCGTCGTAGGTGTAGTGGGTCTCTGCGCCGTCCTTGTCGGTGACGGTGGCGATGCGATTGAGGGCATCGTAGGTGTAGCGGGTCTCGCCGAATGGGGTCTTTAGGGAGATCAGGCGGTTGGACGAATCGTAGGTATAGGCGACATACGTGCCGTCCGGATAGGAGACGCGGGCGAGTCCGTTCATCGCGTCGTAGGCGTATTCTGTGACGCCCTGCTCGTCGGTCATCGTCAGGAGGCGGCCGTCCTGGGTATAGGTGTAGGAAACGACGGTCGATCCGGTCGTCTTGGATGTCAGGCGACCGTTCGCGTCGTATGCGTAGGTTGTCGTGATTCCGCCGAAGCTCGTCGTGGACAGGACTTTGCCGGCAGCATCGTAGGTTACCGATGCTTCGGTGCCTAGGGCGTTGGTGGTCTTGACGAGACGACCGACGGAGTCGTATGCGTAAGATGTTGTGTTCCCGTTCGCGTCGGTGACCGATGTGAGAGAGCCGAGTTCATTGTATTATCGAACAGTAAATAACCCAATTCTGAACAACGAAAATATCACCAGGTCCGAGTCTCTTCCATAACCTGATGCAGATCGTCGATAGAGACGATTTCTTTACCCGCAAGAATCTCATCAAACAGTTTATCCGCAGCCTGGAAAATATCCTCCGCTTGCGTCGTCTCGATGAAGTTCTTGTATCTCTTATCGAGTTGATTAATCGCCTCGGTATAGTTCTTGACGGCAAGCAGGACACTTGCTCTGTCGGAGGCTTCGAGAATCTCTTTCTTGAGATCTTTATAGAAGAGACTGGCTTTCTTGAACGCGCCTGACGGTACACCCTCATCCCCGTCCCAGGCGCGAAATGGATTGTTCGCATTCTCGATGATCCACTCCGGTTTCCGAAGCTTCGTAATTTTCAGGCTGTATACCTTGTCCTTGAACGTCTTGCGAGCATACTTTCCCGCATCTTCTGGTACACCCTCCATCCAGAAAAGGTTCAGATGCTCAAGAGTAAGTAGAGGATCGAGGTCATCCGAATTGAACCCAAATATATCGAATAGATTAATCTCTTCAAGCGACTTTATCTTACTGAGATGGCCTAAGTTCATCACACTTCCCGGACTACCCACCAAGTGAATCTTTCTCAATTTGGGAAATTCTTCCGCTATACAATTTGCATCCAACTCGTGGAAATCTAATAAGGCGATATTCTCAATCTCTCGAAGTCCCAGATTAGAGACGGGATTGTTTTTGAGCGAATAAATCATATAGATTCCTGCGCCATTATTCTTCGCATGGATCTTGATATCCGGTTCAACTTTGCCATGTAGCATTAACTTTGTTGTCTGGTCATTCAGGTATAATTCGCGAATACATGATATGTCAAGACCAACTTCTGAAAAAAAAGTTTTCCGTAAATCAAGGGTACTCAGGTTATTGTTGTTTAAGGATAAGTACGTGATCAAATGCCTTTTCTGTAAATATGTGAACAATTCCTCGTCATACTGATTAATATGAACGCTATCAAGACAAGGGAGTGCATCCAATTCCGCATAATCCTTAATCTCCGCAAGCATCTCATCATCGATGTAACGACGGTTTTTGTTGTATGTTTTTGACCCAATGACAACGGGTGTTCTATCAAACCGATGCTTTTCCCTCGCCTCCATCACTTCCTCGGGGATCTCTCTCCATTTCCTCAAAAGCATATGTTCGCGTCCAATGGGCCAGTTATTCGTAGATGCCTCTCGAAACTGTACAAGAACAGGATCAGCATGCCCGACATAAATGTATGAACTTGGTATTGTATTAAATGAAGCATAATACTGAAAGAAATTCTTGTCTCCATTTCTGGAGAGAGGTTGAATATCTTTCAAATCATCCTGATTAAGTGGCGAGTCTTTCAGTATGTCTAAAGGCACATGGCAGATTCCATCTTTGGAAATCTCCAGTATCTGACACGCGCCATATTGGTTCATATCACGAATGTAATAACTGTATACATCTCCTACGGTTAGCATGTCTTACCTCGCAATGATTCATTCTTTTGAATTTTATATGTCATGTATATCTCAGACAAAAATGCCTTTCTCATTTACATATGAACATTTTTATCTATATAATTTATCATTTTAGTATCCATTGATTAGTGTTATCGTATTTTCAGGTGACAGATATGGAATTGCAGCCAAGTAGTACTTCCAATACTTACTGTTATTTTTACTCACACCTCTGATTTGATTTTGGCGGGGTACTTCTTTATCTGGTTTTAATGTTTCGTATAATACTATATATGCTAGTTCTAGTCCTCGCGCAGCAATATCACTAAGATTCTTTTCTAATTCGTGTGGAGTTAAATCTGCTCTATATGGGTTATTTCTATGTCGTATCTTTGTTGCAGCGTAATTTTTAGTTCTTCCAACATAAACAACATTTTCATCACTGTCCTTCAAGCAGTATACCGTATATTCTCCATAATCTCTCTCTCTT
The DNA here is from genome assembly GCA_023397475.1 of Bacillota bacterium. Classification (GTDB taxonomy): domain Bacteria; phylum Bacillota; class Clostridia; order Saccharofermentanales; family Saccharofermentanaceae; genus Firm-13. Next base: position 15,511 of record JAEWUD010000037.1, read on the forward strand.
TCAGCTGTATTTGCTAGGGACATTACAAAAGCGTCAGTAAATGATCTTGGTATAGTATAATCTAATGTTAGATCTTGAATTATATGTGCAATTTCTTCAGATAAAGTACCACTATACCCGGCTAAGCAAGGGTCAATGACAAATATAGCGATAAGCAAACCGACAGGAGCAAACAGGGCAGACATAACTACCATCATCTTCATGAGAGCGAAACCAGTCGCAATTGTCGGAGCACTATTAGAAAGTGCATCAGCAAGAATCATGATACAGTTAATTTTCCCGAGTTGTGTCTCCAGTTTTCCCTCCACCATCTCCGCCATGTACCCGCTCGGATCACTGTTCATCACCGGATTAGCGTTCGCGAAAAGATACTTGTGCAGCGACATCGGGTCACTGGTCGAGCCCTGGTAGGCGTCCATGGTCGTGAACGTTCCGGTTGTAGGATTCATGTAACGGGCGCGCAAGTAGTAGAGGCCGGTAGCGGCATCGTACTGCTCCCCCTGGAAGAGGAAAGAGTTTCCGCTGGTTCCGGTCTGGAAGATGAGACTTCCGAAAGCGTCGTAGGTGTAGGTATCGGAGACGTCGCCCGAGGCGTCGGTCAGAAGGCGTACGGAACCGTTGGGATCGTACTGGTAGTAGCGGATCTCGCCGCTTGTCTCGCGGCTGATCAGCTCGATGCCGCGGGTGTAGTAGGCCGAGGCGTTTCCGTCCGAACCGTATTCCGCGAGGACATAGGACAGCGCGCCGTTGGGATCGATCAGGTAACGGGTCTCAATGCCGTCGGTGTTTTTCGCGATGCGGATTCCGTTGCCGTTGTATGAATAGGTCTCGAGGGTCGTCTGGCCGAGGGATTGAATGACGGCGCTGGACATACGGCCGAGGTCATTGTAGTGGTAGGTGACCGAGCGTGTGGCCTCCTGGACGGCGATCTGGTTGCCGTCCGCGTCGTAGGTGTAGGTCGCGTCGGAGGAGGCTGTCAGCTGGTTCAGATCGTTGTAGGTGTAGTTGGTGGTACCGGAGGTCGTCTCTTTGGAGAGGCGGTTGCTCATCGCATCGTAGGTGTAGGTCGTGGAACTCGACACGCCGTTCGCGGAGACGGTCTCCTGGGTTAGGCGATAGAGGGAGTCGGTTGTCTCGCATCCGAGAGTTGAGGAAAGTAGCGGATCTCATCGCTTCATGACATCATCGAGATACAACAACCATTATTTATAGAATAAATAACAGTTATCCATGCACAGGGTTTGATGGGTTCACCAGTTCTGAGACTCATCAATATTAGCAGTTGTGTGCAGTGACTATTAGTACGTTGTCATTTATCGTTTACTCTCCTGTATTCGCCTATATAGAATCGTTTATTTGGATTTAGCAGGTCTTTTCATATGTTTTATTACGATATCAGATACTTCTTTGTGAGAGAGCACAAAAAAGCCAAGATAGACAAAAGCTATCACGAGATTTATGCGGATAAAGTGTTCGCTGTACGGATTCAGAAGTCTGTCAAAGTTACTTTTGCGTCCGCTAAAAATATCGCTCCTAGCAGTGGACGCCAATGCAACGGCCGACAAAGCATATATGATTTGATAGAAAAGAATGTTTCGGATCTTCAAACCCAGGATACAGAACAAGGCTCCAAATAGCAAAAATGCTGACAAGGTATATCCCGTACTGTCGTTTCGGATCTCTTGTAATATGGAACTATGCTGCACATACGTAATACCCGCTTGATATGCCAAAAAGCACGCAGCAACAAGTGCGAGAAATCCGAAAAAGAACTGGAACTCCGGTATAACTACCTTGTATTTCTCGGTCTCCTTAAACGAAAATCCACCGATAAACAATAACACAACTCCCAAAAGCAGTGTCGAGCCCAGTATGACAAGTGTCAGCTGGACATTGTTTGCAAGTACAGCCATGAATTGAGGAAAGTCTTGTTTCCCAAGAAGATAGAAGCCTTGCCAGCTCAGCATGACTAGCGCTGCGCCGCAACTGATTCGAAATAGGTGTAGAAAGGTATGGACGTTCTGCTTTGAATCAATCAACTTTCCATTCTCTGTCATCTGTTAGTATCCACCTACCATTACAACTAGCACTTTATGCTATGATCCGACAAAAAGAACCAATGGTGCACTCAGCAATTTATTGTAACATATAAAATCGAATATCTGGACAATTGAGTGCTTTCGTACATGCACTTTATTTGACGGTCAGCTAGTTTATAAATTAACAATCTCTTCCTCACTATAGAACTAATCCCAGCATAGCCTGAACGGTGTCATTAGGCATTCCATAATTAACGTACATGAAAGTATACAATGGTTGTAAAAAGGCATCTCCAACACCGCTTAAGAATTGGCTCAAATATTGGTCACCGACATTTTTTGCCGAAAGCTTAAACAGTATCCCGACCGATGCCGATATCATAAATAACATTAGAAGAGCTAAGGGTTTTGTTTTATCAGCAGCTTTAAACAATGTTGCTTTTGTTCCTAGTTCAAAAACTTTGGAAACACGTAAGCCTAAATATCCTCCCGCCGCACCTATAACCATTGAACCGAAAAACCCCCATATGTCATGATTCTCCATTTCCGGATCGAAAATAATAGCCTCTAGCATATACATATAAGAATTTACTGTTGCTCCCTCAAGCATCGTCCGGATCGTAGTGCTTGCCATTAGATCCGACAAGAAAGCAAAATGTCCGGAAGGATCGCTGTATATTATAGGGTTAGCATTGGCAAAGATATATTTGTTTAGCGATATCGGCTGATTCCAATAACCGGCGAACGAATCCATACTCGCGAATGTTCCGGTAGATGGATTCATATAGCGAGCTCTCAGATAATAGAGGCCGGTTGCATCCTCCTGCTCACCTTGAAATTTGTAATCGTTACCAGAATATCCCGTGTGTGATATCTCTTGCCCAAAGGCTTTAAAGATATACTTGTCCGTTATAGCTCCGTTCTCATCCGTCAGGGCTCGCACGGAAAGGATTCCATCCAACAGATAAAAATACATCCCATCATTTTCGTTTCTTGAAATCAAATAATTCCCTCGTACAAAGAACGTTTCGTTCCCTTCAGAAGACGAGACAAGAATCTGCGAGATGCCCGATGAATAGTCGAGCGTGTAATATGTTGTTATTCCGTCAGTAGTCTTTGTTGTTCTGTCTCCAAGATAATTGTAAGTGTATTTTTCTTTTAATACATTCATCATATAATATGTGTTTGATTCTATCATTTGGTTGCGAGAGTTATATTTATAATTCGAGATCTGTGCTCCTTGATTCGCCACAGAAACTAAATTCCCGGCATCATCGTAGAGATAAATTATGTCATCCGACTCAATAAGTTGATTCAGACTGTTATAAGTATAGTTGGTAATCTCACCATCCTTGTTCATGGATGTTCTGTTGGAGTTTAAGTCATATGTGTAGCTTGTTGTGCTCACATCCCCACCCTCTTCAATAGATTCAGACGTAAGCCTCCCAAGTTTGTCATATGTATAGGACACAGTTCTGCTTCCTTCATTAACTGATAACTTTTCTCCGTTTGCACCCAAAGAGTACTCATATGAGAGGATAACATCATCATTTGAATTTATGCTGACCTGCTTAACTAGAAGATCCACAGAATTGTATTCATACGTCGTTGTAACTCCGTTTGGATACGATGTTTCAATCAAATTTCCGACCTTGTCATAAGAATATGTTGTTGCATTTCCGTTATTATATTTTACACTGACAATTCTTCCTGCCTTATCATATCCGTATTCTACAGTTCCTTCCTTCGTAGCAAGAGTAATCAGGTTTCCTAGTTCATCATATGAATAGTATATTGTATTACCTCTCGCATCTTTCTTCGATGCAAGATAACCCTCACTTGTGTACACATATGAAATCGTTCCGTCCAGGTCCTGTACGCTTTTCAAACTCCCGATTGAATTGTATTCGTATGTAATTACACCTTCTTCATATACAATTTGCTGCACTCTCCCATGTGAATCGTACATATATAGGGTCAAATTACCGCCGAAGTCTGTTTGACTTATAATCTGACCTAAAGCGTTATACTCAACTGTAGCGGTCTTTCCCGCTGCATTTGTAGTACAAATAAGTCTTCCGTAGTTATCGTAAGAATATGTTGTAGAGTAGCCCAAAGGACAAACAGATTCTGTTATGTTACCAAAAGAATCGTAAGTATAACTCCATGTGCTTCCGGTTGCATCTGTAACAGATACCAGTCTATCCATTGAGTCATAAGAATACTTTGTTTCATTTCCTTCGGCATCCGTTTCGAAAAGCATTCTTCCTCTGACATCGTAACCCCATGTGTATGTGATTCCGTTAGGATATTTTACAGCTATCTGATTCCCCGCTTTGTCGTATTCGAATATATACGTATAATTATTTGCGTTTGTTATGCTTGCAATCTGACCCCTATTTGTATACGTATATCTTGTTTCGTTTCCGAATACATCTATTATAGCTGTATTTTGTCCTTTTGCATCATACTCATAATTTGTTGTTCCGCAAATACTATCCTGAGTTGAAATTAGTCGATTGCAGTCATCATAGTAATATGCAATCTCGTTTCCTGAAGAGTACGTTGCTTTCAAGAGGTTGCCTGCAGCATCGTAAGAAAACAGAGTTGTTCTTCCCATGCGATCTGTGGCAGAGATATTCTGACCTTCTAGGTCGTATATAAAAATCTCTGTTGTTCCATCTGAATATTGAATATTTGTACAATGTCCGAACACATCATATGAATACTCGGTTCTATTACCAAGACTATCGGTTTTTGAAATCCTATTTCCTACGTTGTCATAAATATAGCCTTCTGTGGTTCCGTCCGAGTATGTGATTTGCGTTATTCTATCAAAAGAATCATATGAATATCTATCGCTTAAAGTCTGTCCATTGTAGGTTGTTGCCCTCGAAATCGGCCTTCCTATCGAATCATAGGTATATGTTGTAACAGATCCTTCTGCATTCGTTAGAGAAATTAATTGATTCTTTTCATTATACGACGCATTGTATAGTGTTCCGAAATTATCTGACAAACTAGTTAGGCAACCTGAAGAATCATATTCATATTCCTGAGTATTACCACCGGCACCACTAGCACTAACTACATTTCCATGTTCATTATATTCGAGAACAAGTTCTATATCACCACATGCAGACATGGTAAGTAGCTTACCCTCGGCAGTGTACGTATTCTCATATGTTCTCCCCTGCTCATCAGTTATGCTGAGAAGATCATTTGATGCAGAATAGTTGTAGGTTAAGAGTCTCCCCATTGCATTTGTTTCTGTCTTGAGATTGTGATTCTCATCGTATGTTTTTCTTGTTGTATGACCAAGTGGATCTGTTTCGGTAAGAATTGAACCAAAATCATCATATGTATAAATTGTGCTATACCCTAGTCTGTTCGTGACAACTTCAGTTTTCGCCTCAAGACAGTGAACAAACTCCGTGCGGTTGCCGGCTGCGTCAATGACGGCGATCAGACGACCGGTATCGTCGTATTCATTTCGAGAGACAGTAATTCCGCGGGGATCCGTGATGGTCAGAAGATAATGCGACGCGTCGTAGGTGAAGCTTACGGTCTCTCCGCTGATATCCGTGACCTGTTTAAGATCTCCGTTCTCGTTGTACTGATAGGTGACCTTTCTGCCGGAAGGATCGGTAATACTGGTGACCCGGCCTTGTGCGTCGCGGGAGATCTGCACCGTTTCCCCGTTCGAATGATAGATTCCGTCCGCGTCGAAGGTAAGTTGCGTTCCGTTTGTATAGTCGATACGCAAGATGCCGTTCTGATCGTGCAGGTGATAGACTGTTCCGTCTGCCTTGGTCAGCGTATACTCGCTCGGGTTATAGACCTGGAGATCCGCTGTGTACAGCATTCCGGCGTTATAGATCAGACCCGTCGTCTCTCCCACGGCTTCGAGCTTCGATGTCGTTCCGGACTGCGCCTGATAGGTCGCGGCAATTCCAAACGAAATCGGAGCAAAGGGCTGGCGGTTGGGCGTCAGGACGAGGTCGAACTTCTCCAGTTGACCGTTCCCCCAATCGACGATGATCTCGTGAGGCTTGCTCTCTCCGATCTGGTAATAAAGACCTAGTCCGCTACCGGAGCTCTCCTGTGTCCAATTCGTCCCCGGAATAACCGCCTCGGAAAGCTTCACGCCGGAGATCGAGAGGTTCCAGCCGTAGCCGAAGTCTCCCGATGTCGCCCGGTTGCGACTGTCATAGCCTCTTGCGATCGTCACGGGAGACCCGTCGATCGGTACGGTCATATCGACAAACGCGATCGAGAAATTACCGATCTTCATCTGGCCTTCGACCAGGACCACTACATCAGAAATCTGGGCTTGTCCGGCGTCGTCATAACCGCTGACCCGGATCGTGTACCACCCGTTGTTGAGCATCGTCGGATCGAAGGTTCCCAGTGTTCCGTTCTCGACCGGTTCCGTTCCTCTGGCAATCTCGGTGAACGAGGTAGCGTCGATCGGAGCATAGGACAGGGTGTAATAGCTAAGGTTCGTCTCCGAGATCGAGCCTACGATATCTGTTGGCTTCGTGATGACCTGTCCGTCGGTAAGTCCCGAGAAAGAGACCTCCGGCAATTCGACAGGTGCTTCCGTGACTTGGACGGTAAGTGTAACGGTTGTCGCGTTCTCGTCCGGATCTGTTGCCGTCACCTTAATCGTGTGAAGGCCGACAGTTTCCGCCGTGTAGGTATAGATACCGGCGGATTCGAGGACCGTGCCGCCTGTGGACTCTACGCTGACGGTGACAGAACCGCTGTCATCGCTGGCGGAGATCAGGAGAAGCGACGACTCTCCGATTGCGAGGACATCCTTTTCGAGAGATGCCTCAAGAACCGGGGGAATGGCCTGCGGGTCAATGACAAGGATCTCTTTTGCGACCTGCGTCACATTCCCGGACGTATCTGTGGCGACCGCGGTGAGGGTCACGTGCCCGGCGTCTGCCAGGATTTGTGAATACGTAAGATCGGGGGCAAGACGCACCTTCGTATCGTCAATCGACAGAGTGACGTCTTTGATCGCGACATTGTCAGATGCGGTGATCGACGCGGTCAGCGTCTCCCCGAGGTTATAGGTATCCTTGTCCGTTGTCAGAGTAAGGTTCGGTTTCACCGCGTCCTGATCGATCACCGTAAGGATTGTTGTCGAGGACACAGATGAATTGCCGTCGCTTGTCGTGAGCGTGAGCTCATAGTCGCCGGCCGCGCTTACTGTGATGCTCGGATTATTGATAAAAGCGTTGGAGAAGCTGACGCGGCTGTCAGTGCAGGTCCAGGTAAAGTCGAGTTTGCGGCCGGAAACAAAGGCATCGTCTGTCGCGAATGCACAAAGCTTGTACGGAACGTTCTTACTGGCAAGAGCCGTCTGAGGCAGGGCGACCACCGGGATCAGATTCTCGGGCTTTTGCAGATTGTACGGCTTGGACGCGATAGTGATCTCGTCGAGCTTCGGGCTGTACCCGTCCTTCGATCTTGTCAGACGGACTTCGAGACGGACGTATCTTCCGGCGGGAAGCGTGAAATCGTCGCCGTTATTCACGACAACCTGCTCGCTGAAGGTCACATTGTCCGTGCTGGTCGAGACGAGAACCTCGATGAAGCCGTCGTTATAGACTTCGCTCTTCCAGCTGATCTTGCCCCACTCCGTGCCGTCTTCCTCACTGTCATACACGGCGGACCACGTTGCGGAAGTCGGAGCACCGGTCAATGTGCTTCCGGTCATATCGCTGTAGTTATAAAGGATGCCGTCAATCTTGGGGCTTGTATATATTACCTCTCCGAGAGGTGTCACGCCGTCACTGCTGATTGGACCCTTGTTTGGGTCGATCTTCTGGATATATCCGGAGTGGCAAACCACCCAGATATAGCCTTCGGAATCGACGGCGATGCCCGTTGGTCCGGCTTGTACTGTGATGGTACCCAGATAAGTACCGTCACTCTTCAGACGGCCGATGGTCGATCGATATAGGGAGTGCGCGATCCAGATATTATCGTTCTGGTCCGCGGCGCAACCCTGCGCATAGTAATTGCCCTGATTGTAGGTTCCGATCAGTGTTCCATCCGGGCTGTACTTGCGAATTTTGCTGCCGTTCGCATGCGAGGTATTCCAGACATTGCCTTCACTGTCGATGGTAAGTCCATAGCTGGGCGCGGAATACCCGGTCCAGTTCCCTCCGTTGGGTCCCGTAAGCGGCTTGGAGGTATCCCATCGCATCAGGGGATTGGCGGACCAGATAACTCCATTCTCGTCGATCAGACCACCGTATCCGCCGAAACCGACGCCGCCCTCCGTGCGAAGAATTGCACCGGTCTCACCATCCAGAAGGACAAACTTACGATTCGCTGTTCCGCTGACCCATACGTTATTGTCCGCGTCGACCGAGATATGACGAGTTCCGCCGGTCGGCACCTTGATATACAGAAGAATGCACTCATCTTCTGCAGTGGATACTCCGCCAAGACTGTCGGCTTTTCCCGTATTGCTCCATGCGAGAACATCACCCATTCCGATCGATGTGTCGCATTTTCCGTTTCCGTTCTTGTCGATCCAGCCGCCGTTCTCGTATAAACCGATCTTGACCACGCTACTGCCGTCGCGGTTCGCGACCCATACGTTGCCGTCATGGTCAACCGTCGTACGTGAAGGATTGGCTCCCATGCCTGCCGGCGCCGAGCGGAATTCGCCCATGATCTCGCAGGTCTGGGTATTGATCTTCAATACCGTACCTTTCGAGGAATTCGCTACCCACATGAAGTTCAGGACACTCGTCGTACCGTCGATTTTGAGAGCGTCATTTTCCGGGACAGCATTAAGAAAAACACCCTCCTGGAAATCTTCAGCGGTCGTATAGATCTTATATGAGGCATCGTTCAGAACATTGACAAGCATCGTGTCGCTTGTCGTCAGAAGACCGTCAAATGCTTGCAGCTGAAGCACGTAAAGCCCGGGAACAGGAAACGTTACCGTCGAATTCGCCGTATGAGGATCCGCGAAAATCGCTTCGCCTGGGCCTGTCAGCATCTGCCATGTAAGTTCAGGCTCCGGAAGCAGAATAGCGTCATCCGAAACCGTTCCCGCCAGAGTATATGTCTCAGAAACATAGATCTCGGCGTCAGCTCCCGCATTCACGACCGGTGCGTCATTGATCGGGAGAAAATCATCCGGCGCTCCGACGATGGTAACCGAATTACAATTCAGTTCAATCCGGTCCGCGATGATTCGCCCGTTCAAGGTTAAGGTACTGCTCGTGATCTTAACCGTTCCGTTCGGAGCATAAAGAATTCCGTTCATGACAAAATCTGATCCGTTTATAGTAATATCGCCGTTCTGGGAATAGACGATAAACTTATCCGCGGAGGTAACTGCCGAAGTATCGATTCCAAGCTTGATGTCCTGATCGGCAATCACATAGCACTGGCCGGAGAGCTTGGAACTATTGAACATGAAAGAACCGGTCGTCTGCAGTGCGACATTGGAGAAAGCGTCTTTCTTCTTGAACGTCTTGTCCTGGGTGTATTGCGTACCGTTGGCCGCGCGAGCAAGGATATTGGCACCGAGATCCGGCATCGCTATCGGAGCGATATTCGGATTCATCGAATCAATGACGACACTCGACCCGTTACAGTCCGTTGTCAGAACGGTGTCCGAACTTCCATGAACATTGAGCTTGGAGCCGGCAAAGCGGAAGGAATTGCCCGAGTAAATATCCCCGGTTATATCTCCGGATGCACAATGCATCTGACAATTGGAAGTCATGCTTGCGGAGAATAACGTATATGCGAGGCCTGTCTTATCCAGAACCAGAGGCGGAACGGCCGTCGGAATGCCAGTCGGATTTCCCGTTGGTGAGGTTGCCTCCGGTGAAGTATCAGGGGCTGAAGTCGGCGTACCCGTTGGATTCGACGATGGCTCTGCCGTTGGGGTCGACGTTGGCGCGGCCGGAGCTCCGCTTGTCTCGGACGGAACACCCGTCGCAGGTGGAGTTTGCGTTGTCCCGGAAGGTTCCTGACCAGCCGAACTCGTCTCGCTCGTCTGTGTCGTCGTCGCAGTCGTCTCCTCGCCTGTCGCGTAGGAAGAAGAGATTCGCGGACCGGCCGGCGCGGCCGAGACAGAGAAGGAAATTCCGTTAATTGTTGTAACCATAATCGAGACAGACAGAAACAGAGACAAAAGTTTCATCGTACGCATCCCCACATACCCACCTTTTGTTTACATAATTTATTCTGTCGCTCGCACTGTTGCATAAAAATTCGTTATTTCGTGATTCCCCATATTGTATGCACGGTATATCGGATTGTCAAGATATAGAGAGAAAATTATGCGTTAAATAAAGAAGAGTTGGTGTTGGGGTCGGCGGGAGATATTTGTTATTGATTATTTTGTGTGTGATATGCATTTTTCGCACGGAGCGCCGGCGAGGCCGGCGCGGATTACCGGTCGCGCCGCGGTGCGGCGCTCCGATAAATAAGTTCCATCACCTCCCCGGCCCCCGAAGTAGTATAAAAATCAGCCTACCCTTCGATTTTAGTGGTTATCATTGATAAAGAATGTCGTTTTTGCTCATTGAGGAAGTATAAAAATCAGCCTACCCTTCGATTTTAGTGGTTATCATTGACGAATAACGCCATTATTGCTCAATGAGGAAGTATAAAAATCAGCCTACCCTTCGATTTTGGTGGTTATCATTGATAAAGAATGTCGTTTTTTCTCATTGAGGAAGTATAATTTTGTGCCCCCAACACGTTTTTGGTGGTTATCATTGACAAGCAATCACTTTCAAACTCCCCTAAGTGAAGGAAAGTACGCCGGCGCTGCCGGCGCGGATTAATGGTCGCGCCGCGACGCGGCGCTCCTCCATAAGCAGTAGTATAAGAATCAGCTTGCCCTCCGATTTTGGTGGTTATCATTGATAAATAATCGCATTTTTGCTCATTGAGGAAGTATAAAAATTAGCCTACCATACGATTTCGGTGGTTATCATTGATTAATAATCGCATTTTTTCTCATTGAGGAAGTATAAAAATTAGCCTACCATACGATTTCGGTGGTTATCATTGATTAATAATCGCATTTTTGCTCATTGAGGAAGTATAATTTTGTGCCCCCCACACTTTTTCGGTGGTTATCATTGACAAACAATCACCTTCAATCTCCCATACGAGAATGAAGGAGCGCCGGCGGGGCCGGCGCGGATTAATGGTCGCGCCGCGACGCGGCGCTCCGCCATAAGCAGTAGTATAAGAATCAACCTATCCTACGATTTAACGATAATCATTGATAAACAACGCGCGCTGTCTCCCCAAAACACCCATATCCTTTGCTCATTTGAACATGAAATAGGGCTATAGCAGAACTTTTGTTTTGCTATAGCCCTATACCTCTTGCCCCTAATCCACACCTCTCACTTAACTCGGCACAGCCTCCAAGCGCATGATCTTCTTGCCCATCTCGGCAAAGCGAGACTCGAATTCCGTGCGGATATTCTCCTCGTTCCATTCGCTTGCGTGTAGGTCGTAGGTGACGGCGTCGACCGCAAAACGGACGGCCGCGAATTCTTCTAACGAGAATTCGAACAGGCGCTCGTCGTCGGTCTTGAAATGAATTGACCCGTCGGGCTTCAGGAGGCGGCGGTACATTTCGAGGAAGCCGCGATAGGTCAGGCGGCGCTTCGGCTTATTTTTTTTCGACCACGGGTCGCAGAAGTTCAGGTAGATCCGGTCGAGCTCGTGCTCTTCGAAGTAGTTCGTGATCAGCGTCGCGTCGGCCCGGAGGAACTTGAGGTTCGGGACGCCCTGCTCCGCCGCTTTTTCGATCGCGGACAGGATGACGGATTCGTCCTTTTCGACGGCGATGTAGCAGATCTCGGGGTGCTGCTTGGCGGTCTCGATCGCGAAGGTGCCGCGACCGCAGCCGATCTCGAGGTAGAGCTTGGTCTCCGGCGAGAAGCCGCACATTTCGCGCCAATGACCGCGATTACGGACGGCTACGGGAAACCAGTAGGAAGCGCACGCACGCATACGCTCCGGGATGTTCTTCTTCTTACGCATTCTTGCCATGGATGTCTTTATGATCCTTCCTTCATCGTATAGGTGTGGTCGCAATGGTCGGCGCCCTCCATCAGTGTGTAGGTCCGCGTGAATTCGATCGACGGATTGAAGCCCTCAGTCAGTGCCTTGTCGCCGCGACAGGCAAGATGGTACAAGATGTCCTTGCAGCCGAAAATCTCGCCGAGCTGCACGTACGGGCATTTGGTGCAGTGCATCACCGTGCGGTTGTCTGTGCGTTCCGCGGTGTACTCGAAGCCGAGCGGAATCAGGGTTTCCCAGAGCAGGCGCAGGATGTCATCGATCGTATTCGTCGGGCTGTTCGCCGCCATTTCCTTCCATTCTGCCCCAATATGCGCGTCGACCACTTTGTCGAGCACCGCGAAAACAGTCTTCTCGCCATATGCGTCAATGAGCTCTCGGATCAGAACATGCTTGGGAGTCTCGGAAGTCCAGCCTTTGGACAATGCGATGAGCACCGTGTCTTCCTCCGGCGTCATGGTCAACAGTTCCATCTTCGGTGTCGCGAACCACGGTGTCAAATACGGGAGAAAGGTCAGAATCGGATCCTTGGTCATTAGTTTCTCCTCCTATACGTGATATCTATGAACTTCAGATATTCGGTTCTTTTATCTTGCGCGAAAAGTCTCTCTTACTTGAAAAGTATTTCTTTCCCAAAAAGCCTCTTACTCGAAAAGCCTCGTGCTCTAAGTCTCTACTGTTCTAGAAAACTCAGATTTCCCGAGATCTCTTCACCCATCCGCAAACATCTCAACCCCCAAACCCCATCGCTCTCTTCACCGTCTTCATCTCTTCTTCCGACGTCAGTACGCGAAGCAGCTGGAATGCGACTTCCGGCGCCGTCTCGGGGCAGTACGATGTGATGACATTGTCGTCGATGACAACCGGACGGTTGACGACGTGGACGCCGTAAGTAGCGAGCTGCTTCTGGCGGTAACCGTCTCGCAGGTGATAGGTGGTCGCCTTTCGGCCGGCTAGGATTCCGCTCTTCCCTAAGGTCAGTGCGGCGACACAGACCGAGGCGATCGGTTTCTTTTCGCGATCGAAAAGGCGGATCAGTTCAAGAAACTTCTCGTCGAAGGCCTCTTCATAGAATCCGTATTCCTCGAACCCGCCGGGAATTGCCAGGGCGTCGTAGTTTTCCGGGCGAACCTCGTCGATCAGAGTGTCGACGATCATCGGCACGCCGAAGGTGCTGACGACGGTCTTTGTGAATCCGCACGTCGTCACATGGACGTCGATCCCGAAATCATTTCGCGCCCAACCGAGCACGTCGATGAAGACACTCATCTCCATCGTCTCAAATCCTTTGGCGAGCAGTAATAATACGTTCATCATTGTGCATCCTTTATGAATATTTATGCAGAATTACTGGATGATTCTCTGCGCGATCTCGGCGGCGGACTTGGCATCGGCCGCGTAGTAATCGGCGTGGATCTCGTCGGCGACATCCTGGGTCAGCACGGCGCCACCGACCAGAATTGGGCAGACGTCGGGGATGGTTTTGAGATCATCGATCGTTCGCTTCATCGAGGAGACGGTTGTCGTCATCAAGGCCGACAGTCCGATCATGCGCGGGTGATGCGTGTGATACGCTTCGACAACGCGCGACGGGGGCACATCTTTACCGAGATCGATGACCGCGAAGCCGTAGCTCTCGAGGATGACGCGGACGATATTCTTTCCGATATCGTGGATGTCGCCTTCGACGGTGGCCAGAAGGATCGGGCCTTTGACCTGATCGGTATCCTTGGGCGGGAAGGCTTCTTTGAGGACAGCAAACGCGGCTTTGGTCGTCTCGGCCGACAGAATCAGCTGCGGCAGGTAGAGGCGTCCAGATTCGTAGCGGCGGCCGACCTCGTCGAGGCCGGGGATCAGATCGTCGGCGATGATCGCAAGCGCATCGCGCGTGCGAAGCTCCGACTGGACCTTCTCACGGATCGCGTCTTTCAGGCCGGAAATGACCATCTCTTGCAGTGACATATCCTGCGCGGAAGCTGTGGATGTTCCCGAAGCGCCCGAAGCGCCCGAAGCGCCGGTGGCTCTTGATGCGCCTGAAGCGCCTGACTTGTTGGCACCAGAAGTGCCCGCACGACTCCCCGCACCGGCCGATCCGCCGGGAATATCTCCCGCGTGGCGCTCGATATAGCGCATGCTGTCCGGATCCTTGTAGGTCAGGACCGCCGCCGCGTCGACCGCACTCATCAACTCCTCGTCGAGAGGATTCATGATCGGCATGTCGAGGCCTGCGTAGATCGCCATCGCGAGGAAGGTCTTATTGATGAGCGGCCGGTTCGGTAGGCCAAAGGAGACGTTACTGAGTCCCAAGGCGGTGTGAACGCCAAGGCGCTCCTTGACCATCGCGACAGCCTTGAGCGTCTGAGCGACTTCCCGTTGTTGCGCCGAGGCGGTCAGGACGAGGCAGTCGATCATGACATCGGATTTATCGATGCCGTACTCTGCCGCCGTGCGGATAATGCGCTCGGCGATCGCGAAACGATCCTCCGCCAGAGGCGGGATGCCGTTCTCGTCGAGGGTCAGTCCGAGGACCACGCCGCCGTATTTCTTGACGATCGGGAAAACCGCCTCCATCACTTCTTTCTTACCGTTGACGGAGTTGATCAGAGGTTTGCCGTTATAGATACGGCAGGCGCGTTCGAGCGCCTCCGGGTCGGAGCTGTCGATCTGTAGTGGCAGGGAGATGATCTCCTGGACTTTCTCGATGACCTTCACCATCACGGCGGGCTCGTCAAGTCCGGGAAGACCGACGTTCACGTCGAGAAGGTCCGCGCCGGCCTTCTCCTGCGCGATTGCCTCGAGCAAAATCTCGTCGTAGCGCGCACCGAGGAGCGCTTCCTTCATCTTCTTCTTGCCGGTCGGATTCAAGCGCTCGCCGCAGAGCAGGACGCGCTCGCCGAACGTGACGCACTGGCTTCCGCTCGTGACGCGGGTTTTGCGTAGGACTTCGCGGTGCCCGACGGATACGCCGGTCAGGAGTCCCTTTACCTTGCGAATATATTCCGGCGTCGTGCCGCAGCAACCGCCTACAACGGCGGCGCCTTCCTTCACGAACTCCACGATATATTCACTGAACTCGTCGACCGTTACATTGTAGAACGTCTGATTGTCGCGATAGACCGGAAGTCCCGCGTTCGGCTGGACGATGACCGGTCGGGTCGCGGCGGCAAGTATCCGACGAATAATCGGAGCCATCTCCTTGGGTCCGAGCGAGCAGTTGACGCCGATGACGTCCGCGCCGATTGCCTCGAGAACCGCGACGGCTGTCTCCGGTGTCGCGCCCATAAGGGTCTTCTCGTTGCCCACGAATGTCATGGACGAGAAGATCGGAAGATCGGTCGTCTCCCGCGCTGCCAGAACGGCGGCCTTCATCTCGTAGAGATCGGATACGGTCTCGATCAGGATACCGTCAACGAGATCCTTCGCGACTTCAATCTGTTCGCGAAAAGCTTCATATGCATCCTCAAACGCCAAGGTTCCCGAGGGCTTCAGAAGCACGCCAAGAGAGCCGATATCGAAGATCAAGAAGCACTCCTTCTCAATTCCTGCAGCCACGCAGCGCTGCTTTTCGCGCAAGATCGCCTCGCGCCCGTTACAGACAGCGGCCTCGATCACCTCGCGGATCGAATAGCCGGTGCTCTCCATATGGAAGCGGTTGGTGCCGAGGGTATTCGTGAGGATACAGTCGGATCCGGCCGCAAGATAGGCGCTCTGGATGTCGACGACCCAGTCGGGATGCGTAAGATTAATGACCTCGGGGAGCTCTCCGGGCTTCATTCCGTGAAGCTGGAGCTGCGAGCCCATGCCGCCGTCGAATAGTAGCGGCTTCTCGCCGATACGGCTGAGGAGGCGTCGGGCTTTCTCGCTGCGGTTTACGAATTTGTCTGATAACATACGGTATGATTCCTCCGAAATTCACAGGTTTCGAACATCCGGCAACCCTCACAGCTGCGTTTCTTCTTGGTCGCTCCGATCCCGACAAAGCCGGTGATGGACTTACTCGGCACCAGTAGAAAGCGCTCTGTCGACGTGAGTCCGATGCGTTTATTCGCGTCAAGCACGGACAGGATCTCCCTCTGCATCGAGAGTGGGACGTCGCCGTACCCCGGGCTGTAGCGGAAGGTCGCGCGTTCAATCGGAAGCGCTTCCTCTGTCTGATCGCAGCTAAGCTCGATCAGTGCCCCGGATGCAGCATCCATCATAACGTATTTTGCCATATCCGTGTAGGACATGTACCGCAGCCTCGTGTCGAGGGCGGTCCCGAGTGTTCCCGCGATGAGAAGCACTTCCTGGCAGTTCTTCAGGTGATCCTGCAGATCCTTGTGGCCCAGGTCGATCCGGGCGTCGATCGTCCGGGCGCCGTCCGTCCCGATCAGCGGGAAGATCCGGTGCACCGTGCGCGGCTCGGCTACACGCAGAACCTCGTCGATCGCGTCGTCGAGACGGCGGTTCTCCTCCTCCGACAGGGCGTCATCGGGCGTTCGCAGATAGCGGAGCGTTGATTCTCTTAAACGCAACTTATCCATCAATTCTCTCCCGAAAACAGTTCCGTCGAGAGATATCTCTCCCCCGTATCCGGCAGCAGAACGACAATCGTCTTGCCCCGGTTCTCCGGGCGCTGCGCGAGGATTCCCGCCGCGTGCAAGGCCGCGCCGGAGGAGATACCGATCAGAAGGCCCTCAGTTGCGGCGCAGAGTCGCGCGGCAGCGAAGGCGTCATGGGTTCCGACCGTGATGATCTCATCGTAAATATTGCGATCCAATATCGGCGGGACGAAATTCGCGCCGATGCCCTGCAATGCGTGTCTTCCCGTCCGACCTTCGGACAGAAGCGGCGAGTCGGCAGGTTCGACGGCAACGATTGTTACCCCGGGCTTCTTTTCGCGCAGGAGAGAGCCGACGCCGGTGATCGTACCGCCGGTTCCGATGCCGGCGACGAAGATATCGACCTCACCGTCAGTATCGCGCCAGATCTCTTCGCCCGTCGTCCGGCGATGGACCGCGGGATTCGCGGGGTTCTCGAACTGCTGCGGCATATAGGCTCCGGGCGTCTCCGCGACGATTCTCTCGGCGGCGGCGATCGAGCCGCGCATCCCGTCGGGACCCGGTGTCAGAACAATCTCGGCACCCAGGGCGGCGAGGAGGCTTCTGCGTTCCACGCTCATCGTCTCCGGCATCGTAAGAATCAGGCGATATCCGCGGGATGCGGCGACAAAGGCCAGGCCGATGCCTGTATTTCCGCTGGTCGGTTCGACGATCGTCGAGCCCGGCGTAAGAAGGCCGCGCGCTTCGGCGTCCTCGATCATTGCAAGGCCGACACGGTCCTTGACAGAAGACAGAGGGTTGAAGCTCTCGACCTTGGCCAGAAGACGAGCTGTTGATCCGACTCTCCCGGCATAGCGTGAGATCTCAAGAAGTGGGGTGTTGCCGACAAGCTCGGGTAAGGAGTGATAGATCTTAGCCATGGAGATTGTCCTCCGTTACGATTTAGGTTATATGCCTATAGTTATATACCTATTAATGGAATAACGAATATGCATCGATCGGTTGTACCACAGTTTGGCTAGTGAGATACGTCCATCCGTGGTTCCGCAGACAACAAAGCGAATCAGTCCATCGGTTCCTCAATGGCCAGCAGCTTCTGCATTCGGTCGAAGGCCTTTTCGAGAATCGCGCGCGGGCAGGCGATGTTGATGCGCTGATATCCCTCACCTTCCGGTCCGAACATCGTCCCGTGATCGAGCCAGACGCCGGCGTCGTGCAAGAACTTCCTGCCAAGAACGCGATCATCTTGTTCGTAGGCGGAGAAATCCACCCACAGAAGATAGGTTCCGTCCGGCTCGATGAAGCGAGCCATCGGGAAATCCGCGGCGAGACGTTCGCGGACATAGTTGAGATTTTCCGTGAGGTAGCGAAGAAGCGCCTCGAGCCATGGCTCACCCTCGTCATACGCGGCTTTGCACGCGATCAGGCCCATGACATTTGGCTGGCTGTAACCGGTCCGGCGGCTCTCCGCCTCATAGCGACGACGCAGCTCCTCATTCGTAATCACAAGATTTGCGATCTGGAGGCCTGCGAGGTTGAAGGTCTTGCCCGGCGAGGTTGCCGTAATCGTCAGATTCTCGATCTCCGGCGAGATCGAGGCGAGGACCGTGTGGCGATGACCCTCGAACATGAAATCCGCATGGATCTCATCCGAATAAACATATACATGGTGGCGAATACAGATCTCGGCGATGCGCGCGAGCTCCTCTCGGGACCAGACGCGCCCGACCGGATTATGTGGGCTCGAGAAAATGAAGAGCTTGACGCGTTTTAACGAGATCTGGTGCTCGAAATCGTCGAAATCGATCTCGTAGCGCCCATCCTTCTCTACGAGAGGGTTATTGATCAGCATGCGATCGAGATCGCGGATAGCTCCGCCGAAAGGATAGTAGACCGGGCGCTGAATCATGACCGAATCGCCCGGATTTGTGAGCGCGGAGATCGTATTATAGAGACTGAAGACGACACCCGGCGATGTAACAATGTTACAAACATCGGTTTTGTAGCCATATCGACGATCGAGCCAGGAACGGACCGATTCGAAGTACTCATCGGTGGCATCCGAGTACCCATAGAGGCCCGAACGGCTTCTTTCGGCAATTCTCTCATTGACGCAGGGCGGAGACTTGAAATCCATGTCCGCAACCCATAGCGGAATCACGTCCTCCGGTGCTCCGTAGCGCTTCCCGTAGTCGAGCTTGATCGAGAAGGAATCTTTGCGGTCCAGGACCTCGTCAAAGTCGAATAAATGCTCCTTCATACCCTCATCTCCTTCACATCGATTGGTATCTATATGCGAAAATGGCCCTTTTGTATCTTTCTTCGGACAGTGCTTCTTGTATCTTCTCGCGAAAAGCCGTTATTGTTTCTTTTCGCGAAAAATCCTTCTATTTACTTTACTCTGTCACCTCGAAGTCGATATGGTCGCCTCGTTCATAGTCCGGTTGATTTCCCGACCGAATGATCCGCCCGTTCAGGCACTGTTGGCAGCTCGCCGCATCGTCGCCCGTACAGATCTTGTCATCGTACAACGCGTAATCCTCACGGACCCCCATCGGCGACAGATTCGGCATGACGACGTTCGCTCCGTAGGAGAAACCCTTCTCGCGCCCCGTCTTATCCGCGGTACCGAGAGCCGTCGTCGACGGCATCAGGGCTTTGGGCACCATCAGCCGAGTCAACGCGATCATGATCAGCGTCATCCGGACCGATCCGGGAGCTTCATTCGCGAACTTCGTTCCGGCGGACGGCAGGAACGGCCCGATGCCGATCATGTGCGGTTCGAGCTCCCGAAGGAACAGGAGATCCTCGGCCAACGTCTCCGGGGTCTGGTAGGGAGAACCGACCATATAGCCCGCGCCGACCTGGAACCCGATCTTTCTGAGCGCATAAAGACATTCTTTTCGCTCGGAAAGGCGCATCGAGCTCGGGTGCAGCTTATTATAGTGTTCCTCGGACGCCGTCTCGTGGCGCAACAGATACCGATCGGCTCCGGCTTCGATGTACCGGCGGTACGTCTCTTCCGTCTTCTCCCCGATCGACAGCGTGATCGCCGCCTTCGGAAACTCCGCGCGGATCGAGCGGATGATGTCACACATCGTGTCGTCGTCGAAGAATTTATCTTCCCCGCCCTGTAGGACATAGGAGTTGTACCCGAGGCGTTCCCCCTCGCGGCAGCAAGCGAGAATCTCCTCGCGAGTCAGGCGGTAGCGCTTCACGTCCCGGCGCGTTCCGTTGATCCCGCAATAATAACAGCCGTTCGTGCAGTAATTTGTGAACTCGATCAGCCCACGAAAAAACACGCGATTCCCGTAAACGTGATGGCGGACGGCAAGCGACGCCTGCGAAAGCGCGCGAATAACCTCGTCCTCTTCCTCCGTGCCGGGGCGAACCGGAGTGCCCGCGGCGTCCAACTCCGCGGCTCTTGACGCAAACCACCGCGTCACACGCGTCAGCTCATCGATCGAGACAGGTTGGCGCGTGGCATCGGAGATCGCCTCATCGCGGCGCTTTTCGATAAACGATAGGACAAAATCTTGATCTTGTTGTTCTCTATCTGACATGGTAATTCCTCTTCTTTTCAATATATTCTGCGTCATCCCTCAATTGTCCCGACATCCGCGAAGATCAACATCTCCGCCGTCAGATTACTCTGCCCATCCTGCTCGTATCCGTAGATACTGTAGAACGCGACTACGAGATTCGCTCCGTCTCCGGAAGCGGTCAGAAGCATTGCTTCTGGACTAAGATTATACCCTATATCGCCCCGATCCGCTCTCAGCTCCTCGGCAAACTCCGTCACCGATGCCGTCGCGAGAACCTGTCCGTCCGCGGAGAGAAGCTCGACGCTGATCTCCTTCGTGTCCGACACAACGTCCAGTTGATACTCCTGCCCCTCCTCAACGAAGGTGCCAACCGTCGTCCGGCCCCCCATCGAGATATCCTTGCCATACACGGTCGAGAACAGGATGTCGCCGGATACTGGAAGCCCCGCCGTCCTGTCCATCGAGTACGAATACTCGTCGTAATTCGTATTCACCCCCGTCGATTCCTCATACGTTGGAAATCCGAACACCGTCTCGAAATCCTCCCAATATCCGAAATCCTCCGGAATACCGGGAACCTTCCCGCTATCCCCCGCCTCGTCCAGATAGGTCATGCCGTTTCGCAGGATCTCTCTGTCCTCCAAAGAGATGTCCGGATTCTCGACAATCCGCTCCACGTCCCGCATGCTGTTGCGGGCGAGAACCTCCTCGACCTTCTCCGTCTGCGAAATCGTGGAAATCGTGAAAGCATCCACCGGCGGCACGGCAGAGACCAGCAGAAGCCCCGCAAGGATCAGCCCGATCACATGATTCTTCTTCGGCGGCAACACGCTGGTAATCACACCGGCCAGAATCGCGAAAAGTCCGTAGAGAATCGCGTAATATGTGTCGTGCGTAATCCCGAAGGCCGGAATCTTCATCAGAATCCGGATCGTCTGGTACAGGGCGATCAGGGCGGCCAGCTTCGGGAAAATAAGCCGGTAAATCACGAAGATCTTCTTATCCTGCTCATCCGTCAGCACATAGAGCCCGATGACCGCGACGCAATACGTGAGAATCATCGGATACAGAATGCCCTCCGGATCCCCCATCGTCAGCGTTTTCACGAGATAGAGAAGGAGTACGAGCGTATAGATCGCGACGAGCGGCAGCAGCACATACATCAGAAGAATTCGCAGAAACGCGGGAACCGTGTAGATCTTCGTATCCCTCTCCGCCTCATCCTCCCGCCCAAACGACGGCAACATCGACAGCAGAACAATCGGTGCAACAAGGATGAGAATCGTGCTGTTCACGTACGAATACGTGTCCGGATGCAGGCGAAAAAGCAAATTGTCGATCGCCCCGAGGACGAGCAAGATGCCCCCGAACGCGATGCCCACATAGAAAACCGTGGAGAAAAAGGCCTTAAAGAACCCAAGAAACGACAGATTGAAACTCGTCTGTTTTCGAATAGCCGGTATACAGACTGATAGCAGCAGAAACACGCCGCCCAAGGCCATCGCCCGCACGATCTCCCTGGATTCCTCGAGGTTCGCACCGCGAAGGAACACATAATAGAGAGCCGTTATCACAAGTCCGGCGGCCGGAACCGCAAAGACCATGACCTTTCGCGTATGCCGCTCCGACAAGAGCGTCGCAAACAACGTCACAAAACACCCGATCGTGAGCGCCATAAACTCCGCGTCGAAACGCATCGAATAGCCGGTCGCGATATTCACAAAGTTCAGAACAAGTATAACGATCAGCAGAAGGATCGTCAGCGGGAAACGAAGAATCGTCTTCCCGATCGACCGGACACCCTTCTTCAGGAATTCAATAAGTCTCATAAGAACCCCTCCTTGGAATCAATCCGCATATTATCTATGCATCTATAAGCGCGAAAAGCGCATGCCGCCTCCCGGGCCCCCGAGACGTCGACCGCATCAAACATCCGCCTACAATCATTCTATGCCGCCAAAAAGTCATCGTCAAACAACAGAGCGAAATCCTGCCTGAATCTACCGCCGGAAAAGCGCACGTTGACCGCAGAAAATCTCGGAGAACTCGCGATAATCACGCAAGAAAATGACCACCCGTATTTTATTGTGAGCTTGTTTCGCTTTCACATGATTCCAGTACGCCGGAATATACATATAAGTGGTCTTTGTGAATAACATTGTGGCTCAACCCCATTAACTTCGTTGCACAAAATGAGGCAACATGTTCGATGTGAGTTGAAAATCGCTAATGCACCGACGAAATAGGTAACTGAGAGCCTTTTCGTCGGTGCGTCGGTTGTGCACCATTTACTCCGCTTACAATTCACGTTTCGTGCGTTCAGCGTGTTCATTACGTGGCGGCATATTCACCTGCCAAAAAATCCTCGATTAGGATTGACAAGAGCCGACAAAATAAGTATATTCTTAGAGCAGGTTTCAAACGCCTGCGCAAAAGTAACATCAAGCCGTGGAGAGATGGCTGAGCTGGTCTAAGGCGCACGACTGGAAATCGTGTGTTGGCTAATCCCAACCGAGAGTTCGAATCTCTCTCTCTCCGCCAAGTAAAAAAGAGAATCCACCTTCACGGTGGGTTCTCTTTTTTAGTTTGCTGTGTAAGGAGAGAGATTCGAACTCGCGAGAGAATACGCCGATCAGGCCGTCGTCCGGTGGACAGCGGTCCGGCGGATGCCGAGGAGCTTGCGACGAGGGGTTAGCAGGCTAGCTGAGCAAAAAAAAGATTAGAGTTCAAAAAAATAGAAGGCTCAGCGACGTCTGCGACAGAATCTCTCTCGAACCGCCAGATTGCAAGAAGGTAGTTGATGTTGTGGATGCGTTTCTCGGACTTTTTTATAAGCTAAAACAAATGCGTTTCTTTCGATTGTAATCGATTTTTTTACCGTATCTGACAGTTTTTCGATTATCTTCGATTTCTCAAATTGGAAATAATAGGTAATGATACGTAGATCAATCTGTGAGTTTCAGAACTTTTCGAGATTACGAAGCGCTCAAGCGCCGGTATTCCGACGGCGAGTAGCGGATTTCTTTCTTGAAGGCCTTGCTGAAATAGCTGATGTCGGAGAACCCCGTCCGGTCACAGATCTCGGACATGCTCAGCATCGTATCCCGAAGAAGTGCCGCGGCCATGGTCATGCGAAGGCGCGTCAGATACCGGTTGATCGACTGCCCCGTACTCTTGCGAAACTCCGCCAGCAAGGTCGTGCGATTCGTGTGAAATTGCGCCGCGAGCTGATCGACCGTGATCTTGCTGTCAAAATTCATCTGCAGATAGTGGATGACATCCGCGACCAACGGCGTGCATGTGTTTGAAGGTATGTCAGAAAGAAAGTAGGGTTGCTTGGATTCGTCGGTCCGCGAGAGCGCGAACAAAATCATCAGAATATACGCCCGGCTTCGGCACGGCCAATTCGGATCTACTTGTTCGTTCAGCAGATGACAAAGCGACTGAAAGTGGCGTTCCAAATCGGACGCTTCGGACGAATGCAAAGGGAAGATTCGCACCGGCTGTTCTTTTGCGCGGATAAACGGAAAGAAATAATACAAATCCTGGCGATCTTCCGGACGCACGGTATCTGTCTCGATCGTGTGATAATCGAGATGCCCGTTGATCACCGTCGGTGATAGGGCCAGCAGATAGAAGTTCGTGTCATAATTGCTGACGATGGAAAGCGTGTCCTTCTCATTCAGACAAAAGGCGTTCGCTCCCGTGAGAATCCGCTCAGTCTCATTTATGCGTAAATGTAAAGTTCCCTCGCGCATAAAAAAAACCCGATAGCAAGGCTTCGGCGTATCGACGTCGTTTGGTCGCTCAATTCTATGGATGCCGGCATCAAAGCAGTAATCCAAGTAATGAAGAAATCCGATGGTCTGACAATTCATACGACACCTGCTTCTAACGATGATTATAGAAAAATTATAGTTTATGCCGCTATGAAATGCAAAAGTGATTTGCGCAACTTCTTGTCCGGGCGAGGGTTTGAGAATTGGCCAGGTTCGTCAGCATTCTGGCGTATGCTGGCTGGGGCAACGATGAGAAATGCATCGGACGAGCCGCCGCACATACGAAAACCCGTGAAGAAGCCTGTTTCGTATGTGCATCATTGACAAATAACCTCTTCAGAACCGCTGGCGCACATACGAAAACCTAGGAAGTGTCCTGTTTCGTATGTGGATCATTGACAAATAACCTCGTCAGAACCGCTGGGCGCACATACGAAAACCCGGATTAGCACGCATTTCGTATGTGCATCATTGACAAATAACCGCTCTGGGAAGGCCGCCGCACATACGAAAACCTAGGAAGTGTCCTGTTTCGTATGTGCATCATTGATAAATAACTGCAGCGAACGACTGGGTTCGTCCACAAACCTATCCCAATACGCATAATTCTTATGAATCTAACCAAATTATCGGTATTTTCTAACACGGCGAAACGCTCTACTCACGAAAAATAGAGATAATCTCACGATATGACGGAGAATTATATGTATGAACGGCCTCGTAGTTAACTTGATTGTCGAAATAATACAGATAATTCTATGAGAACCAACGAAATTATTTGTACTACTATGAATGTTATTTATCATAGCTTGTTTTTTCACAGTCTTCCAGGTTGTTTCAATCTCACATCCGCCATTTGCTTGTTTTGTCATACTCTTCCAGGTTGATTTAATCTCACATCCGTCACTCGCCCCAATGTCACTATCGAGAGACATATAAATCCCCGACACGAAACCAATAACAC
This sequence comes from Bacillota bacterium, assembly GCA_023397475.1. Classification (GTDB taxonomy): domain Bacteria; phylum Bacillota; class Clostridia; order Saccharofermentanales; family Saccharofermentanaceae; genus Firm-13. Next base: position 40,474 of record JAEWUD010000037.1, read on the forward strand.
TTCTTCCCCACCTTCTCAATACTTCAACACACAAAGACTGCCTCGTCCGACTTTGTTACAAGTCATCTGAGGCAGCCTTCTAAGGGGGCATAGCCGGATGAAGGCCGGCGGTGGCTGGCATTTTCGAGCCGGTGGCTGGCACTCTCAAGGATGTTACTGACATTACTCGAGCCGGTGGCTGGCATTAACTCGTGTCACTTGCTGGCATTTACTCGAAGATATAATTATTTCGTATGATCACGACGTTCAGGGTTTCTTCGGGCAGGTCTTCCGCCCCGATCGCGAAAAGATCGTCGTAGTAAGTGATCGCACCGTAGTGCTCTTCGAGTACCGGGACGGCGTCCTCCGTATAATGTGTGGGGATGATGATCTTGGGGTTTACTTGTTCGATCAGGGTGAAGCCCTTCAGATTATCGAGGTTCATCGAGGAGAAGGAGTTCTCGAATTGCATGAACGCGATGTCGATCTCGCCGAGCTTTTCGAGTTGTTCCTCGGTCAAAGTGGTCTGTCCGATGTCTCCCATATGTGCGATGCGAAGGCCGTTGACCTCGAATACGATGATCTCATTGCCGCCCGCGGGAAGTATGACATCGCCGTTATGCGCGCAGGGAATGGTATAGACATGGAAGGATCCGACGGTTACGTCTCCGGATTGACTTATGATTTTCTCGCAATCGAAGGAGTCCGTGAAGGTGTCATCGTTATGGTCGGCATGGTTATGGGTGGAGCAGATGAGGACAGGATCCAGAGCGAGCTTACGCAGCTTCGGCATCTGCGCCGGGTCGACAACTGCTGTCTCACCGTCAACGGAGGTGATCAGGTACGAGTTGTACGCATAGGAGAAGCTTGTCGAGATCGTACGTAGTTCGACCTTGCCGGAGACGTTCGGGGGTAAGGTCGGCACGGCGGGAGCAGTCTCGACCGGAGCTGCTGTTGTCTGAGCCGCTGTCGTTGCGACCGTTGTCGTCGCGGAGGCAGAATTTCGCGAAGCATCGGTTGTAAGGATGGGTCCGGTCGGGTCCGACGAACAGGCGCCCGCCCAGCATCCGACCATGAGAATCGCAAATAGAACAAGAAGGACCTTCGGTGTTTTGCTCATAAAAAATCTCCTTGGAATCGTATCGGTGTATGGTTCTACCGACACAATACCAAGGAGACGCAACATTTCCCATGCAATATTTGCAGTGAAATTTGTACTTTTTCGCGATCGCTCCGAAAAACGCTCGGACGCTTGTGAGATCGCTTCATGGGCGCTCCTTCGCGAGGTTCCCGGATGAGGATCGTCAGGGCAGCTTATAGATGAGCATGTACTCGGACCCGAAGGCATTCAGGGCCACTGTCTTCTCACAGGTTGCCATGTAGTTCGACAGGCCGGCATCCGGAACCCATTGTCTGCCCAACTCGTCGCGCGTGACCTGATAGGCGCGAAGACTGATCATCAGATAATCGGCATTGCGGTCCATCTGACCGTACTGCGCGCTGGTCACCTTCATCCGGGTCTTGTAGGCGGCGGGAAGAATGTCATAAGCTTTGCGAAGGCCGTCCATCGACATCCATTCGGCGGCAGTGACTGTGATCACCTCGTCCGAATCTGTTTTGTCGATCAGCTCCATCAGAGCCTTAACCTGCATGACATTCCAGTAATCCATCTCGTAGCTTTTCGCGGGGTCAGATCCGGCCAATACGTTGTAGTAGACGAGTTCGTTCGGATGGTTGATAACGATGACGAGGCCGGATGCGGCAATTGCCGCCGCGACGACGCCCGCGGCAATTTTTTTTGCTTTGCCGCGCAACAGATCGATGATCCATTTGACGCCGAGAGTCGCGAGCAGCATCAGAAGTCCGTTCAGGAAATAGAAGTGGCGCCAGCTATCGTACAGGACCGGGCGGCGAATCATCGCATATCCGATGAAGACCCAGATACAGACGAAGCTCATAAGCGGGATCAGTTGAGGCGCGCCGAAGATCTCCTTGATCTTCTTTCCCTTGAGTGTCGCGAAGGCCGCGATATTGCCGATGATGGTCATGAGTACCGTGAAGATCGGCGTCGTAAGCGCGAAAAGCACCGGTACATAGTGCCACGGCACCGGCTGATGGGACTTACCCATATAGAAGACGACGCCGTTCCAGTCTGAATAATTCGAGGAACGTTTGAAAACATAGGATATGAAGTCTATGGGCGCGTGCCACATCACGGGAGTGAGCAGTGTATAGAAAACGACAAAGGCAACCACGGCGACAAGTCCGGGCAGTAAGGCCTTCTTCACGGACCACTCCTTGCGGACCGTGACAGAGATCAGGTAGCATACGCCGGCAAGCCCGAAGAACAGAAGTCCGGAGATACGCATATTCGCGGCAAAGGCCCCTGCCAACGCGAAAAGGATGGCATGCCGGTATTTGCGCGTCTGTAGAAATTGATAGAAGAACCAGAGGCACAGAATGATCATGGACATCGAGATGATGTCCTTCGAATTATAGTGTCCCTCGGCAAAAAATCGCGGGCTCAGGTAGAGAAACAGCGAAGCAACGATTCCGTACTTCCAGTCCCCGAGCAGGCGCGACCCGAGGAAATACAAACCGACGACGCCGAGCATGAAGATCAGGAACGTGTAGGCATGGAAGATCAGCATCAGTGTTCGCGGAGCCTCCTCGCCGAGATCCGTGAAAAGCACCGGCGTCAGTGGGTAATAGACGGACTGGCCGTGGTCGATATCCGGGTTCTCGAGGACATCGGTGAATTCGATTCCGGTAGCGGATTTCTGCGGTTCGCCCGCTTCGTCCGTGAACACGCCGGCATACTCGCGAAGATTCGTGCCGAGTGTCCGGATCTCCATCAGCTCATCCCATGGCATGCCGTAATTCGGAGTGACCAGAAGACCTATCAGTGTGAGCAGAACAAAGAACGCGGCGATGATCGCCGAACGTTTACGAGAAGCGGTTTCCGGCATAATTGTGCTCTCCTTTGATAAAAATCATTGTCATTATAGCAGAGACCGGCGCCTTGTCTCACAAGGCCGGCGAAAATATTCCCTGACCGCAAAAAATACGTTTCTGCCGCGATAACAGTACCATTTTACCTAGATTTTACCGAAGAGAATATTTTCGCGAATCGCATACTTGAGGCAAAGAAAAGCGAGGTGAAATACATGCATTCATTCTGTCGAAAAACCTTCCGATATCGAAAAATCGCCGCTGCCCTTATTCTTGGCGCGGCGACGTTCCTATCCTCCTGTTCGGCCACCGCCGATACGTCTTCCGTAAATGCCTCCACATCCACATCAGCGTCTCAGACCGGTGAAGGAACGGTTCCGAATCTCTCTGATGCTTCTGCGGAGTTTCCTATCGCCCTTCCGGAAGAGGAGGATCTGGAGTCCACGTGGGACGATACCGCCGTCGAGGTATCGATTTCGGAGAGTCTTTTCGCGACGAAGGGATCTTCTGTAAGCATTGAGGATACAACGGCGACCATCACAGGCGGCGGAACGTACCTTCTCTCCGGCACATGTTCCGACGGGCGTATCATCGTTGATGCCGGTGACGACGATATTGTACGCCTGGTCTTGAACAATGTCTCTCTTTCTTCATCTGTCGGTTCCCCTCTCGTTGTTAGTAACGCCGGGAAGGTTATCCTGATCCTCGCGGGGGATAGCGTCAACTCCCTGGCGGACAGCGCCGAACCGGTCTTTGACGAGAATGACGATACCGCCGTGGACGCCGCAATTTTCTGTCGCTCGGATCTTACGATCACGGGCAACGGAGAGCTCTCGATCCTCGGCTCTTACGGGCATGGTATTGTCGGCAAGGACAATCTTCTCATCACCGGAGGAACGCTGCATATCCGTGCCGTCGAAGACGGACTCAATGCCAACGACGCCTTAAGCGTAACATCCGGACGGATCAATATTTCCGCCGGGGACGACGGAATCCATTCGGATGGATCTCTCTATATCGCGGACGGGACCATACAAGTAGCGCAGTCAACAGAGGCGTTGGAAGGTGCGGAAATCACAATATCCGGCGGGGTAATGACACTTAGTGCCTCTGACGACGGCCTCAATGCCGCGGGAACGACGGAAGAGGCGTCGTCGTCGGGAACGACGGACCAGAACGCCGGACCCGGGATGTTCGCCTCGACGGGGTACAACAATATCTTCCTCTATGGCGGCGAGATCTTTATCGACGCCGGAGGTGACGGTATCGATGCGAATGCCTCGCTGACACAGACCGGCGGCACCATCATTGTCTCGGGGCCGGAGAACGACGGAAACGGTGCTCTGGATTATGCCGGATCCTACTCGTTGTCCGGCGGCACCCTCCTTGCGGTGGGAAGCAGCGGAATGCTTCAGGCTCCCGATGATACATCCTCACAGAATACGCTGGTCTTTGGAGCATCAACGACATATCCGCAAGGGACACTGATTCATATCGAGGACAATTCCGGGAATTCACTTCTGACATACCAATCACCCAAAAGCTTTGCCGCCGTCGTTTACTCCTCTCCCGAGCTGATCACCGGAGAGACCTATACCCTCTCCTTCGGCGGAAGCTGTGACGGAGCGAGTGAGAACGGTTTATTTACTGGCGGAACATATTCGGGAGCCGAGGCTTCGGAATCCTTTACGCTCGATGCGGTCGTCACCTATGCCGGCACGATCACGGGAACCGGCGGGATGGGCGGGATGGGTGGTCCCGGCGGCGGAAAAATGGACGGCGGATCCGGAGCTGTCAGAGACCCGGGGAGCGATGGTGCTATGACAGGTCCCGGATTTCCGATGGATAACGAGAACGGCGCAAGGCCGTCCGCCCCCGACGAAGAAGGAATGAATCCGCCCGATGATCAAGGCTTGCCCGTCGTCTCGGAAAGTATTGCGGACGCCTCTGCAATAACGGTGTCCTGAAGGGAGTCAAAATATGTCAGCGATCTCGACCTTCAAGCGGTATGAACTCAAATACCTGATCACGGATCAGCTTCGCGACAAGATTCTTCCCGAGATTCTTTCTCACATGGAGTCCGACGCATACTGTCGCGGCAACCGTCCCTATACGATCTGCAATGTCTATTACGATACGGTGGATTCCGATCTGATCCGGACTTCTCTTGCAAAACCCTATCACAAGGAGAAACTCCGGCTGCGTTCCTATTCTCCGCATGTAGAACCTGAAGAACGCGTGTATCTGGAGATCAAGAAGAAGACCGGCGGAATCGTCCACAAACGTCGTGCTTCCATGACGGCGCGCGAGGCGGGGGAGTTCATCGAGCACGGTACCTGTCCGAACGCATCGAATTACATGGATACACAGATCCTCGGAGAGATCGCGTCTTTTCTTCGAATCCATCCGGTATCTCCCATGACGTATATCGCTTATCGGCGTCTCGCGTATTTTGATCGCGAGGACAAGGATTTTCGCCTCACCTTCGACTTCGATATCAAGACTCGACGAACAGACGTAACCCTGACCTCGGACGATAAAGGTACGCAGCTTCTTCCCCCCGGTCTCTGTCTGATGGAGGTTAAAATCTCCGGCGCCGTTCCGCTCTGGCTGGCGCGTCTTCTCTCGGAAAACAAAATTTACCGAACCGGCTTCTCGAAGTACGGTACGGAGTACAAAAGGAGTACTTGTATATGATTCTCACCGCACTCTCATCCGACACTTCATGGGAGACCTTATTCACCGCATCCGCCGAAGATCAGGTCACGGTTCAAACGCTGCTCATCTCCCTCTGTGCCGCTCTGCTTCTGGGCTTCGTCATCGCGGTCACCTACTGGTGGACACACAGAAAGGAAGGGTATAATCCCGGTTTCGTCGTTACGCTGATCCTGCTGCCGGTCGTAATCTCCGCGGTCATCCTCTTCATCGGCAGCAATGTTGCCCGCGCCTTCAGCCTGGCCGGAGCCTTCAGTCTGGTACGTTACCGAAGTGCGCCGGGAAACCCGAAAGATATTGCCTTCGTGTTCTTTGCCATGGCCACCGGTCTTGCTTGCGGTATGGGCTTCGTCCTGTCCGCCTCCGTCTTTGCGATCTTTGTCTGTCTGGTGCTTGTGGTTCTCCATCTGTTTCGCTTCGCGGAGAGCCGCGAGGAGAGCATGCAACTCTCGGTTTCCGTTCCGGAGAACATCTGCTTTCAGGGACTTTTCGACGATCTTCTCGATCGGTATTGCGAAGGATATCGGCAGAAGCGCGTCAAAACCAGTGACTTCGGCACAGTTTTCGAGATTGTTTTCCATATACGACTCAAGAAGTCAACAAACCAGAAGGAGTTTCTGGACGAGCTGCGACAACGCAACGGCAATCTGCCGATCTCACTGGTTCTCAAAGAGAATGAGAATCACTTCGCCTGCGCAGAAATGTAGATTACAGACCGCGATTTTTGAGATCCGAGACCAGACCGACATAGAACTCACGGACATCGAAGCCCTCGATATTCTCTCGTGTAAGATCAATGACGTCACCATGCGAGATGCCGCGTCGACCCTTGGGAACGAGCGGGATGAATCGCTCCCCCCACATGGCGGACGACATGGAGACCAGCCCGTCGTTATCGCCGTCGTGGTTACGGACCATACGATAGGAGTGATTGAGCGGAAATCTTCCGGAGGAAGCGTGGCGCATCTTCGCCCCGACACTCTGGTAGAAGACGCGAGGATCATCGGGGGCTATCGCGTTGAAGGCGGCACACGCGCGCGATGTCAAATCCGTCACGGCCGCTAGGAAATCCGGTTTGGCATCTCCGAGCCGGGCCAGAGTTGTGTTGTATCGCGAAGCCACCGCCTCCTTGGTCCTGGGCGATAGCTTCTCCAGCAAATTCTCGGCGAAATTGCATCCGCGGTGCGGAGTACAAACGGTCGTCAGCGAGGCGACCCTGTCCCCCGCTTCATAGAGAGAAATCGCCGCGCGCGCGTCAAGTCCGCCCTTCGAATGCGCGATAATATTGACCTTCTCACAACCTGTCTCGTTCACGATATCTTTAATCTTATCTGCGAGTGCCCGACCGCAATCCGAAACCGACGCGGCAGACGGATGATTGCCGTAATGAATCTCCGCTCCGTGTTGAATCAGCTCATCGGCCGCGCGCCCCCAGTAGTTGAAGTATTTCATATCGCGAAAAAAGACGCCGTGCACCATAAGGAGCGGGTATCTCGTCTTGCAGATCTCGTCTTCCTTGCGGAGGGAATTCGTAACGAGTTTGTCGTTCTCGAAAACAGCCTCCTCCATCGCCGTGCGCACGAGACGGAACAGCATGATAATGTTCGCAATCGGAATCCAGCCAAACAGGAGACCGAGGATGCGTTGTTTGAGTCCCAGCTGCGCCGACGTCAGGTAGATGCGGATCATTCCGTTCCAGAACAGAACGGACTCGGCGAGGATGGTTACTAAAATGGAAAGCGTAAAGGAGAAAATGCGTTGTTCCCCGATATGCGGCGCCATACCGGCGACAAATACCACACAGAGCGCGGACGACGCGATAAAAACCACCAGTTGTTCGGCGCCCTCCGCGCAAATGCGGAGGCGCCGTTTTAGCATTTTCCGCGGATATTTTGCCGGGGAGAACAGTGCCACGATATAGAAAATAATCGGAACGAGAGACAGCGGACCGAATCCGAAATAGTCCGACAGAATTACAAGGTTTGCTGCCAGAAATACCATAACGATATAGAAGATACGAACGAACATCTTCATAGTCCGTTCAGCTCCTTTGTCCCGTTATTCCAATGATCGAATACTACCTCTCTCACAGCCAAAGTCCAGTCTCATATTCGAAGGATATCTCGCTGTCGCTGGCATGAATCAGATTCTCGCACGGACGATCCTCCCGGATAGCCGCTTCCATGGAATCCGTTGCCAGGTCTCCGCGAATGGTTCCGGGAAGAGCCTTGGAAGGGTCGGTCGCGCCGATCAGAGAGCGGACATCGGAAATGATCGTCTCGGATTCTCCGGAAAGAATGACGGGAAGAATCCAACGGTCGACATAGCAACGGAGGATTCTACTACGAAAGGCTTCTCCCTCACGCCGAATCACTTCGTCATAATGCAGAAGGATCTTATCTTCGGTAACGCGAACATAATCCAACGTCTCGATGCAGAAGCCGGCGTCGGTCAGACGCTTCATCACCGGGCGGACCAGACTTCGTTCCAAAGTCTCGGGTTTAAGGAAAATAAAGGTTCTTCGCATAATTCCCTCACTTCGCGTCGAGTGCCGGTAAACCCGTAATACATCTATCAAACGCTATGTATCAAAGATTATCGCGTCGTCGTCGTTTTTTCAAGAAGGACATAGGGGCTTAGCGTGGTCTGCGCAGACAAATAAATCGCAAAACCGAGGGCTCGTGCTTGTTTTTCCCGAATAATAGGATTTTTATGAAAAAAAGTATGAAATTATTTTGATTTTTCCCTCATTTGATCTTATACTTTATAGGAAGGTTTTCACGAAGCGGTACACCTGTCTTGCATCGTCCGGGAATCTATGATACTTTGAGACTTTAACAGGGATTTACACTTCTCTCGTGTCGCACGGTTACAATACGGATCTCATCCGGTTGATCATGAATCAGCTATGTTCGTACAAAAGTCGAGCTTAAACAGCATGGGAGTCGACTTCATATCAAAAGAATAAATAATCAATATCAATGTAAGAGGGGTAACAGAACATGAGAAAAATTTTTACGGTTGCTATCTGCTTGATCGCGTGCCTCTGCCTGAACGGGTGCTCGGCGCTGAATCTCGCGCCGCCGGCGGTCACGGCCGTGCCAACCACTGCGGCTCCGGATTCGACAGAAGTCGCGGAGACGACAACTGCGGAGACCGGTTCGACTGCCGCCGCGGTTTCTGACGTTCAGCAGGGTTTCTTTGTTCAGAGTAAGGACGGCACTTTGACGCCTCTCCTGGAGAGAACACCATCGATGAACAGCTCGATTCCGGATACGATGATCTATACCGGTTTGTTCATGTGGTTCAGAGACGATGTTGTCGAGACCATCCCGACAGTGGAAGCCGGTGTGACGGAACTCGTTTACCTGCAGGATGCCGAGATCGGTTATGCGCCGGTCGTGCTCGAGCGTTTCGAGGAGAAGGGCTATACCTTTGGTATAACCTTTGGACAGGCTGCGGGCTCCACGGTCATTTCCATCCCGGATGCTTCGATCTATCCCGGCACGACTGCCGCAGAACAGTTTGCCGGCCAGACGGACTTGGACGCCTATTTCTTTGAGAAGATTGACGGCGTGGCGATCGCCGCAGATTCGATCAAGCCATACAAACAATCCTATTACGATGCCTTGCGTATGGCGACGACAGTTCCCGAGGGAGACGATACCGTCATGACGAATGAAGAAGGCATGATCGGCGTGTTCGAGTTCCTCGAGAAGGATAAGGAATATACCTTGAGCGGCTACAAGGGCACAGTTCCGGTCGAGATCAAGTTGAAGGCCGAGCTTCGCTGCTTCACCCCCGTTGATCCGATCACACATTTGGATCCGCTTACCGCATATACTCGTTCAGATTCTCTTGATAAGACGACGGCTGTGGTGAATCTTCCCGCCGATCTTCCCGGCGGATATTATGTATTGAACGGCGATTTCGTCTTCTACTATAAGTCCTCCGTTGTCGCTCCTACCACTGAGACAGAGGCACCCGCCGCGTAATTTTCATCTCTCTTCGGGATCTTGAAGGACCGGGCAAATTGCCCGGTCCTTTTTATTTTTTCGAGATGCGGGGACGAATATCGGCAAGTATAATGAAAGTAACGGGTGCGGGAGGTGGCTTTATGTGCGGACGTTACTACATTGACGACGATGAGACCATTTCTGAGATGCGGCGGATCTTCCGGGAGATTGACGCGAAGTTCAATACGCCCGGAGACCGTTCCGGTCAAGGGGAGATTTCGCAGATTGATCCCTCCAATGCCCGGCCTGCAAGTATCCTCAAGACCGGAGAAATTTTCCCGACGAACATTGCTCCCGTTCTTCTGGGAAAGGATAGCGGGATGGTCCCCGTTCCTATGTCCTGGGGCTTTCCCCGTCACGGCGCTTCGGGTGTGATCATTAACGCGCGGGCGGAGACCGCCGCAGAGAAGCCGATGTTCGCACGAGCCGTGCGGACCGGGCGATGCCTGATTCCGACGAATGGCTTCTATGAATGGAGTCACGAGCAAGGTGAGCCCAAGCAGAAGTATCTCCTGTTGGGGCAGTCTTCCCGAATGCTCTATCTGGCGGGGCTTTTCGCGATGTTCGACAAGAAGGAAGACGCCGGCCTTGCGTCCTTTGTGATACTGACAGCGGCGGCAAACGACACCGTCCGCCCTTTGCACGATCGCATGCCGCTGATTATTGAAGCCACCGAAAGACGCGGTTGGTTGACCGACGAGGGCTTTGCACGCGAACGTCTTCTTGCCCCCTGCTCGTCACAGTTGACTCGCTCTCTTCTTTCCTGATTACTGTCCCATTTTCCGGACCCGGAGACGCTTGCGAACCTTCCGAAGCCGTGCTATGATTCGAATTAGAACATTTGTTCTTTTTTGGAGGTGCGGCATGACAAGCAAGATTCTGCATATCGATCAGAACGCGTTTTTCGCTTCGGTTGAGATGAAGTTCGATCCTGCGCTCCGCACGGTTCCGATGGCAGTCGTCGGTGACGCGGAGCTGCGTCACGGGATTATTCTGGCCAAGAACGCACTGGCGAAGTCTTTCGACATCCAGACGGGCGAGGTGATCTGGCAGGCACGGCAGAAATGTCCGGGTCTGGTCACCGTTCCGGCCCATTATGACCGCTACCAATATTATTCCCGCAAGGCCTTCGATATGTATTGTCAGTATACCGATCGCGTCGAGCCGTATGGTATGGATGAGTGTTGGCTCGACGTATCGGATGTTCCCGAAGCGAAGGACCCGGTGCGGTTGGCCGATGAACTCCGACGGCGCATGCGGGATGAGCTCGGGCTTACCTGCTCGGTAGGTGCGAGCTTCAACAAGGTGTTTGCCAAGCTCGGTTCCGATTACAAGAAGCCCGATGCGACGACGCTGATCACACCGGAGAACTTCCGCCGTGTTGTATGGCCGTTGCCGGTCTCTGATCTTCTCTTTGTCGGACGCAAGACGGCGAACCGCCTGAGTCGCATCAATGTGAAGACGATCGGAAGTCTGGCCAATCTCCCGTACGAATATGTGCGCAAGAGCTTCGGCAAGAACGGCGAGATTCTGTGGATCAGCGCGAACGGGCTGGATAAGTCTCCGGTCAGCCGCGTCTCGGAGCAACGAATTATCAAGTCTGTCGGTAACAGCGCGACGACCTCACGGGATATGACCTCGATGGACGATATCCGCCAGACATTCTACATGCTGGCGGATCAAGTGGCGTCCAGGCTTCGCCTATACGGGCTCGTCGGAGGTACGGTGCAGATTCACGTGCGCGATTGCGAACTTCGCGTTTTTGAGCGGCAGCAGCGCCTTCTGGCGCCGACCGATTATTCCGGAGAGATCGCACGCGTGGCGATCGATCTTTTTCGCAGGAATTATTCCTGGGAGAGACCCGTCCGCAGTATCGGTGTTCGTGCGACGCAGGTATCGCCCTCCGCGACGCCGCGGCAGATCTCCTTTTTCGATCCTGATTACCGCACGGATCGGCATTCCAACCTTGAGAAGACAATCGATGTCCTTCGTACAAGGTTCGGGGGACGCATCATCGGAAGGGGCATCGGACTCGGGTCACGCGACGATCTGTTGCCCGACGGACAATACGGTTGGAATAACGGCGGCTTCGCGAAGGACAGTACGGCCACGCTCGACGAGGATTGTTTCGGTGCATGATTTCAGCCCCCGGATACGCGGTGTTTGACGCTGTGCGTTGATCATGCTACCTTGTAATCAGAGCCCATTCCAGCGAAGCGAGGATAACGGCATGGGATTTGATCTTCGAACACTCATGTTCCTTTTTTCTTATACGAGTCTTATTACCACCGGCGCGATGGCGTTCGTGTATTTTAATGTACGCAAGAGGATCCGCGGAATTGGTTTTCTGGTCATAGCTCTGGCTTTACAGACGACGGGGTATTTCATTCTTTATGAGGATTATTCCTCTGTTTTCCCAATCGCCAGTCTTGTGGCTGTGTTCTTTGTTCTTTTGGGAAACGCACTATTTACCGAAGGATTTGTCCATTATCTCGGCAGACGTTTCTTTACTTTGCAGAATTACCTGATCCTCCTTGGGGCGATGGCTGCCTTCTTCTACTTTTCCGGCGTTCGCGGAGACCCGTTTGCCGGAGACCTGATTTTCTCGGCTGTATCCGGTTTCTATGCGCTTCAGGGCGGATTCCTCTTTCTCGTCGATACGAACACACGAAAGCACCAGACCGCCCGCATCACCGGATGGGTCTTGCTTCTTGTCTTCGCTCTGTGTGTAGGCCGTCTGTTTACCGGATACTTTGCTTCGCTGGTTCCGGGAGATGTCGTGTGGGCGCAGACGCTGCAGGTTCTTAATCTGCTCGTCTACTTCGGGCTTGCCGTATGTCTGATCTTCAGCATTATCGTTATGATCAACAACCGGCTTTTTGAAGAAGCGAAAGCCCAGGAAGAGAAATTCATGACGGCGTTTCACTCCTCGCCGTACGCAATTATCCTGACTCGCATGTCGGACGGAGCGATTATCGAGGTCAACGAAGGCTTCGAATTGATTAGCGGATACACGTCCGAAGAGGTTGTCAATGCGTCCACGCTCAGCATCAACTTCTGGGTAAACGACGAGGATCGCGATAGCATCGTCAAGATGATCGCCAAGGCGGAGAAAATCCATAATATCGAACTGGATATCCGAAGGAAGTCGGGTGAAATCATTTCGGGATTATTCTCCGCGGACCTCATTACGATTCACGACGAGAGATATCTGCTGTCTACCTTCAGCGACACTACGGAGCTCAGTCGAATCAAGGCCGAGCTTGAGCAGCGAGCCACACACGACTCGCTAACCGGGCTTCCGAACCGCGATCTTCTGCTCTCGCATTATCGTATCACGAAGGCCTTCGCGGATCGTTACAAGAAGCAATTTGCCATTCTGTCGATTGACATCGATCACTTCAAATATATAAATGATACGTATGGACACGACATCGGCGACGATCTTCTGATCTTCGCCGCGAGGAAGCTCGTCTCCACCTTGCGCAAAGGAGACCTTGTCTGCCGTTTCGGCGGTGATGAGTTCATCGTCCTTCTTTGCGAGATCGGCGACCGGGAAGCGGCGGCGATTGTCGCGGGCAAGACGCTGACGGCTTTTCGCGAACCTTTTGTGATGAAGGGGATCGGGGAGCACAGGATCTCGCTCTCCATCGGCATTGCTATGTATCCGGCCGATGGCACTGATATACAGGAATTGCTGAAGAACGCTGATCTTGCCATGTATGACGCCAAGGCGAAGGGGCGTGACCGATTCGAGATGATTCACAACAAATCATGACGCAAAGGATAATGATATGAAGAACATGACACAGCTGGCTCTCATCTTTTCTGTCTGCCTACTGGGCGAAGCCATTTCCTCCTTTCTGCCATTCTCTTTTCCGGGGACCGTGCTCAGCATGATACTTCTCTTCGTGCTTTTCGCGACAAAACTCGTCAAGGTCGACAAGATTCGTCCGGCTTCCGATTTCCTGACACAGAACATGGCATTTTTTCTCATTCCACCGGGTGTCGGCATTCTCCGCAGCCTGGATGTTTTGCAGAAGAATTTTTTCGCATTCATCGTCATCGTACTCGTATCGACGATCCTCGCGTTCGCGTCGGCGGCCTGGACCGTTCAAGCTCTGATCCGATTGCAGAAGCGATTTATCTCCGATAAGAAGGAGGCGCAAGAATGACTTCTTTCACATCTTCTCCATTGTTCGGAATTGCGCTCTCTTTGCTGACATACATGATCGCTTGTTTCTTCTACGACAAGAAGCGGATCTCGATCCTGAATCCGCTTCTCACTGCCGTTCTGATGTGTATGATGTTGCTTCTTGTTTTCCGTGTGCCGATCGAGAACTATCAGGTCGGAGGAAACGTGATTTTGGTTTTTCTCGGTCCGGCGACAGCCTGTCTTGCGGTTGCGATGTATGACCGGCTCCCCCTCTTGCGCAAATACGCTATACCGATTCTCTGCGGCACGGCGGTTGGAGCCGCCGTCGCGATGGGCAGTGTCTTCGTTCTGTGCCGACTCTTCGGGCTGGATCCCGCAATGACCGCATCCCTTCTCCCGAAGTCCGTTACCACGCCGTTTGCGATCGCCGTGTCTGAGAGCCTCGGGGGCGATCCGTCCATCTCCGTCGCAGCGGTTGTATTTACCGGGATCTTCGGATCGACCGTCGCGCCGCTCCTCTTGAAGATTTTTCGCGTCCGGGACAGCATCGCCGCAGGAATCGGTATCGGTGTTGCGAGCCACGCTTCCGGAACCGCCAGGGCTTTGGAGATTGGAGAGACAGAGGGAGCGGCTTCCGGTGCGGCGATCGGACTTACGGGAATCTTTACCGTCCTCTTCTCGATGTTTTTCCTCTAAAGCTTATCGACGTTTCTCCTACATTGGCCGATACTCGATTTGAGTTACTCTTACTGATTCGGTTGCGCCAGATAATCGAGAACATAGTTAAGTTCATAGTCCTCGTGACGGACAAAAAGTGCCTGGACCGAATTCGTGTCAATCGGAATATCAATGTCCGGAAGAACACCTCCAAAGCCGGTCTCATCTGCTTCAACAATGACGGAAAGATTCTCGTCGGTGCATGCAATATTCGGGAACAAGAGAAGGAAATTACCCGGCAAAAGAGCAAATCCGTCACATAGTGTTCCGAAACTTCCATCCGATCCATTCATCCCTGCGATCCTGACATTGGGCAGTTCCGCCATATTGCAGGCAAACCCTTCTGCCGCGCTGGCGGTTCTCGCATTTACAAGAATCACGATCTCGCCATCAAATAAAGGTCCCTGCGGATTAACAAGAATCTTGTCCTGCAAGACAAGTTCGTCCGTACCACTATTCTTGACACACTCGGCAAGATAGAAATCCTCTTCATCCGTGAAAAGCGCCTTGAGAGCCGCTCCAAAGCGGTCCTCTCCCCCGCCGTTCTGACGAAGGTCGATAATAAGGTTACAGCCGCCCGCTGCCGAGAAAGTCGTTAGGTCAGACTTTATTCTCTCCAGTATCACCGTCTCATTGTCGTACATCATCGTCTCGATGCGCATGACCGCGGTCTCTTTATTGATGGTTTGAAACTGATAATCTTCCTCCGTCGCGGACGCTTCAGGTGTCAATGCGAGGTTGAACATCTCGTCGATTGTGTCAAAAGAATTCTCACGCGCAATGAGTGTTATATCCTTCACTATCCCCTCTGCGTCAACGAAACGCAAATTCATCGAAGTCGATACCGGACAGCGCCCGAGCATCAGGAAGCGAAGGAACATCCGATTGTTCTCATCCGCCGAACCCTGCGGCGCGAAATTCAGAGGAATCTCGTCCGCTGCATCCGCCGCTTCTTGTCCGTCCAGAAGCAGCAGCTCGTCGCCCGTCCGAAGGCCCGCCTCAAATGCCGCGCCCTTCTCGTCGATTACGACGGCAAGAATACGTCCGTCATCCGTTCTCATCGCTCCGAATCCCAAATCGCCGCCAATGGTCTCGACTCTGTGCTTAATGAGTTCATTGGTTCCAAAGGGAAGATCCACAAAGGCATCCGCCGGAAATACGCTGATGTGCCCATCATGAAACGAGGCAAGATACGTATTCATCGCGTCGTAGAAAGCCATCTTATCCTGTGTCTTCTCCGCCGCAACGAACAACGGGTAGAACTCCTCGTACTTCTGTTCAAAGTCGATGGATTTGTGGGAGGCCAGCGGATAAACCCGGGATAAATAGTCATTGACCTGCGAGAATGCCTGGGTATACGACAGTGACGCGAAATTTTGCGAGACACCCTCCATCCGTGGGTAGATGATCGAAGAGCCGATCGGAATGACGGCTAATAGAACGAGAATGGCGAAAAGCACTCTGCGTTTTCGCGTCAGATATAGTAGCAGCAGCAAAATCGCCGACAGGATCAAAGGCAGCATCAATAGATTGACTCCGCATAGTACAAGATGCATGATTACACCGGCGGTCGGCAACAGGTAAACGAGGATATCTCCGTGAAACGTGAACGAGCGAATTCTTGCAACAACCGCGAAGATCAAGACCGCAATGACCAGAACATATAGAAGAATATCAGCAATAACCATGATTAGATCCTCCTTGCTATTGCCGTCAGAATAATCGACACATATTAACAACGCCGGTTGGAATTCTTAGCGCTTGCTTAAGAGAAGATTAGCGTCCCCGAAATGGAGATGCACGCCCCCCTGGAACTAATTTGTCAATGATTACCGTCATGTTTTGATGGGTCTGGTTTATGTACTGCTTCCGGGAGTCTGTGGGTGGTTATTTGTCATTGAGGCACATACGAAAAGGGCTCTTTCAAGGGTTTTCGTATGTGCGCCGGCAGTTCTGAAGCGGTTATTTATCAATGATGCACATACGAAACAGGGTCCTTTGCGGGTTTTCGTATGTGCGCCGGCCATCCCTGAGCGGTAATTTATCAATGATGCACATACGAAACAGGCTCCCTCACGGGTTTTCGTATGTGCGCCGGCCATCCCTGAGCGGTTATTTGTCATTGATGCACATACGAAACAGACTCCTTCACGGGTTTTCGTATGTGCGCCGGCCATCCCAGAGCGGTTATTCGTCATTGATGCACATACGAAACAGGCTCCTTTGCGGGTTTTCGTATGTGCGGCGGCCATACCTGAGGGGTTATTTATCATTGATGCACATACGAAACAGGCTCCTTTGCGGGTTTTCGTATGTGCGCCAGCCATCCCAGAGCGGTTATTTGTCATTGATGCACATACGAAACAGACTCCTTCACGGGTTTTCGTATGTGCGCCAGCGGTTCTGAAGCGGTTATTTGTCATTGATTACGTATGAGAATTCGAGATTTTGTGACTACGTACGTAATCATTGACAAAAATGTCTTCCCTGTCTATAAACACAATCGAATCCGGCGGAGCTGTCTCAAACGACTTGACAGCAAGTCGGATGAGGAAGCCTTTTATGTTGAACTTGGGCATAGAAATAGGGCTGTCTCTCCACTTTCGTTTTGAGACAGCCCCAATATTAAACCCTATAAATCAGGAGAAAACGTCGGTTATACCAAAGCTTTATACAGGAAATACGAGAAATCCGCGTAGCTCGTATGATCGTAGAGATCGAACGCCGCCATTCCGACAAATGCTCCAGTGAATCCATAATTGTTATCGTCGGAAAGAATCGTCGCATCAACGACATAATCGATCTCGGTAAACGTCTCCCCGTCGACCGAATAAGAGAACTTGGCTGTCGGTCCGTTTGCCGTAAGACGCAGCCAGACCGTATCACCGTCAATCGCGATCTCGCGACCATCCAGCGGTGCTGAATACTCTCCGGCATCGACCTTCATGATTCCCAGGCTCTTCTTGCCGATCTTCTCATCATACGCGAGCTTCAGCAGATACTGATGGTCCTCATCGTAACGGTAGATCAATCCGGCAAACTGCTGGTACCGATCGAACGGCAGCGTCATACAGGTCGTCGCCTCGAAAGCGAAATCCGTCTGACGACGTACGAACATCGCCTGATCCTGGTTGGAATACAAGGATTCCCCACCGTAAATACGCAAAGTGTTGTCCGGACCGAGTGTATGCGGGGTCGCTACACGCAGATTATTGTAGTCACGGTAGAACGCAGGTGTTCCGAAGGTGGTCGGCACAAATTCCGGATCCTTCTTCTCGCCGTAACCCTCGAAATACTCATCCACCAGAAGTGTGCCGTTCTTAAGGTACGGCCAATCCTCAATCCAGACGATCTCGTTAATGCCTGTCTCGCGTCCCAGAATGCAGTTCTTGCCGTCGACGGGACGCCCGCACAGGAAGGCCAGAAACCAGCGTCCATCGGGACCTTGGCACCACGAGGTGTGGCCGGTCTTCTGAATCGGATGGTCCGGATGTCCCATCGCCGAACAAAGATGCTTGTTCGGATGTACCTCATATGGTCCGAAAATATCGCGCGAACGGCATACCGTCGCAGCATGTTCATAGAACGTACCGCCTTCAGCGGTCAGAAGGTAATACCAGCCATCCTTCTTATAGATATGCGGTCCTTCGACAAGACCACGATCTGTGCCCTCGAAAATCTTCTTCGGTTCTCCGATCAACTCGAGAGAAACCGGATCAACTTCCGTAACAAGAATTCCGGCAAATGTCTCCTGACCCGGACGACGATAATCCCACTCCATATTGATGAAGTACTTACGTCCATCATCGTCATGGAACAATGAAGTATCGAAGCCGATGCTGTTCATATAGACAGGCTCCGTCCAGGGTCCGTTGATATCACGCGCGGTAACGATGTAGTTATGCGTGTCCTTGAACGGATAGAACTTCCATGCCTTCACATCGGTGTAAACAAGATAAAAGATCCCGTCAGAATACGACAGGCAGGGTGCCCAGATGCCGCCGGAGAAGACGTTGCCCGCCATATTGAGATAGCGGGTCTCGGTGAGAGGTGTGCTCACGCACTCCCAGTTCGCCAAGTCCTTCGACGCGCTGATACGAACGCCGGGGAAATATTCGAAGGTCGAATTCGCAACATAGAATGTACCATCGACGCAGATCATCGACGGGTCCGGGTGAAATCCCGTTAGTACCGGATTCTTAATCATCTTGTTTCCTCCATTAACTGTCGGTGCTTCGCGACACGTGCCGAAAGGCAACCCGCATTATTGTAGAATTTGCACAAAAAATATTTGCGCTCCTTCTCATTTATACCATAAAGACGAGGCGGATTGAACGCAATTAATCCACCTAACGTGCCCAAAAGTATCGTGATTCTTTCTACTTTTCCTTGACTATTTTTTCTCTCCTTGGCTTGGTGATGATTTGGTAATGTTTCACCTGCATGAGAGCATATTCGGATCGCTACATCCATACATTTGCTTTTCGGTCATCCGAAAATGGAAGCAAGAGCCTCTGATACTGTCTCAAGATTTTCGGCTGACTTATTGAGTGAATCTGTCATTTCATTCATCTTCTCTGTGTCAATCGCAGCGAGGTTATTCGAGGCCTCGTTCAGGGAGATAACCGCCTCATTGATCGCATCTGCATCCAACCCCTCAAGATTTGCCGAGGCCACATCGAGCGCCGCGATAGATCGATTCAGAGACTCGGTATCCACTTCACTTAGCTTCGCCTCGACCGTAATCATTGTATCCTGTACGCGAAAATAGAACACGACGCCAAATATCGTGACGCCGATCAGTAGGATTAATATCAGGGATTGTACCGTAGACTGAAATCGAATCAATCGGTTTTGCTTCTCTATCAATTTCTTCCATTCTGTACTCTGTTCCATATCCATCACAAATTCCTCCGCTTTCCTATCTCCTTGTCTTCTTTCCGCGACAAAGGCGGATTCTCTCCAATTATATCGCATTCTAAAACGTGATGACACAGATCGAAATGAAGAGCGGTTGAAAAATGTAGGAGCTCCAACGCCGACGTGGATTGTATAGTGCGCCGCGATGCGGAGTTTCTCCAAACCGGGAAAATCAAGCATTCTTGCTATACAGGTTAACAAATAGTATACTTCCATATTGTAAATATTCCCTTATCTTTTTGAGGGCGCCCTGAGAGCCGATGGGCGAAAATACCAAGTGAGCGATGAGGAGATTTGAGTAATGGAAGAGATTAGTGAATCTACCCTGTATATGCTGTTTGCGTTTGTCGCAATCTGTGTGGTGGCAATCATAGTTTCCGCAGCCAAGTACATCAAGCGAAGTAAAGGTCGACCGAACCTCACAAAATTCGAGATGTGGTGCGTCAGACTTTCTTGTTTCTTAAGCGTACTGAACGGTAATTACGAGAATACGTTGACAGTATGGCCCTATACAGGGAAAAATTCCGGTCAGTTGAAGAGATCCTGGGGCATTTCCAATCGTGATGATTTCGAAAAGCTGATGAATGAGTACAAGTCGGGCGATCGTTGCAGGCGATACGATGGCTATGTCGAGTTGATCATGAACAATTCGGGTCTCTCCGACGAGGAGATCGCAGCCAAAGAACAGTGTAATGCGAAGAAGCTTGGCTTTGTTAGAGAGACTTGTTCCAAGCTCTCGAAGAACAGCATCCTCGCTTTCGACTACGGGACATATGCGTACCTGACACGTGTCGCTTTTAGCGAAGGAATGCTTACCAAGGAAGAAGCGCTGGAGAATCTTCGTGCTGCAGGCGCGTTGGTTAAAGAGAAGTTCTCCTCCTGGGACGAATTCGGATACAGCTACTATGCCGGCGCCGTCTTTGCCTGGGCGGATTCACCCAAGAGTGTCAAAAGATACCAACAAGTCCTTGAGCAATGCAAATACGGTTTTAATAAAACTCCGTTTGCATGGAAGGATGAGGTATAATTCCTGTTATAAACAACTCCCGCGAGCACAGGCCAAATTCATCATTAATGAGGGCATTGTAATCCGGATGACGCGTACAAGAGATTCGTCGAGAACACCATCACGGCAGCGCTTTCGGGCGCTCTGGCTTCTGTGTGTTCCCCTCTGTATCGCAATCCTTCTGGTGACGCTTGTCGTTCCGATCTCCGGTGCATACCCGGGCTTCGGGGCGGATTCAACGGAAACCGTTTTGGCTTCAATGCTCCCCTCCGATTCACTCTCCCCGGAAAACATCTACGCTGCTCTGCCGACCCGGACAGATGAACCCGAGCCGCCCTTTACCCTGGTCGAACAAACCCCGTCGCAACTACCGGAGGGACACATCTCCGGTGATGCCGCAGGGGAACCTCGAGAGGTCCGTGTTACTCTCGTCGGCGTCGGTGACATTCTGATGCACAAAGCGGTCATTGACGGAGGCCTTATCGCAGGCACGAGTTCTCCGGCTCAATATGACTTCACCCGGGATTTCTCATTTATTTCTCCGATCATCTCCGAAGCGGATCTTGCAATATGTAATTTCGAGGGCACGCTGGCCGGTCCACCCTTTTCCGGCTTTCCTTCCTTCAGCGCACCCGATGAGATCGCCGATGCGATATATGACGCCGGATTCGACATTGTAGGAACCGCAAACAATCACTGTATCGACAAAGGATTTGACGGTCTTACAAGAACCGCTTCGGTCTTTCGTTCCCGTGATCTAGACGTCGTCGGCACACGGGAAGATCCGATCTACGGAACCGATGCTTTGGTTGACAAAGAGGGGATCAAGATCGGCGTTATGTGTTATACATTTGAAACCATCGGGTCCGAATTCTCTTCGACAATCAACGGCATTCCGGTTCCCAAAGGAGCGGAGGACTATATCAACTCCTTTAATCCGTACCGCAAAGAGGAAATCGACAAGGATATTCTCGATATGACGGCCCGCGCCGAAAAATTGCGAGATCAGGGAGCCGACTTCATTTGTCTTTCGGTTCATTGGGGTGAGGAATATCAGACACACAGCGCGTTATGGCAGCAGGATCTGGCGCAGCGCCTTTGTGATGCAGGCGTTGACATTATTTTCGGGCATCATCCTCATGTTCTTCAGGAGGCTGCGATTCTCACCTCTGCCGACGGGACACATGAGACCGTCGTGTTCTATTCGCTTGGCAACTTCCTTCACAATATGAACTTCGGAACCTTAGGAACTGCCGGTAAAGCGCAGGACAGCGCGATCGCGCGCGTCACTCTCTATTCGGACGGCAAGACAGTTCGTATTGAGAAAGCAGAATTCATTCCAACCTATGTCGTCCGGGTGAACGAAAACGGCCACATGGTACACTTGATTGTCCCGGTGTCGGAAGCCACACTGCGCCCGGAGGATTACCTTGCTACCGCACAGGAGGTTGAGGCCTCGCGAAAAAGAATACTCGCCATCCTTGGGACTTACACAGGATCCGAAGAAATTCCCATAACCGAGGCATTCACCTGATTTCCCGCGATGGCCTGTCTGATGTTTCGAGGATCAGTCTTCGTTCATCTTCGCGATGACATCGCGCTCGGCGATCGGTGTCAAACGGTCTAAGACCAACGCGATCAGAAGAATTCCGACGATGTTCCCCGCAAATCGAATCAATGTATATCGCCAGCCGAGATTCGACGTCTCGAAAAGTAGCTGAGGCACTTTCGTACATGACCAGGCGCCGATGAAAACAAAGACATTCGATAATTTGGCCCCCTTCTTCAGCATGATTCGAGCGACGGGAAAGGCGGCATATAGGGGACCGGCGGCAAGTGCGCCCATGAGAAAGGCAACGAGGATTCCCTTGAGACCGGACTTCTCTCCGAGAAATCGCATCATCGTCTCGCGTTCAATCCATACGTCGGCCAGGCCGAGGATAACGAAGATCGGCGGCAGTACAAGAAGCATCTCAAGAAGATTCTCTCCGGTGATCCGAAAGGAGTCCCGTCCGACCGCGGGGAAAGCAACCACAAGAGTCAGGTTGATCGCTAACAGAAGAAGAAAGAAACGATACTGGCGAAGCTTTTCGCGAATCCGTGAGCCGGAAGGTCTCGACTTGTCGGGATGAGAATTCTTATTCATTGAAGCAGCCCTCCGATCACAAGAGAGATGCCGATCGCATAGAGTAGTGCCAGGACATTGCGAAGAATGGCGGTTCTCTTGCCAAAAAACTTCGTCTCCATGGGCAAGGTAACGATACCAACCATCATCAGTGTCGTAAGAAACATCGTGATCTGCGCATATCCCGCACCGGCAGCCAGGAGATTTGCCGCAAGAGGGAAAGCGACAAAACCCGGGATGAGAGTGATTGAACCTGCAGCGGCAGCGATGACAAGGCCCAGCGCGCCAGATTCTTTACCGAGAATCTGACTGATCAATTCATCATCCATTATGGCGAGTGTCATACCGATCAAAAGGAGAACGACAAGAAACTGGGGCAGGATATTTTCGAACGCACGCCACGCTTTGAGGAGGGCCTTCCCTGTCTTCCCTCGATCTCGCAGGAATGATATACATAGCAGGACGGCGGCCGAGATATAGAGAATAATTGTGAACATGTTGCCCCTCCGTTTCGATTCATTGTAACGGATTTCTCGGGAATTCTACAGGAGATGACAGATATTATTAACGTGATAGAATAAAGGTGACAATCATCGATTCCCATCCTGCTTCCGACTTTCGCTTGATCTCATCTGGTGCGGAGGTTTACTTATGAAAATGGAACAGAAACGTAGAATTGTCCTCTTGTCCATTCTGTTGGCTCTTCTATTCATTCCGCTCTTCTACCTCATATTTATTTTGAACGCGCCGAAGAAGACAACGGATTCTGCAGAAACAACCAGCCTTGCTACCATGGCTGAGCCGGATGCGGAAGCCGGCTTTGACCTGAACCCGCTCTCCTATGAGGATCGCATGGATACCGCTCCGACAGATCCGTACCTTTTCCCGGATATTGACTCTGTCGTAACTCTCCGGATGGCAAACGGACCGGGGAAACCTTCTTCTACACAAATTCAATCTGATCCGCTTCTTGGCGGGAATCCGACTACATCGCCGACGCCTCCCGTCGAAACAACGGCGGAATCGTCTGTTGAGTCCCAAGGCTCTGAGGTGACATCGGCAACGAGCTCGGAATCCACATCGGAGGCTTCCCAGACAGCGCCGACAACCCAGGAATCAGATGCGACGTCCCCTTCCGAGACAATCAATCCGTCCTTGATCCTGCCAAGTGTCAGCCTTACGCTTCCTGAAATTACATTCCCGAACGGTTCTACATCTGCGACAAGCGCAGAAGTTACCGAACCGATTCTTGTTATCACGAACCCGAAAGCCGGAGACTCCTACATCGCGGGCAGTATTCATACGCTCTCGTGGACGTTCTCGTCTCGTCGTGCCGGTGTCTTCGCGATTCAGCTGTCGATTGATGGCGGCGCTACTTTTGAAACGATCGCAAAGGATATTGCGGCCACAAGCTATGACTGGACGGTCCCTCAGATCGCCGAAGATGATGTCATCGTTCGTGTCGACGCTTATGTGGAATCGATTCTGTATACTTCTGCCGACTCCGGTATGTTCTCTGTAACGCTTCCGCCGACGCCAACCCCGACGCCGACCCCCATCGTCATCCCTCCCTCGTTCATTCCATTTACTCCATCTCCTGATGTTGCCTATCAGATCGGGACGGATGGGTTTATCAACATCAGCCAAGATGGACTGCGCTGGTTTCTCGCAAGTATCGATACGGAACTAGCCGATCGTGCCATCTGGCAACTCTCCAAGACGCCCTTTTCGACGGTGGAATCTGATCCACTAGAGCCGAATGCACTTCTTGCCACCGGAGATCTTGCTTTTGATACTACAGGAGCTGCCGGCACGATCGAATTGGAGTTTGCCGTCGACTATACCGCGATCATCCATGCGATTAACAAGGAACCGTACGAGAATCACGGTTCGGATTTTGTCCTAACAGAAGATGCCGTGTTGTTGCCGCAGGAGCAATACAACCTGTATCTTCGTGTTCTTGTTCTGGATGCGAACGGAATGATAATCGGGGATGCCGACAAAGGCTTGATCACTCCGTGTGGATTTCCGCTCGTATCACAAGTATCAGATCTTCTTCCCGAGATGCCGATTCCTTTGGTTGAGCTTTGGATCAGCAACGAGAGTTCAGATATCGCAAACCAATATCGGAATATGGTACATGATCCGTATACACCCATCTATGTTCTTCCCAAAGATTTGTACCGGGATATCACCTTCGTAAATACTCCGAAAGAAACACGCAGCATCACAATTCAAGTCTCCAGCATGCCTTTCCCGACGGAACTAAATGCATTCGACACTGTTCCCGGACTGGTATATACCCACATTTCCGGTGAAGAGTTCTCCTATACAAATAACACATTCTCACTCGCTCTTCCTTTATACGAGTTTCTTCCTTCGTACGAAGAGATCGGCGACAACACGGCGGCTTTTTACGTCCGCGCCGTCTACCTTACAGAAGCAGAAAATGATCCGAGTGCACGAATTCCACAATCGTCGGAGATTCAGACGATCTATTGTAACCGCGACGGCCCTCCTTCGGACAGCTCCACTTTAAGCTTCATCCAAACCCAGAGTGTCGAGGTCAAATCGCACGTTCCGTATACCACGTTCATGGCCTTTTTCCCGGCAGAATTCGAACATCCGAACGCAGAAGAGTATTATGAAGTAACCCGCCGTATTCTATGGAACGAGATGGGAATGACGTTGACAACACCTGACGGCGTCCTATACCCTTATGTGCTTCACTACCAGAAGACCGGAATAACAACAGACGAATATCAAGCGCTTCTCGACAAATACCTCCCGGTCGGAGCATCTTTTCATCTGACAATTAAAACGCATTGGTATGATGAATTTGTCAATCTTCTGAGCGAGATCTATGGCGCCATACGCGATGCATACAATGGATTGCAAGGTGAGTTTGCCGACTTTGTCGCCGACAATATTCCTTTGATCGGTGATGCGGCCAGAGATGTCGTCCGATCTGCCATTAAGTCCGTCATTAAGGTCGGTCTCGCCGCCATCGGATTGCCGCCGGATCTCCCCGATTTCGAGCGACTTGCTGCAGATGGTCTCGATTACTGTATAGAGGTTGCGATCAATGAAGCTTGCGCGACGTATGGAGTTCCACTAGACGAACTGCCGGAAGATGTGCGAGATCAAGTAACCTCTGAGATGACCGCAAAATTTGAAGAGCTCATGACAATGAATCATGCTAATCCACTCGGTGTCGATTATTTACGTCCCGCGACATGGTATCAATATTCACCGGGTTACATCACGGTATTCGTACAAAACTTCTCCGACGAGGTGAGCGCTCCCGGCACCCTCTATGCCTCGTATCGCTCCGAGACAAGGTCTCTCGTGAAGTATTATGAATCGGTCCGGGTTACGGTCCCGCAGTTGCTTCCCGGAGACTATGTAGCGATAAATGTATATCTGACCCCTACGATCGGCCAGGCATCTTCCGAGTATTTTGAACAATACAAGGCATACTATCTTGGGAATAATGGCCCTTCGAAGTTCTCGGTCACCGTTGAATATGACATCGAGGATCCCTACACACTTGCCGCGGAACAAGGGCTTGTGACGTCTGCCGCCACTCCTTTTGGACGACTCGAACAAACCTACGTGTACGATCATGATCCGGTATATCATTTCGCGTACATCGGTGATCCCTTCGAAATCAACGTTACCGGCGACGAGTCGACGGATATCATGGATTTTATAAACGACGACGAATGAGAAACCTCTGGATTCGCAACAGAAAACAAACGCTCCTGTCGCCGGACTTCCCGCGACAGGAGCGTTTTGACAATTCTATGGTTCTATGTACCGGATCTTAGATGATGTAGCCATGGATATCGAGATCAGGACCCATATCTCTCTCATAAACGAATTTCAGATCGCGAAGTTCCAGTCCGGAAGCGCCGAAATACAAGCGAAGCATAATGTACTTCGTCCCGAGTAGAATCTTCGCGGTCTTCGTCGACCACGCGCCCCCGGTTCCGTTATACGTGATGACCGCCATCGGAGTGCTGCGGCAGAATACCGTGATCGGAATTTGTGCGAGTTCTCCAAGGTCGGACTTCGCCGTCATTTCGAAATGATAGGCACCATACTGTTGAACATCCAGAGCAAAATTGAAGTACGCGCCCTTGGACGTATCGACCGCGCTGAAATCAATACAGGTTCCATCCTGTACCGGATAGTATACAACCTGTTCCGGATCGAAATCATCAACATCTTCCGGCTTATCCACGATCGTAATCTCCGGTGCCTCGTTCATAAGTCGGCGGAACGTAGCACTTCCCAGAAGGAATCCGCAAATATTCATCGCGCTTCTCTGCAGTTCAGATCGCTTCAGACGTCCGTCCGCGAGAGCTTGCTCCGTGTTCTCTCCCATACTGTTCGTCGAAGAATCCGAGCAAACCATGTACAGATCATTCTGTGACCGGACCATCGCGGCAAAATTCTTCTTATCCGGAGGGTTGCCCTTCTCATTGATATTCGCCCACCAGTCGGTCATCACCACGCCCGAGAAACCCCACTCCTCGCGAAGAATCGTCGTATTCAAGTCATAGCGTCCCGCGGTCCACACACCGTTTACAGCACCGTAGGTCGTCATGATCGAGGAAGCCTTGCCTTCCTTGACAGCAATCTCGAAGCCCTTCAAGTAAACCTCGCGAAGTGCCCGTTCGGAGATAACCGAATCGATATCATGACGATGCGTCTCCTGATTGTTGCCGCAGAAATGCTTGAGCGTACCCGTCACTCCGGCCTTACGCATACCACGAAGCTCGGCGGAAGCCATCTTGCCCGTAAGCACCGGATCCTCTGAGAAATACTCGAAATTGCGTCCGTTCAGCGGATGCCTGTGAATATTCATTCCGGGTCCCAGTAAGCAATCGACCTTATTCTTCTCCATCTCATAGCCAAGAAGCTCGAAAAGCTCCTCCGCAAGCTCTGTATCAAATGTCGAAGCAATCAGAGTTCCGTTCGGAAGACTGAAAGCCTTTGTGCCCGTATCGATGCGAATGCCGGATGGACCGTCCGCACAACAGGCACACGGAACACCCATTTCCTTGAGGTGGTCATTGACACCGCCGAAAGCGGATGCGGTACCGGGGGTAACCTTCGGGCTTCCCATTCCCTCACCGCGAACGATGGATACAAGGTCATCATCCGACATCTGGGCGACAAATCCCGACAGGGACAATTTGCCGTCGCGTACATCCTTGAGTTTGTAACCCAGATCCCCCGTCTGCAGAATCTCTTCGGGAAGATGCCGGAGTCTTTTGTCAGACTCTTCCGTCTCCGAAAGCGGAACCGTTTCGAGCCCCGCAACGAGGTTTCCCTGGGCGTCATGTACCGGACGTATACGATCAAAAGCCAAATCCGGCGCTAAAGCCTGCGAGAGTGTCTCTACCACAACGGTAGATCCAAGAGAAAAAAGCGGAACCGAAACCGTATCGCGTACACTTGTTCCGACATGCGCGACGTACTCTCCGGCTTCCAGAACATAGCTGAATCGATGGCCGGTCACACCGGAATCATCATAGGAAGACAGATCGTATTTCGTGAAGGAAAGCGTGATCACCTCTTCCTCGCCCGGTTCAAGAACAGCTGTCTTCCCGAACGCAACAAGGACTCGCGACGGCTTGCCGAGAAGGCCTTGCGGAGCTTCGGCGTAAACCTGTACAACCTCGCGTCCTCTGACTGCTCCGGTATTCCGAACGCAAACCTTAAACCAGTAGACATCCTGCGAAACCGGCTCAACGGCTTCAATCTTCAGCGTAAATGTCGTATAGGACAACCCGAATCCGAAAGGATAGAGAACCTTCTCCGGAGCCAGTGTCTCGAAGAAGCGATAGCCGACATAGATGTCCTCAGCATAGAAGTTCCGGACAGCGTCGCCGAAATTTGCGTCTGATGGGAAATCCGATATCTTGCGGGCAATCGTATCCGGTAACTTACCGGAGGGCGTTACGGCACCGGTAAGAACATCGAGAACACCATATCCGCCAACCATTCCGCCCTGCCAGACATAGAGCAGCGCATCCGGATTCACAGTCTCCGCAAATGAAGTGTCAATGATATTGCCGACATTTAAAAGAACAATCATCCGCGGAAATGCCGCGCGCACTTTACGTAGCATGTCCTCTTCCTTGACGGACAGCTGATACGCTCCGGGCTGGTTCGTATTGTCACGTTCTTCTCCGGCGGTTCGGCCGATTACGACAACCGCCGCATCGGACTGGCCGGCGATATCCGATACAAATTCCGCATCCAGAGGCATCTCTTCCTGAGACCACGGCTCATTGCCCCAGCCGATACCGACGTTAAAGGGGTTCTCCTTCTCCCACGAGCGATACTTCTCCAGAAGAACCGGATTCACGGTCACGTCCGTGCTCTCGAGGAGAGCGTCAAGGATTGAGACCACGCGCGAAACATTGACCATCCCTCCGGAACCGGTTCCGCTCTTATAGTAATGTGCCTGAATTCTGCCGAATACCGCGACTTTGCAACCCTTGTTCAAGGGCAAAGCGGCGTTGTCATTCTTCAGCATTACAATTCCGTCGGCGACGGCTCTTCGAGACGTCTGTATATATTGATTCCAATCCAGTATCATACAAATTCCTCCTACTCATAGGTAGCTTAATTGTACGCGCTTTACATCATTTTACCAAGATTCGAAATTAACTGAACCATAGGTCGATATTGACATCTTTTCATAATTCTCTGCATAATTAAGGTATATTCAAGGTAGATTATTGATATCGGAGGAACAGATGTACGATCATGAGACCATTGTCGACGACGATCGTTTGCGAGTCCATCTCGCCGTCGTCCATTCTACGATCGAATACACGCCACCGCACTGGCACAATCATATTGAAGTCCTTCTGATGCTCGATGGCGTCATGCATGTTGAGGTTGATGATCGAACGTATGATCTTAAGGAGCGTGACATCTTCTTTATCAACTCACGGGCGATTCACGCCACGCATACACACACGGACGCGGGCTACCTCTTGTTGCAGATTCCCAAGGAGGACGTTCGCCGGTTGCTTCCTGATTACGATTCGCTTTATATCGAAGAATATCACCCCTTCCGGCAAGAGGGCGTCTCTTCAAGATTGCGAATGGGAGAGCTACTTCGGGCAATGCAGATCGAGTACGAGAAGAGAGTACCGGGGTTTCGCTTGATTGTCACTTCCTACGTTTATCGATTTCTCTTCGAACTCTACACACATCATAGTGTACCTTTGTCAGACGCAGATGTGATTAAGAGAGACAAGGGACTCGACCGCATCGAACTGGCGATGGATTTTGTGAAGGCGAACTATCGTCGCCCACTTTGTGTCCAGGATGTCTCGGGGATGCTGGGCATCCGCAGGGAATACTTCTGTCGCCTTTTTCGCAAGTATACGAATCGCACCTTCCTCGAATATGTGAATACGGTTCGTCTCGTGCATTTCTACTATGATCTGCTTCACACGAAGGATTCAGTCGCCGCGCTTCTTGAGAAGAACGGAATTACCAACTATAAAGTCTTCATCCGAATGTTCCGACAGGCCTACGGTGCGACGCCGATGAAGATACGCGCGGAACAATCGCTCTGAGAGCTACGCGTTTGCTTTCGGCTTCTTGAAAAGGCGCTTCTTCTCCTTCTCCTCCGCAACAAGTTCTCTGGATCTCTCCCGGCCGTAGCGAAGCGGCATCGCCAGAACATGCTTGAAGAACGCGATGATCGGCCCCATGCCAAGAGCAAGGACCACGGTTCCAATACCCGCCTTAACGCCTAAGAGCACGCCGGTCACGGTACAGATAATGTCTGTTCCGATCCGAAGATACTGGAACTTAACCGGAGTCCGCTCCGCAAGAACAAGAGCGACGGCGTCATACGTCGAGACGCCGAGATCGCCAACGAAGTACAAAGAAGATCCGACGCAAAGAACGAGGATGCCTATCGCGAACATCAAGATTCTGAGCCACAAGACATCCGCCGGCAGGATCGATTTGAATAGTTTCGACGAGAATTCGACAACATAACCGAGAAGGAAAATATTGATAAACGTGCCGATACCGATCTTCTTCTTATCAATGAAAAAAATCGCCACGAGCATGATCAGATTGATGATCATATAAAGTGTCCCAAATCCGACGGCCGGAAAATGAACTGCGATACCGTGTGATAGGACC